>JAEWFT010000001.1 GCA_023388715.1 Pseudomonadota bacterium
CCTTCGCAGCGCGCGCGCCAGCGAGGCGCGTGGGCCGCGTGGCGCGCCCTGCCACCCGGCGACCGCGTCCTGCTGCGCGCGCTGGGCCAGCGCTGGCAGCTGGCGTCGCCGGTGCAGCGCCACCAGCTGCGCACGCGCTTCGACGCGTTGGGGCATGACATGCGCCATGGCGGCTGGCTCGGTCCGCGGTTCGTGCGCGACTGGCCACGGGTGGCGCCACTGTTCGGGTTCGTGCCGGAGGCGCAGCGGACCCAGCTGCTGCAGTTGCTGCTGGCGGCGGAACCGCAGGACGTGGACGCGCTGGAGCGGCTTGCCCAGAGCACGCCGCCGGAGGACCGCGAGGCGCTGCGGGTGGCGCTGCTGCAGGTGCCGGGCAGCCAGCGCCGGGCCTGGATGCTGGAGCGTCTGCAGAACTGAGCGCGGTGGCGCCTCAGGCCAGGAATACCGATCCCAGCGCCAGCATCGCGCCGAGGCCCAGCAGGATCGAATAGAGCACGCCGAGCACGCCGAATTTCAGCAGCGTCAATGGCCAGCCTTCGCCATACACGCGTTTCTGCATCAGCAGCAGGTAGAGCGCGGTGGCCAGTGCCAGCCAGCCTCCCGTGGACTCGCCGATGCCGGCCAGCGGCGTCGCCCGCGTGGCGATGACCAGCAGCATCGCCAGCAGCGCGGCCAGCAGCATCAGGGCGTGGCTGCACAGCGCCACCACCAGGTGTTCGAGCCAGGTCCAGCGCGACAGCACGTAGAACAGCTTGAGCAGCAGCGCGAACACCGGCACCAGGAAGAACAGCGTGGTGGGGATCGCCGCCAGCCACGCGTCCTTCAGCGCGGCCTGGTCGCGCAGGTAGCGCTTCATGTTCGCCATGCCATGGCCGGCGCGCTCGTTGAGCCAGTTGTTGGCGAAGGCGGGCAGCCACGCCACCCGGATCGGGTTGTCGCGCGGATGCCAGCGCTTGCCGTTGACCTGGAAGCCATCGAAGTCCGACGCAGGCGCCGGCGGCGGCGCGCCGGCCAGGGCGGCGTTGCGCAACGCTTCCAGGCGCCGGTCGGCCATCGCGTCGATGTCCGCGCGGCGGGCGTCGAGCGCGGCCTGCGCCGCGCCGGCGTCATCGCGCCCGACAATGAGCGCGCGCTTGCCCTGCAGCAGCGCCACCTGCGCCTGGCGGGCCACCTCCAGTTCCGCTTCCGTGGAGGCGGCGGCGATCGCGCTGTTGTCCATGTCGGTCAGGTCGATCCGCAACGCGCCGCCGGTGCTGGCCCAGTGCGCGACGAAGAACGTCAGCACCGACAGCACCACGAACAGGCGGGTCGGGGCGACGTAGCGCGCACGCCGGCCGGCGAGGTAGTTTATCGCCAGCCGGCCCGGCACCAGCAGGTCGCGCAGGGTTCGCAGGATCCGCCCGTCGACGTCGAACGCCGCCTCGAACACGTGCGCCGCGGCGTCGCGCAGGCGCCCGAACGGGTTGCGCGCCGCCTGCCCGCAGGCGTGGCAATGCGGGCCCAGCAGCTCCGCGCCGCAGTTCCTGCAGCGGGCTTCGACGGCCACGGGCTCGCCTTCGGCAATCGGTGCGGTCATCGGCGCGTCCCCCCTTCGCCGCTAAGATGGCACCCCCCGCGCCTCGGCGCCATATCGCGCGCCCGGCATCGCATGCAGCCCGCCCGTCCCCGCTTCCGCGACGAAGTGCGCAAGAGCGCCTTGCTGGCCGCGCCGCTGGCGGCCGGGCACCTCTCGCACGGGCTGGTCGGGTTCGTCGACACCGTGGTGGCGGGCCACCATGGCACCGACACCCTGGCCGCGGTGGCCGTGGGAACCGCGTTGTTCTGGCTGCCGATGATGGTGCCGATGGGCACGCTGATGGCGCTGCCGCCCTCGGTGTCGCAGCTGGACGGCGCCGGCCGTCGCGGCGAGATCGGGGCGCTGTTCCGGCAGGCGCTGTGGCTGGCGCTGCTGCTCGGGCTCGCGCTGTTCGCGCTGCTCTCCGCGCTGCCGCGCGCGTTGGCGCCGATGGGCATGGCCGCCGACATCATCCCCGGCGCCACTGCCTTCCTGCACGCGATCCGCTGGGGCATCCCGGCGTTCACCCTGTACCTGTGCATGCGCTATCTCAGCGATGGCCTGCACTGGTCGATGCCGACCATGGTGATCGGCTTCGGTGGCCTGTTGCTGCTGGCGCCGCTGGGCTGGGCGCTGACCAATGGCGTGGGCCTGCTGCCGGAAATGGGCGCGGCCGGGATCGGCTGGGCCTCGGCCGCGATGTTCTGGGCGCAGATGCTGGCGTTCGCGCTGTACCTGGCGCGCGCGCGCCGCTTCGCCGACCTTGCCCTGTTCGCGCGCTTCGACGCGCCGCGTTGGCCGGTGCTGCGCGGGCTGGTCGGCACCGGCCTGCCGATCGGCGTCACCGTGGCGATGGAGGGCAGCCTGTTCATCGTCACCGCGCTGCTGATCGGGCGCCTGGGCGAGGTGCCGGTGGGCGCCCACCAGATCGCGATCAACGTCGCCAGCCTGTGTTTCATGATCCCGTTCGGGGTGGCCGAGGCGACCACCGTGCGGGTTGGCCACGCGCTGGGACGCGGCGACCGGGTCGGCCTGCGGCGCACCTATTTCGCAGGCCTGCTGCTGGTGCTGGGCACCCAGGCCCTGTCGGCCACGGTCCTGCTGCTGGGCAACCACGCGATCGTCGGCCTCTACACCGCCGATGCCGCGGTGGCGGGACTGGCGGCCGCGCTGCTGCTGTACGCAGCGCTGTTCCAGTTCCCGGACGGCATCCAGGTGCTCTCCGCCGGCGCACTGCGCGGATTGGCCGACACACGGGTGCCGATGCTGCTGGCCGCATTCGCCTACTGGGGCATCGGCATGCCGGTCGGCATCGGGCTCGGGCTGTGGCTGGGCTGGGGGCCGCGCGGGATGTGGCTGGGCCTGACCGCGGGCCTGGCGGTGGCGGCGGTGCTGCTGGCGCGGCGTTTCCTGCGCAGCAGCGCGCGCATCACGATGCCGGGGGATGGCCCACAGGTCACGGTGACCGACGTCGGATGAAGCTTTCACGCCGCCCCGATAGCATGGCGGCCATGGCCCGAGCCGCGCCCGGCCAATGCGCGCGTCGCCACCGCCACCCCCTGTTCCCCATGCGTCACCGGAGTCCCGCACCATGAACGAACCGCGCCGCCGCGGCCCCATCGCCCGCCTGTTCATCGGCCTGTGGGATGCACTCAATTTCAGCCGCCGGCTGGTGTTCAACCTGCTGTTCCTGCTGGTGGTCGTGCTGCTGCTGGCGGCGGTGCTGCGCGGCGGCCAGCTGGCCCCGGTGGCGGAGCGCTCGACCCTGGTGTTCGCACCCGAAGGGCAGCTGGTCGACCAGTACCGCTGCGATCCGCTGAGCCGCGGCCTCGCGCGTGCGACCAAGAGCCTGGACTGCCGCGAGGTGCGCCTGCGCGACGTGCTGCGCGCGCTGGACGCCGCCCGCACCGACAAGCACATCGAGCGCGTGGTGCTCGACCTGGACCAGCTGCAGGCCTCGGGCTTCGCCTCCCTGCACGAAGTCGCGGCGGCGATCGGAAAGGTGCGCGCGGCCGGCAAGCAGGTCGTGGCCTATGGCGATGCGTACACCCAGGGCCAGTACCTGCTGGCGGCGCAGGCCGACGAGATCTACCTCGATCCGATGTCGCCCGGCGGTGTGCTGCTCGACGGCCTGGCCTCGTACCGGCCGTACTTCCGCGAGCTGCTCAACGACAAGCTCGGCGTGGACATGCACCTGTTCAAGGTGGGCGAGTACAAGTCGGCCGCCGAGCCATTCATCCGCGATGACGCCTCGCCCGAGTCGAAGGAAGCCGACCTCTACTGGATGAACGACATCTGGCAGCGGATGCTGGCGGAAATCGGCAAGGCGCGCGGCCTGTCGCCGGCGGCGCTGGCCAACTACGCCAACTCCCTGCCCGAGCAGGTGGTGGCCGCCAATGGCGACCTGGCGCAGATGGCGCTGCGGCAGAAGCTGGTGACGGCGCTGAAGACCCGCGAGGAAGTCGAGGCGCTGCTGGTCGAGCGCGGCGTGGCCGACGAGAAGGCGGAGGGCGGCTTCCGCCAGGTCGGTCTGGCCGCCTACGTGCAGCACGTCAACCTTTCCCTGCCGAAGGCCGACGCGCGGCCGCAGGTGGCGGTGGTGATCGCCGAGGGCGCGATCGCCGGCGGCGACCTGCCGCCGGGCCAGGTCGGCGGCGAATCGACGTCCGCCCTGCTGCGCGACGCGCGCGAGGACGAGAACGTCAAGGCGGTGGTGCTGCGGGTTAATTCCCCGGGCGGCGAGGTGTTCGCCTCCGAGCAGATCCGCCGCGAGGTGGTCGCGCTCAAGGCGGCGGGCAAGCCGGTGGTGGTGTCGATGGGCGATGTCGCCGCGTCGGGTGGCTACTGGATCAGCATGAACGCCGACCGCATCTATGCCGATCCCTCGACCATCACCGGCTCGATCGGCATCTTCGGCCTGTTCCCGACCCTGGACCGCAGCCTCGACAAGATCGGCGTGCATACCGACGGCGTCGGCACCGCGCGCTACGCGGGCGCGTTCGACCCGACCCGGCCGCTGGATCCGGGGGTGGCCACCACCGTGCAGTCGGTGATCGAGAAGGGCTACCGCGATTTCACCGGCAAGGTTGCGCAGGCGCGCGGCCGCAGCGTGCAACAGGTCGACGAGGTTGCGCGCGGGCGGGTGTGGAGCGGCGCGCAGGCCAAGCAGCGCGCGCTGGTCGATGCCTTCGGCGGGCTTGGCGATGCGGTGGCCGACGCCGCCGCGCGCGCCAAGCTCGGGAAGCCGGATGCCTGGCAGACGCGCTACGTCGAGGAGATGGCCACGCCGTTCTCGCAGTGGTTCGGCGGCCTGCTGGAAAGCCGCGTGGGCCTGGCGCTGCTGCGTTCCGCGGGCGGCGGCGAGCTGCTGCTGGCGCGGCGCCTCGCCGGGCAGGCGCCGCTGCGCTTCGTCGAGTCGGCGCTGGAGCGCGGCGGCAACGCGCGCGTGCTGCCGATGGCGCACTGCTTCTGCACGCCGCTGTAAGGCGCGCGGCTGGCCTATCCTAGGGCGGACCCCACACGGAACGCCCGGGATGCCATCGCCACGCTGGTCGCTGCTGGGACAACGCGCGCTGGTGACCGGCGCCAGCGCCGGCATTGGCCTGGCGATCTGCCGCGAACTGCTCTCCTTCGGCGCGCAGGTGTTGATGGTGGCGCGCGACGGCGAACTGCTTGAGCAGGCCCGCGCCGAGCTGGAGGACCAGTTCCCCGGCCCGGAGGACGCGGTGCTGGCGCTGCCGGCCGACGTCACCGACGAGGAGCAGCGCGCCGAGATCCTCGACTGGGCCGCCGACCATGGCGGCCTGCACGTGCTGGTCAACAATGCCGGCGGCAACCTCACCCGGCCCACGCTGGAGTACGGCGAGGACCAGTGGCGCGGGATCTTCGAGACCAACCTGTTCTCCGCGTTCGAGCTGTGCCGCGGCGCGCACCCGTTGCTGGCCCGGCACGCGGCCTCCAGCATCGTCAACGTGGGCAGCGTTTCCGGCATCACCCACGTGCGCAGCGGCGCGCCCTATGGGATGAGCAAGGCCGCGCTGCACCAGATGACCCGCAACCTCGCGGTGGAGTGGGCGGAGGACGGGATCCGCGTCAATGCGGTCGCGCCCTGGTACATCCGCACCCGCCGCACCAGCGGCAAGCTCGCCGATCCGGACTACCTCGACGAGGTGCTGATGCGCACGCCGATGGGCCGCATCGGCGAGCCCGAGGAAGTGGCCTCGGCGGTGACGTTCCTTTGCCTGCCCGCGTCGGGCTACGTCACCGGCGAATGCATCGCGGTGGACGGCGGCTTCCTGCGCTACGGGTTCTGACCGGCCTGCGGCGCTGGCGCGCCCGCATCGACGGCGGTCGCGCACAGGCTGCCGGCGATCCTGGCCTGCAGCACGTCGAAGGTCGCCTGGCGTTCGCCGCGGTTGTCGTCGCCGGCGTAGCGCAGCTTGAACTCGGCATCATCGAGGCGGCGATACCACGCCGCGCACAGCTGCGGCGCCGGGATCGCGGTGCAGCTGTCGCGCTTCATCTCGCAGGCCTGGCCCATTCCGCGCTCCGCGCTGCCGTCGATCCCGACCACCTGCAGCGGCGCGCAACGCGGCTCCGGGTCGTCGCGCTCGCCGAAGTAGGTGTCGCCATCCCAGGTCGCGCACTGGAACAGCGGCGGGGGCGGCGGCAGCCCCGCCGCTTCCGGCGCCGGCGTGCGCGTCATGTTCGGGCCGCTGACCAGCTCGAACGTGCCGTAGACCGGCGCGGCCGGCGCCGCGGGCGCGTCCGCCGGCTTCCTGGGCACCGGCACCGTGCGGACTTCGCCGATCCGGCGGACTTCCTGCTTCATGCCCGCCGCGCACGGCGTGCCGTTCTGCATCGAGACCGTGCCGCGCGCGTCGGTGCACTTGTAGAACACGGTTTCCTGCGCGAACGCGTCGATTACAAGCAGCAGCAGCCCGGCCAGCAGCAGGCGCATCAGCGGCCGCCGCAATCGTTGTCGAGGCGCGCGTTGATCGCACGCTCCTCGCCCCGCAGCACGGCCCGCTCCTTTTCCTGCGCATTGAAGAAGCGGGTGCGGATGGCCGCGCGGCGCTCGTGCAGCACCGCGCAGACTTCGGCCGGCGGCAGCGGCGCGCAGGCATCGCGGATCCACTGGCCGCCGCCGCTGGCGGCTGGCCACGGCACCGGATGCGGGTGGCGGGGCGGCAGCGCGGGTGGATGCGGGAGCGGCGGCGAGTGCGGGATGCTGAGGCCCGCGCCCAGCGGCGGCGCGCGCCGGAATTCGCCGCGTTGCACCGGAAGGCGACCCGGGCGCCCCACGTAGGACGGGTAGCCCAGCGTCCAGAACGGCACCCAGCGCGGATTGCCGTCGCCGCTGTCACTGGTGTAGCGCTCGCCGTCGGGGGTGGTGCACTGGTACATCGGCAGCGGCGGGCTGCGGTAGGCCACCGCCGGTTGCGCGGCGGACCGTGGCTGGGCGACCGTCGCGCTGCGCGGCGCCGATGCCGGCGCATCCTTCGGCCGCAGCATTTCCCGCGCCTGCTGGTCCTGGCCGCGCGGGCAGGGCGAGTCGCGCAGGCTCTGGTGGCCGCGGGCGTCGGTGCAGCGATAGATGGTGACGTTGTCCGTCGCCTGCGCGCGCGCGGGGGCCTGCGGCATCAGTGGCAGCAGCAGGCAGGCGATGGCGAGCGGAACGCGCACGTCCCTATGGTGCGGCCGCGGTGGCCGCGGGGGAAGCGGCTGCGCGGGCGCCGTTCACGGCGGGGAAAGCCGGGCGTGAAGGACGCCGCTCCGGGTCAGCGCAGCCAGCGCCCGCTGCGGGCATCGCGGATCGAGGTCGGCTGCGCCAGCCCGGAAGTCTCGCCCGCGAGCACCGCGTCCACCCCCGCCACGATCCGCGGATCGAGTTCCTGCCGCGTGCGCGGCGCCGGTTCGCTGGCGACGTTGGCGCTGGTCGACACTAGGGCGTGGCCGAAGGTGGTGCACAGCGCGGCCACGTCCGGGTGCGCGCTGACCCGGACCGCGATGCCGTCGTGGTCGCCGGTGATCCAGCGCGGCGCCGCGGGGGATGCCGGCACGATCCAGGTATGCGGCCCCGGCCAGCTGGCGAGCACGGCGGCGCGGGCGTCGTCGTCGAGCGCGTCGAGCATGACGTAGTCGCGCAACTGGGCGATGTCCGCCGCGATCAGGATCAGGCCCTTGCCGACCGCGCGCTGCTTGAGCGCCAGCAGCCGCAGCACCGCGCGCTCATCGCGCGGATCGCAGCCCAGCCCCCAGACACCCTCGGTCGGATAGGCAATGACCCCGCCGCCGCGCAGCGCCGTGAGCGCGACGTCCAGCCCCGTGTGGCCGCCCGCGCCCATCGCTCAGTACGGGGCGTCGCCGGGCGCGGCCTTGCGCACGACGCGCTTCTTGCCGGCCACCACCGGCTTGGCGGTGATCACCGCGGCGGCCGGTTCGATGCCGGAGATCGACTTGAACGCCTTCTTCGCCGGGGCCTTCTTCGCGGCGGGCTTCTTCGACGCCTTGCCGGCCGTGGTCTTTTTGGTCGCCTTGCCGGCCGCCTTCTTCGCTGGAGCCTTCCTGGCGGGCGCCTTCTTCGCCGCGGCCTTCTTCGCGCCGAATCCGCGCCGCGCCGGCTTTCCGGTCTCGGCCAGCAGCTGCTGCACTTCCTCCAGGCTCAGGCTGGCCGGCTCGCGGTCCTTGGGGATCTTGCCGTTGAGCTTGCCGTCGCTGATGTACGCGCCGTAGCGGCCGTTGAGCACCTGGATGTCGCTGCCGTCCCACTCCTTGATGATGCGGTTGCGGGCGATCTCCTCCTTCTCCTCGATGAGCAGCACCGCGCGCGCAAGGTCGATGGTGTAGGGGTCGTCCTCCTTCTTCAGCGAGGCGTAGGTGCTGCCGCGCTTGGCGAACGGGCCGAAGCGGCCGATGCCGACGCTCACTTCCTCGCCGTTGTCATCGCCCAGCTTGCGCGGCAGCTTGAACAGCTCGATCGCGTCATCGAGGGTGATCGTGTGCATCGACTGGCCGGGCCGCAGCGAAGCGAACTGCAGGGTCTCGTCGGTGTCCTTGTCGCCGATCTGGGCGTACGGGCCGTAGCGCCCGAGGCGCACGCTGACCGGCTTGCCGGATTTCGGGTCGCTGCCCAGCTCGCGCGCGCCGGTGGCTTCGCTGCGGTCCACGCTCTCCGACTTCTGGTCGACCAGTTCCTTGAACGGGCCCCAGAACTTCGCCATCAACGGCACCCATGCCTCCTCGCCGCGGCTCACGGCATCCAGCTCGTCCTCGAGGTTGGCGGTGAAGTCGTAGTCGACGTAGCGGGTGAAGTGCGAGCTCAGGAAGTTCGACACCGCGCGGCCGACGTCGGTCGGGCGGAAGCTGCGGCCTTCCATTTCCGCGTACTTGCGGAACAGCAGGGTCTGGATGATCGATGCGTAGGTGGACGGCCGGCCGATCCCGTATTCCTCCAGCGCCTTGACCAGCGCGGCTTCGGTGAAGCGCGGCGGAGGCTGGGTGAAGTGCTGGTCGGCGTGGATCCGGTCGAGCGGGATGTTCTCGCCGGGCTTCATCGCCGGCAGCTTGCGGGCCTCGCCGTCGTCGTCCTCGCGCGCGGCCTTGCTCTTCGGATCGAAGGCATCGCGACCCTCCTCGTACACGGCAAGGAAACCGGCGACCACCACGGTGGTACCGCTGGCGCGGAAGCTGTGTTCGCTGCCGGCGGCCAGTTCCACGGTGACGGTATTGAGCGTGGCCGGGATCATCTGGCTGGCGACCGCGCGCTTCCACACCAGTTCGTACAGCTTGCGCTCGTCATCGGTCAGGTAGCGTGCCACCTGCGCCGGCGTGCGCAGCGCAGACGTCGGGCGCACCGCCTCGTGCGCTTCCTGCGCGTTCTTCGACTTGGTCTGGTAGACGTTGGGCTTGTCCGGCAGCGAGGCGGTGCCGAAGTCGCGCGCGATCACGTCGCGGATCTCGCCCAGCGCGTCCTGCGACAGCGTCACCGAGTCGGTACGCATGTAGCTGATCAGGCCGACCGTGCCTTCCTCGCCAATGGCCACGCCCTCGTACAGCTTCTGCGCCACCTGCATCGTCTTGCGGGTGGTGAAGCCAAGCTTGCGCGCGGCCTCCTGCTGCAGGGTGGAGGTGGTGAACGGCGGCGCCGGTCGGCGCTTGCGCTCCTTGCTGCCGACGTCGGTGACGTGCAGGCGGCCCTGCGCGGCGGCGGCGATCCGCGCGCGGGCGGCCTCCGCATCGTCGGCATTGGTGATGGTGAACTGCTCGACCTTCTGCCCGTCGAGCTTGCTCAGCCTGGCGGTGAACGGCTGCGACGGATGCGCGACCTCGGCCTCGACCGACCAGTACTCGCGGGCGACGAAGGCCTCGATCTCCTCCTCGCGCTCCACGATCATGCGCAGGGCCGGGCTCTGCACGCGGCCGGCGCTCAGCCCGCGCTGGACCTTGCGCCACAGCACCGGCGAGAGGTTGAAGCCGACCAGGTAGTCGAGTGCGCGGCGGGCCTGCTGGGCGTCCACCAGCGGCGCGGAGATCGCGCGCGGCCTGGCCATCGCCTCCTTGATCGCGCGCGGGGTGATCTCGGTGAACACCACCCGCTGCAGGTCGCGGCCTTCCAGCAACCCGCGCTCGGCCAGGATCTCGGCGATGTGCCAGCTGATCGCCTCGCCCTCGCGGTCCGGGTCGGTGGCCAGGTAGATGGCATCGGCGGCCTTGGCCGCCTTGGCGATCGCATCGACGTGCTTCTCGCTACGATCGATGGTCTCGTAGCGCATGGCGAAGTTGGCGTCGGGATCGACCGCGCCCTCCTTGGGCACCAGGTCGCGGACGTGGCCGTAGCTGGCGAGGACGGTGAAGTCCTTGCCGAGGTATTTGTTGATCGTCTTCGCCTTGGCCGGCGATTCGACGACGAGCAGATTCTTGGCCATGTGGGGCGCAGGTTCCCGCAAGAGGGTGAAGGCGGCGTCAGCGCCGCGCAAGATGCCAACGCCCGGGGCGGCAACCCCGGGCGCTTCGTTATTACAGTGGAATCACGCCACCCGCTGGCTGTCAAGCGGCGGCCGGCGGGCATCATGCCCTAATGGACCGGCTCCGGCTCGTCCAGGAACATCTGGGTTTCCATCCAGGCATAGGCGGCTTCCGAGCCTGGCTGGTTGAACAGCACCATCAGCACGACCCACTTGAGGTCGTCCAGTTCCAGCTCGTCCTGGTCGAGCGCCATCGCGCGGTCGAGCACCAGTTCGCGCTGGTCCGGATCGAGGATCCCGTGCTGTTCCAGGAACAGCAGGAAACCTCGCGACTCGGTGTCCAGCTTCTCGAGCTCGGCCCCGTGGAAGACCCGGGTGGGCCCCTTGCTGCGCGCCTGCCCCGGCGTGGGGCGCTGGCGGGCCAGGGTGTCCAGCCAGTCGAACGCCTTGCGCACCTCCACCTGCGAGAAGCCGGCTTCGACCAGTTCGCCCATCAACGGGCCATCCGGCGCGGTCAGGTCGTCGGCCGGATCGATGGCATCGTTGGTGAAGTAGTGCTCGAACAGGTACAGCAGGACATCCAGGATGCTTTCTTTCATGTCCCCCGGCCTGCGCCCGGTGGGCGCGATGAGCGGCTGTCAGGCTCCGATACGCGTGTAGCGGCCATGTTGCGACGCGACCCGGCCTTCGAGCTCCAGCGCCAGCAGGATGGACGAGGCGTCGGCCGCCGTCAATCCGCTACGTTCCACCAGTTCATCCATAGCGGTTGGGTCGTGGCCAAGCGCCTGCCACAAGCGGTTGTAGGCCGGATCCAGCGCTGCTGAACCGCCGGTTGCCGCGGCCGGCGCCTGCGCCGCGACCGCCTCCGGGGCGTCCAGCTCCCCGCGCAGCGCCCGCGCCAGGTCCGCCACCAGCGGGCCGATCGCCTCCAGCACCTCCGCCGGATCCTCCACCAGCTGGGCGCCGTCGCGGATCAGGCGGTGGCAGCCGCGCGCCATCGGGTTGTGGATGGAGCCCGGCAGCGCGAACACTTCGCGCCCGGCCTCCGCCGCCAGCCGGGCGGTGATCAGCGCGCCGGAACGGTAGGCGGCCTCGATGACCACGGTGGCCAGGGTCAGCCCCGCCAGGATGCGGTTGCGGCTGGGGAAATGCTGGCGCAGCGCGCCGGTGCCGGGCGGATGTTCGCTCACCACCGCGCCCTCGCGCGCCATGCGCGCCAGCAGCGGGCCGTGCGCGGCGGGGTAGGCCACGTCCGGCCCGGTGCCGAGCACGGCCACGGTGTGCCCGCCCGACGCCAGGGTGGCCTCGTGGGCGGCGGCGTCGATGCCGGCGGCCAGCCCGCTGGCGATGCACAGGCGGCTGCGGGCCAGCTCGGTAGCAAACGCGGCGGCATTCGCCCGCCCGCCGGCGGTGGCGCTGCGGCTACCGACGATGGCCACCGCCGGGCGCCACAGCAGGGCGGGGTCGCCGGCCACGAACAGCATGGCCGGTGGCGATGCGGTGCGCCGCAGCAGCGGCGGATAGGCCGCATCGCGCCAGCCCAGCAGCTGGTGGCCGGGCTGCGCCAGCCAGGCCTGGGCGCGGCCCATGGCGCCGGACTCCGGGGTGCGGATGGCTTGGCAGGCCGCGCTGGAGAGGCCATGGCTGGCCCAGTCGCGGGGCCCGGCGGCGAGCGCCGCCGCGGCGCTTGCGTGCGAATCCAGCAGCCGTCGCAACCCGCTGGCGGGCGCCCCGCTGTGCAGCAGCCGCAGCAGGGCATCGTGCTCGGGATCGGGTGGCATGCAGGTGGCAGGCATGCGGCCAGCCTGCCCCGCAAACAGCGACGGCGCCCTCGGGCGCCGTCGCATCGTGCGGTCGGGAAACCCCGATCGTCAGTAGGGCGCGTCCGGATGCTTGAGCTCGTAGCCCACGCGGGTCGGCTTGACGCTGCTCATCACCAGCGCGTAGCTGACCTTGTCGAAGGTGCGGAACACCATCGCGTGGCCGGCGAACTCGTCGGGCAGCCGCACCTTGTTCTCGAACAGGGTGACGTCCTCGTCGCGGTCGAGTCCGTCGCGGACCTTGTCGGTGACCGAATCGCCGCGGCGCCAGATCGAGAACACCGTGCCGTTGTCGATGCCCTCGCGGGCGCCACCGGAGATCGCGATCACGTCGCGGGTGCCGCCGAACAGGTAGCCGTCGGCCACCGACATCACCGTCAGCCGGCCATAGTCCTGCTGCAGGCGCGGCGCGTGCGGCATGAACTGCAGGTCGTACTTGTGCGCCTCGACCGGGATCAGGCGGTCACCGATGCGCACCTCGCGGCCTTCCGCGTCCAGCAGGAGGGTGCTGGCCTGGATGCCGCCCACTTCGCCGCGGGTGACCGTGCCGGTGGTCTGCGTCATCAGCTCGTAGCCGAGGAACTCGGTGTTCTTGCTGGGGAACACCCAGTTGCTCCACATCGTGCCGGCATCGCGCATGTGCTGACCGCGGGCATCGAGGTCGACGGTCTGGAACAGGTCGCAGCACAGCCCGGCGCGCTCGACGAAGCGGTAGCGCTTCTCCGGCCGCACCACCAGGTAGCGCTGGCCCGGGGCGGCGCCCGACAGGCCGCGCACGTAGGCGACCTGCCCGCGGGTGCTGCGCAGGCGGTTGTCCTCCAGCCCGACCACGTACGGCAGGTGGTCGATGCTGTCGACGTTGCGCAGATCCTTCAGGAACGGCTCGATCTCGCTCAGCGGCACCGCGTTGATCGGCTCGCCGCCGTCGCCGCGGGCGATGCCGGCGCGGTCCAGGTAGGCAAGGCTGATCACGTCGCCCGGATAGATCAGGTGCGGATTGCGGATCTGCGGGTTGGCCTGCCAGATCTCCGGCCACAGCCACGGCCGCTGCAGGAAGCGACCGGCGATGTCCCAGAGGGTATCGCCGCGCTTGACCACATAGGTGTCGGGGTGGCCGCCGCGCAGTTCGACGGCGGTGGCGAAGGTCGCGACCGTGAGCAACGCGGCAACCAGCGCGGTGCGCAGGCCGCGCCCGCGCGTGCTGCTTGCGCGCGCGGACTTGGAAACATGTTCAAGCATGGCGGCCATCTCCCCGCTGCCGTTGGAATTTTCCCCTGTAGCGGGGCCACTATATCCGACAAAACCCGCGATCTGGCAAGCGTCCGGCAAGGTCGGGCGCGGTAGAATGCCAAGTGTGACCCACTCCGGCATCGCCGCAGGCCCCCGGACCCCCATGGCCCAGCTTCCCATCCTCGAGTTCCCCGATCCCCGCCTGCGCACCAAGGCGGCGGACGTCGTGCCCGCCGAGCTGGCGGACGCCGGCTTGCAGGCGCTCATCGACGACATGTTCGAGACCATGTACGAAGCGCCCGGCATCGGCCTCGCGGCCAGCCAGGTCGATGTCCACAAGCGCTTCATGGTGATCGACGTGAGCGACGACCGCAGCCAGCCGCTGGTGTTCGTCAACCCCGTGATCGTGGCCAGCCGCGGCGAGCAGGTGTACCAGGAAGGCTGCCTGTCGGTGCCCGGGATCTTCGCCGACGTCACCCGCGGCGAGGCGATCACGGTCCAGGCGCTGGACCGCCACGGCCAGCCGTTCACGATGGAGGCCGATGGCCTGCTCGCGGTCTGCATCCAGCACGAGATGGACCACCTTCAGGGCAAGCTGTTCGTCGACTACCTGAGCCCGCTCAAGCGCGAGATGGTGCGCAAGAAGCTGGCCAAGGCCCGCCGCGCCGCCGCGGCGTAACCATGCGCATCGTCTTCGCCGGCACCCCGGCCTTCGCCGTGCCCTGCCTGCGCGCGGCGGCGAACAAGGCCGAGGTGGTCGCGGTGTATACCCAGCCGGATCGCCCGGCCGGCCGCGGGCGCGGGCTGACCCCGTCGCCGGTGAAGCTGGAGGCGCTGCAGCGCGGGATTCCGGTACTGCAGCCGGAGAACTTCAAGGCCGCGGTGTCGAAACAGGCGCTGCGCGCGCTGAAACCCGACCTGATGGTGGTGGTCGCCTACGGCCTGATCCTGCCGCAGTCGGTGCTCGACATCCCCGAACATGGCTGCTGGAACGTGCATGCCTCGCTGCTGCCGCGCTGGCGCGGCGCCGCGCCGATCCAGCGCGCGATCGAGGCCGGCGACACCCGTACCGGCGTGTGCCTGATGCAGATGGAAAAGGGCCTGGACACCGGCCCGGTGCTGCTGTCGCGCGCGCTCGAGATCGGCGCGCAGGAAACCGGCGGACAGCTGCACGACCGCCTGGCCACGCTGGGCGCGGACGTGCTGGCCGATGGCCTGGGCCTGTTGCGCGCCACCATCCGCGTCCCGCCCAAGCCGCAGCCGGCGGAAGGCGTGACCTACGCGCACAAGATCGAGAAGGCCGAGGCGCGGCTGGACTTCCTGCAACCGGCGGCGGTGCTGGCGAACAAGGTGCGCGCCTTCAATCCATGGCCGATGGCCGAGGCGCAGCTGGCAGGCGAACGCCTGCGCATCCACGCAGCGGTGGCGCTGGACGAGGCCCATGGCCGCGCGCCCGGAGCGCTGCTGCGCGGTGGCCGCGACGGCCTGGACGTTGCCTGCGGCGAGGGCGCGCTGCGCATCCGCGTGCTGCAACGCGAGGGCGGCAAGCCGATCACGGCGGCCGACTACCTCAACGCCCGCCGCGACCTGGTCGCATGAGCGATGGCGTGGCGGTGCGGGTCGCGGCGGCGCGCACGCTGGACGCGGTCCTGCATCGCGGACGCTCGCTTAAGGCGACCCTGTCGCAGGCGCAGGCCCAGCTTGCCGATCCGCGCGACCGCGGCTTGCTGGAGGCGATCGTGATGGCCGCATTGCGCCAGCGTCCGCGCTTCGACGCCGCGCTTGCGCAGTGGATGCAGAAACCGCCGGGCGCGCGCGATGGCGAGCTGCGTGCGCTGCTGCACGCCGGCTTCGCTCAGCTGGCGCTGGGGCTGCCGGCGCATGCGGCCCTGGCCGCCACGGTGGACGCCGCCCGCGCGATCGGCCGCGCCCACCAGGCCGCGATGGTGAACGCGCTGCTGCGCCGCGCCCAGCGCGAGGGCCTGCCGGTGGCGAACGCTGGCGATGCATGGCCCGGCTGGATGGCGGCACGCGTGCGCGCCGACTGGCCCACCCAGGCCGAGGCGATCTTCGAGGCCAGCGCGCAGCCGCCGCCGATGTGGCTGCGGGTCAATCGTCGCCGTGGCAACCGCGACACGTATGCACGGGCGCTGGCCGCCGCCGGGATCACTGCTGAGGAAAGCCCGGACCTCGCCGACGCCTTGCGGCTGGAGGTGCCGGTGCCGGTCCAGCAGCTGCCGGGGTTCGAGCAAGGCGCGGTCTCGGTGCAGGACGGCGCCGCCCAGCACGTCGCCGACGCGCTGGCGCCGCCGGCGGGCGGGCGCGTGCTGGATGCCTGCGCGGCGCCCGGCGGCAAGGCCGCGCACCTGGCCGAGCGCGATCCTGGCGCGCGCGTGCTCGCGCTCGATGTCGACCCGCGACGGGTGCGGCGGATGCAGGACGCGTTCGCGCGCCTGCAGCTCGACGTCGAGGCGCGCGCCGCGGACGCCACCGATCCCGGCGCATGGTGGGACGGCACGGCGTTCGACGCCATCCTGATCGACGCGCCTTGCAGCGCCACCGGGATCGTGCGGCGCCAACCCGACGTGCTGCTGCATCGCCGCGCCGCGGATGTGGAAGCGTCGGTGGCGTTGCAGGCGCGCCTGCTGGATGCGCTCTGGCCGCTGCTGCGGCCAGGCGGCGCGCTGGTGTATGCCACCTGCTCGATCCTGCATGCGGAAAACGCGGCGCAGGTCGAGGCCTTCCTCGCGCGCACCGCGGATGCCGCGCTGGAGCCGCTGGACGCGCGGTTCGGCCACGACACCGGGTTTGGTTGCCAGCGCCTTCCCGGCGCTGCCGGGATGGACGGCTTCTTCGTGGCCCGGCTGCGCAAGCAGGCTGCGGCGCTACCACCGTGACCCGCGCCCGCCGCGACGCCTGGCTGTTCTGGACGTTCGCCCTGCTGATCCTGGGCGCGGGGCTGGGGCTGCGCGACCCGTGGCCCGCCGACGAGCCGCGGTTCGCGCTGGCCGCGCGGCAGATGGTCGAGTCGGGCAACTGGCTGTTCCCACATCGCGGCGGCGAGCTCTATTCGGACAAGCCGCCGTTGTTCATGTGGTTGCAGGCCAGCGTGCTGTGGCTCACCGGTCACCTGCGCATCGCCTTCCTGCTGCCCTCGCTGCTGGCGGCGCTGGTCACGTTGTGGTGCGTGGTCGACCTTGGCAGCCGGCTGTGGACGCGGCGGATCGGGCTGTACGCCGGCTGGGCAGTGCTGCTCGCCCTGCAGTTCACCTGGCAGGCGAAGAAGGCGCAGATCGACCCGGTCGTGGTGTTCTTCATCACGCTGTCCTGCTACGGCCTGCTGCGGCATGCGCTGCGCGGCCCGGATTGGCGGATGTGGGCGCTGGGCTGGGCGGCCGCCGGCCTCGGCACGATCACCAAGGGCGTCGGCGTGATCGCGCTGCTGATGCTGCTGCCGGCGGCGTACGCATCGCTGCGGGGCTGGAACGGGGTGCGGTTGCATGCGCGCGACCGGCGCTTCTGGCTGGGGCCGCTGGCGTTCGTGGGGGCATGCGGGGTGTGGCTGCTGCCGATGCTGGTCGCGGCGCTGGGCCAGCGCTCGCCCGAGTACGCGGCCTATGTCGACGACCTGCTGTTCCGGCAGACGCTGACCCGCTATGCCGATTCCTGGCACCACGGCCAGCCGGCCTGGTACTTCCTCGAAGTCGCGCTGACCGCATGGCTGCCCACCGTGCTCGCGCTGCCGTGGGCGCTGCCTGCATGGCGCCGGCGACTGCGGCGCGGCGATGCGCGCGTGCTGCTGCCGCTCGGCTGGGTGCTGCTGGTGTTCGTGTTCTTCTCGATCCCCTCCGGCAAGCGCGACATGTACATCCTGCCGGCGCTGCCGATGCTGGCGCTGGCGCTGGCGCCACTGTTGCCCGGCCTGCTGCGCAAGCCCGCCGCGCAACGCTTGTTGCTCGGCTTCGTGGGCGTGCTGTCGGCCGCGCTACTGCTGGCGGGGCTGGCCATGCTGCTGGGCGAGCCGGGCTTTGAGCGCAGGGTGATGGAGGGCCGTGCGGCGCACGTTGCGCAGGGCCTGGGCGCGATGCTGGCGGCGGTGGGCGCGACCGGCCTCGGCGCCGCCCTGTGGTTCGGCCGCAGGCGCGCGCACCACGCGCTGGTGGCGCTGCTGGCGACGCTGTGGGTCCTGTATGGCCTGGTGGGTGCGCCGCTGCTCAACGATGGCTCGTCGTCGCGCGGCTTGATGCGCGCGGTGGGCGCCGCGATCGGGCCGGATGCCGAACTCGGCCTGGTGGGCTGGCGCGAGCAGCAACTCCTGATGGCGGACCGCCCGGCACGCGACTTCGGTTTCAAGCGCGATGCCGGACTCCAGTTCACCGATGCGCGGGCGTGGCAGCGACAGGCACCGACACGGTGGTTGCTGGTGGAGGGCGAAGCGCTTGCGCGCTGCGCGCATGCGTCGCGCGCGATCGCGATGGGCGTGGCCAACCGGCGATCCTGGTACCTGCTCAGCCCCGATGCGGTCCTGGAAGAGCGCCCCTGCAAACCCGCGCCGCAGGCGCCGTCCGCGCCATTGGCCGACTGACCGTCAGGGCGCGCCGGAGCCGGACCCCCGCGCCGCCAGCAGCCGATACTTCAGCAGTGCATAGCGCGCGTGCGCCAGGTGGAAGCGCCAGCCCGGGCGACCGTCGCGCAGGCCGCCGCGCAGCAGCAGGTTCTTGGCCAGGTAGGCCGCCGCGGCTAACCAGCCGCGCCCGGCCAACGCGCGCTTGCCGCGCGCGTGCGCCTCGCCCGCCCACAGCGCCGCGTAGCGCGCGAGCTTGGCGGTGTACTCGGCCTCGCTGCGCGCGGTGTCGTGCTCCAGCACCACCCGCGACGGGCGCACGCGCTGGCCGGTGACGTCCAGGTATTCATGCACCGCGCGCAGCCCGTGCCGCAGGTGGGCACGGAACAGCCGATGCACCGGCTCGCGCGCGAAGCTGCCGCCCTGCATCGCATGGCCGAGGAAATGCGTGCGCCGCTGCAGCAGCCACACGTCCGCCTGCTCGACCGGCGCGGCCCCGTCGCCCGCGGCGAACAGCGCGCGCAATGCCTCCTGCGCCGGCGCTTCCAGCCATTCGTCGGCATCCAGCAGCAGCACCCAGGGCTGCGTGGCCATCGCGATCACCGCGTTCTTCTGCTCGGCGAACCCGCTCCACGCGCGATGCTCCACCCGCGCGCCAAGCGCGCGCGCCATCGCCACCGTGTCGTCGTGCGAGCCCGAATCGAGCACGATCACCTCGCGGCAGACGGGCAGCAGCGAGCCCACGCAGTGCGCGATGCGGTCGGCTTCGTCGCGGGTGATGACGACGCCTGACAGGGGAAGGGTGGATGCCATGCGCGGCATTCTAGGCAGCGCCGGCGCCGCGCGCCGCTAGACTGCGCGGCATGCCCCCGCCCGCTGCCCCGCCATCCGACGACACGCGCGTGCGCGTGCTGCATTTCGTGACCGGCGGCTTCTCCGGCGGCGCGACCCAGGTGGCGCTGCAACTGGTCAATGCCGCCCGCGCCGGCGACGCCATCGCGCCCCTGCTGGTGCTGCGGCGCAAGCGGCGTACGCCGCCATCGCGGATCGCCGAACTGCGCGCGCAGGGCGTGCCACTGGCGCTGGTGCCCGGTTGGTCGCACCTGGCGACGGTGGCGGCGCTGGTGCGCGTCTGCCGCGCGTTCAAGCCGGACGTGCTGGTGGCCCACGGCTTCTCCGAACACCTGTGGGGCCGTTACGCCGGCCTCATCGCGAAGGTGCCGCACCTGGTCCACGTCGAGCACAACACGCGCGAGCGCTACACCGCCTGGCGGCTGGCGCAGACGCGCTGGCTGGCGCGCCGCAGCGACCGCATCGTCGGCTGCTCGGAAGGCGTGCGGCAGGTGTTGCTGGCGATGGGAATGCCCGCCGATCGCACCATCGCGATTCCCAACGGCATCGACCTGGCGCCCTTCGCGATGGCGGATGCACAGCCATTCGAGGCGCGCGCCCCGCGGATCGTGATGGTCGCGCGCTTCTCCCGGCAAAAGGACCACGCCACCCTGCTGCGGGCGGTGGCGCTGCTGCGCCAGCGCGGGTTGCAGCCGCAGGTCGAGCTGCCGGGCGGCGGCAAGGAGCTCCACCGCCGGCCGCTGGAACAGCTGGCGCAGCAGCTGGGCATCGCTGGCCAGGTCGTGTTCCCGGGGGTGGTGCGCGACGTACCGCAGCGCCTGGTCGGCAGCCGCATCTGCGTGCTCAGCACGCATTACGAGGGAATGCCGCTGGCCCTGCTGGAAGGGATGGCGGCCGGTTGCGCGGTGGTCGGCAGCGACGTGCCCGGCGTGCGCGAGGTGCTGCACGACGGCCATGACGGCCTGCTGGTGCCCGAGGCGGATCCGGTGGCGCTGGCCGACGCACTTGAGCGCCTGCTTCGCAACGACGTCGATGCGGCGCGGATGGCCGCCAACGCGCGCGCCGCGGCGCTGGCACGCCACGGTCGCAGCCTGATGCACCAGCGCTACGAGGCGCTGTTCCGGGAACTGGCGGCGGGGCCGTCCGCGCGCTAGCGCGAGGCCCACTCGGCGTGCCGCCGCTCCCACGCCCAGGCATGCGCGAGGATCTCCTCCAGCGCCGCGTGGCGCGGTGACCAGCCGAGCTCCCGCCGTGCGGCCCCTGCATCTGCGACCAGCACGGGTGGATCGCCTGCCCGGCGTGGCTGCAGCTGCACCGGGATCGGATGGCCGGTCACCCGACGCGCCGCTTCGATCACGTCGCGCACCGAGAATCCGTTGCCATTGCCGAGGTTGTAGCGCGCACTGGCGCCGCCATCCAGCAGGCGCTGCAACGCCAGCAGGTGCGCCTGGCAAAGGTCGGCCACGTGGATGTAGTCGCGGATGCAGGTGCCATCGGGCGTGGGGTAATCGTCGCCATACACGCCGATGTGCGCGCGGCGTCCGGAGGCCACCTGCAGGATCAGCGGAATCAGGTGGGTCTCGGGTTCGTGGCATTCGCCCAAGGCGCCGTCGGGATCGGCGCCGGCGGCGTTGAAGTAGCGCAGGCAGGTCGACTTCAGGCCATACGCATGGTCGTAGTCCTCCAGCATCTGCTCGACGAACCACTTGCTGCGACCGTAGGGATTGATCGGCGCCTTCGGGTGCGCCTCGTCGATCGGCGTGTAGCGCGGGTTGCCGAAGATCGCCGCGGTGGAGGAGAAGATGAAGCGCGTGATCGCCTGCGCACGCATGGCGTCCAGCAACACCGCGGTGGCAGCCACGTTGTTGCGGTAGTAACGCGCTGGCGCGACCACCGATTCGCCGACCTGGATCGATCCGGCGAAATGCATCACCGCCGCGGGCTGGACGTGCGCGAGGACCCCATCGATGAAGGCGGCATCACCGAGGTCGCCGACGTGAAGCGCGGCGTTGCCGACCGCATCGCGGCGCCCGCTGGACAGGTCATCGACTACCGCGACGCGGTAACCCGCCGCCTGCAGTGCCTTGGCCATGTGCGCGCCGATGTAGCCGGCACCGCCGGTGACGAGGATGCAGGGTGTGTCGGGGCTGGGGTTCATGGGGGTCCGTGGTTACCAGCGCAGGCGGCTGCGCGCGACCTGCGCGCCGAGCCGTGCGCTGAGCGCCTCCGCCGCGGCGACCGGCAGGTGGCGCAGGTGCAGCGGCGCGGTGAAAGGCGAGGCGCCGGCGGTGTCCAGCAGCAGGCTGGCCATCCCGGTGCGGCGATCGAGCGGGGAGCGTGCCAGCCGCAGTGCCTGGATCTTGCCGATCTCGGCGAAGTTCCAGCGCTTGGCCCACCAGCCGGTGCGCCACGCCAGCAGGCGCTCGTTGCAGGCCCAGCCGCAGGCCCGCGCGAGCCTGCGGGCGCGCCACAGCTGCAGCGGCAACAGCGCCAGCAGCCCCAGGCCCCACGGCCCGACGCGCTGCGCCAGCACGAGGGCGGCAAGCACCAGCAGCACCACGCCAGGCACCGCCATCCGCCACCACGCGCGCGGGTGCAGCGGCTGCCATTCGAGGTTGCCCCAGCCATGGCCGGGCAGGAAGTGCGCGATGAGGGCATCGCAGGCGGCCGGGGGCGCCACCGGCGCCAGCTCCTTGAGCGCGTGCTGCTGCTGGCCCTCGGCATTGCGATGCCCGCTGGCGGTCTGCACGTACAGGCTGCGGCGATCGAACAGCCGGTGCAGCACGCCTTCGTGCAGCGACCAAGCCTGAATCCGGCGCGGCTTCGCGCTGGAGCGGTAGCGCGCCAGCAGCCCGCGCTCCACGCTGATCCGGCCCTCGCCTTCGCGCAGGGTGAAGCCGTGGTACTGCAGGAAGGCCAGCACCACCGACAGCAGCCGCAGCGCCAGCAGCGCGACCAGCACCAGGCTGGTAACCGCCAGCGCGATGAGCAGCGGGCTGTCATCGGCATGCGCGCCGGCGAACGAGCGCACGCCGCCGAATGCGAGCCGGACCCAGCGCTCGATGAGCGCACCGAACACGTTTTCCCCGGTCTGCGCCAGCGCGCCGAAGGCGGCGGCGACCAGCAGCAGGCCGCGGTTGGAAATCAGCCCCAGCCGGAACACGTCGCCGTTGGACAGCGCCAGCAAGGGTGCGGCCGTTTCCACGGCCTCGACGGCGGAAGCGTCGACCGAAGCGTGGCCGCGCCGCCGTACCAGTGCCTCCAGCGCCTCGGCCTGGGCCAACGTCAGCACCCGCATCTGCGCCTCCGGCTTGGTGCCGCCGGCCGATTCCAGCCGCACCTCGGCCACCCCGACCAGCCGGTGCAGCAGCGACTGGTGCAGGTTGACGTTGTGGATGCGGGCGTAGGGAATCTCGCGGCGACTGCGGTGCAGCCAGCCGCTGCGGATCACGATGGCATCGTCCAGCAGGCGGTAGCGGTAGGTGAAGTATTCGGCCAGCGCCGCGGCCACCAGCACCCCCACCGCGATCAGCCCCCACAGGTCGTTGCGGTCGCCGCGGCCCAGGAACAGCAGCACCAGCAGCGGCACGATGAACTGCCGCAGCTGCGCCAGCAGCACAAACAGCCAGGACAGCGCGTGCAGGCGGTGTTCCTGGCCATCGCGCGGGAGCACGGCGGCGTCCGAGTGCGGGGGCATCGTCAGAGCGCGTCCGCGGCGTCGTCGAGCTGGCGCGCCAGGGTGTCGCGCAGCACCTCGGCATCGGCCTCCGGGATGCCGCGCACGGTGATCCCGCTGAGGTGGACCGCGGCGGTGTGCACCACCAGGGTCGCCAGCGCCAGCCGGCGCTCCAGCGGCCCGTGCTTGAGGTCCACGTGCTGCACGCGGTTGAGCGGCACCCGCGTCTCCTTCCACCACATCCGGCCCTGCCGCAGCCACAGACCTTCCGCATCCAGCTTCCAGCGCTGGTGGCGCAGGCGCGCGCCGACCAGCGCGCCCAGCAGCGCCAGCAGCAGGAACAGGCCGGCGCCCGCACCCAGCCTCGCCGGTAGCTGCAGGCTGTCGGCGACATACATCGGGAGGCCCGAGACGAGCAGCGCCGGCAGCGCCCAGCCCAGGGCCACCGCGAAGGCGTGCAGGCGCACGGCGCGCGGGGGCGGCGCGTGCCAGGTGGCGTCGGCAGGCGCGATCAGTGGCGGGGCGTCGGTCATCGGTACAGGTCCAGGTACGGGTTCTCTTCGCCACTGCCGGGCGGACGCAGGGTATAGCGCTTGTAGGTCCACTGGTATTGCCCGAAGTCACGGCGGGCGATCGCCTCGATCACGGCATTGAGCGCCGCCACCGCGCGCGCCGGATCGGCATCGGCCACCGCCTCCGGCGCATCGGTGACATGGATCGCGTAGCGCGGCGCGCCCGCACCGGGCAGGCGCTCGCACCAGCACAGCAGCACTCGCGCGCCGCTGCGGTGCGCGAGCCGGCCGAGCAGGGTCATGGTCAGCGCCTGCTTGCCGAAGAACGGCGCGAACTCGCCCTCGCCGGCCTTTGGCTGCTGGTCGGGCAGGATGCCAACCACGCCGCCGCGCTGCAGGCGCTTGAGCAGGGTGCGCACACCCGCCGCTTCCGCCCGCACCTGCTCCACCTGGCCGCCGGCGTTGGCGCGCACGCGGCGCAGGAAGGCTTCGCCGATCGCCGACTCCGGCGGCCGGTAGAGGATCGCCAGCGGTGTCTTGGCCGCCAGCCACTGGTTCAGCAGCTCCCAGTTGCCCATGTGCGGCGCGGCGACGATCAGCCCGCGATCCCCGGCCAGCGCGGCATCGAACAGTGCCTCGCCGTGCACCTCGGCGATGTCGGCGAGGTTGCGCGCCGCCGGGCGCGTCCACAGGCGCAGGGTCTCCAGCGCCTGCCGCGCGGTGGTGCGAAGGATGCGGACCAGCAGCGCCTCGCGGGCGGTCGGGTCCAGATCCGGACGGATCAGCTCGAGATTGCGCCGCGCCACCCGCGCCTCACGGGCATCGCGCGCGATCCACAGCCGCGCCATGCCATCAGCAATGGCCCGCAGCAGCGGCCATGGCAGCCGGGCCACGGCCCAGGCCAGCACGTACAGCAGGTGGGCGGCGAAGGTGCTCATCCCGTTCAGTCTAGCCGGCGCATTGGGTAGGCTTGCGCGATGCTTGCCCTCATCCAGCGCGTGACCGCCGCCTCCGTGTCCGTGGACGACGCCGTGGTCGGTGCCATCGGCCCCGGCCTGCTGGCGCTGGTGGCGGTGGAGCCGGGCGACGACGAAGCCAAGTTCCGCCGCATGGCCGAGCGCCTGCTGGGCTACCGCGTGTTCGGGGACGATGCCGGCCGCATGAACCGCTCGCTGGCCGATACCGGCGGCGGCCTGCTGCTGGTCAGCCAGTTCACCCTCGCCGCCGACACGCGCAGCGGCATGCGCCCGAGCTTCACCACCGCGGCGCCGCCCGCCGACGCCGAACGCGGGTTCGAGCGGCTGGTGGCGATCTGCCGTGAATCGCACCCGCCGGGGGTGGAAACCGGCCGCTTCGGCGCCCATATGGTGGTCAGCCTGGTCAATGACGGGCCGGTGACCTTCCTGCTGCGGCCCTGACGCCGCCGGGACCGGGCCACCGTTCAGCCAAACCGCCGGGCGAAACCCCAGGCAGCGCGGTATAATGCTTGGTTCTTTCGCGTCGTCCAGACGCCCACCCACACGGTGCCCGATCCATGGCCAACGAACGGCAGACAGCCCCCCAGTCCGACATCAAGATCCTGATCAGCAAGGGTCTGGAGCAGGGCTACCTGACCTACGCCGAAGTCAACGACCACCTGCCCGACGACATGGTCGACCCGGAGCAGATCGAAGACATCATCGGCATGATCAACGGCATGGGCATCGAGGTCCACGAGATCGCGCCCGATGCCGAGACGCTGCTGCTGGCCGGCCAGTCCGGCAGCGGGCGCGAAGTCGACGAGACCGCCGCCGAGGAAGCCGCCGCCGCGTTGACCTCGCTGGACACCGAGGGTGGCCGCACCACCGACCCGGTCCGTATGTACATGCGCGAGATGGGCACGGTCGAGCTGCTGACCCGTGAGGGCGAGATCGCGATCGCCAAGCGCATCGAGGAAGGCCTGGCGCAGATGAACGCCGCGCTGGCCACCTTCCCGTGGTCCACCGAGCTGTTGCTGGAGGACTGGGAGCTGCACAAGGCGGGCAAGAAGCGCCTGGCCGAGATCGTGGTCGGCTTCCACGAGGACGACGAGGAGCCCGCGCCGGCGCCCGAGGTCGAGGTCGACCTTGCGGCGGACGCGGACGCCGAGGATGACGATGACGCCGACGGCGACGACGACGCCGCCGAGGAAACCGGCCCGACCGGACCCGATCCGGCCGAGGTGGCCGCGCGCATGGAAGCCCTAGCGGCGGCGCATGGCCGCTTCCTCAAGGCCTACGCCAAGGGCGGCCCGACCGCCAAGGCCGGGATGAAGGCGCGCGAGGAGATGGCGGCGATCTTCGTCACCCTGAAGCTGCCGCTGCCGCTGACCGACACCCTGGTGCGCAAGCTGCGCGACGTGGCCAACCAGGTCAAGGAGCACGAGCGCCGCATCCTCGACCTGTCCACCCGCGTCGCCAAGATGCCGCGCAAGGATTTCATCAAGGCGTGGGACGGCAACCAGACCAACCTGGGCTGGGTCGACGAGCTGCTCAAGCGCAAGCAGAAGTGGGGCACCGGCCTGCGCGAAGTGCGCGAGCAGATCATCGCCGAGCAGGAAGCCACCATCGCGCTGGAGAAGGCGATGCAGGTGAGCCTGGCCGACCTCAAGGAAATCAACCGCGCGATGGCCTATGGCGAGGCCAAGGCGCGCAAGGCGAAGAAGGAGATGGTCGAGGCCAACCTGCGCCTGGTCATCTCGATCGCCAAGAAGTACACCAACCGTGGCCTGCAGTTCCTCGACCTGATCCAGGAAGGCAACATCGGCCTGATGAAGGCGGTCGACAAGTTCGAGCACCGCCGCGGCTTCAAGTTCTCGACCTACGCCACCTGGTGGATCCGCCAGGCGATCACCCGCTCGATCGCCGACCAGGCGCGCACCATCCGCATCCCGGTGCACATGATCGAGA
>JAEWFT010000025.1 GCA_023388715.1 Pseudomonadota bacterium
GCATGCCCTGGTTGGCGACTCGGCGACCGGCGCCTGCCTGCGCGCCACGGCGCAGGCGCGCGACCCGCAAGCGCTGGGCGCAGAGGTGGCGGCAGTGCTGCTTGCGGCCGGCGCGCGGGCGATGCTCGACGCCTGAGCGGCCCGCTCAGAACGCGTAGCGCAGGTGCAACGTGGCGTCGGTCTGGTTGCGGCTGGCGATGGCGCTGTCGCGGCGCAGGTCGAGGCCGGAACTCAGGGTCAGGTCCGGCTGCAGCAGCAGGTTGAAGCGCAGCTGGTTGCGCAGGTAGGCGCCCTGCTGGCCGGCTTCCAGCTGGGTGTCCTGGCTCAGGTGCAGGCGCGTGCCCAGGGACTGCCGCCACTCCACCCGCCCGCGCACGATCGGGCCGGTGCCGGCGATGCCGTTGTCGATATGGCCCTGCAGGCGGTAGCCGGTATCGACCGCCAGCCGCAGGCTGCCGCCTGCCGAGTCGCGCGCCTGCATGCCGTACTGCATGCCCACCCGCGCATTGCTGCCCTGCGCGCGCAGCCAGTCGCGGCGCTGGTCATGGAAGCGCAGCCGCGCCCCGGCACCGGGCAGGTCGTCGCCATCCAGCCGGCGCTGCCCGGCCGGGATCGTCGCCATCGCGCGCACCTGCCATTCGTCGCCGGCGCAGCGTGCGGCGATGCACTGCGGCGGCGCCACCAGGCGCTGTGCGACCTCGGCCTGCAGCACCGGCACGGGCGGTTCGGCGATGGCGACGGGCGGGGCGGAGAACACCAGCCAGAGCAGCGGCAGCATGAGCAAGGGGCGCGTGGACCTGGCCGGATGGTACCCGCTCAGTAGTACAGCGTAACCAGGTGCCGCGCCTGGGCGAAGAACAGCCAGCGCTCGAGGAACGCGCCGGCCACCGCGCTCGCCACCGCCAGCCCCGGCAGCCACGCCGCCGCTGGCGACTGCAGCCATGCCGCCAGCGCAAGCAGCGGCAGCAGCGCGAACAGCAGCACCGCGGCGATGCGCAGCGCGCGGGCATGCCGGCGCGCGAGCACGAAGCCCATCTCGCGGGTGATGAAGTTGGCGTCCGTGTGCGGGCGCTCGAACACCCGCGCCTGGCGCCCGGGCAGCCCGAGTGCATCGCCCCGCGATTGCGGCAGCGCGGCGGCATCGATATCCCGCCAGTAGCGGAGCTTCGCCAGCAGCAGCGCCACCGCGATCGCCGTCAGCAGCCAGGGCAGCGCGGCATCGATGCCGTCATCGCCGGCGGCGGTCGACGCCAGCATCGGCAGGCCGCCGGTGAGCAGCGCGAACAGCAGGTACACCGCGGGCACCAGCCGATGCCGCCACGCCGGGATCGGCGCCAGCGAGGCATAGATCATCGCCGTGCTGTAGACCGTCGCCAGCGCCAGCAGCGCCAGCAGCAGGGCGATGGCGCGCGTGGCGATGCCGGGCGCGGCCGGATCCACGGACAGCAGCCACAGCAGCGCCGCGGCAGGGAGGAAGCAGGCGGTGGCGAGCACGCCCTCGCGCGAGAGCCAGGAGGTGCGCCACTGCGAGAACGCACGCCACGCGCGCAGCGGCTTGCCGAGGTGCCAGAACGACGCCAGCAGGCCAAGTGCGGCGGCGACCCCGCCTGCCACCAGCAACAGGCTCCAGCCCAGCGCCTGGAATTCGCGGGGGCCGTCGCCCAGCGCGATGCGCAGCCCCAGCCACGCCCACAGCCCGAAGCCGGCGCCGGACAGGGTGCTGAAGAAGATGACGGACAGCGCGGGGTTCATGGGCGCGGCGCGTGCGCAGTGGTGCCGCGTCCAATGCAGGGACGGGCGGCTTCGGTGCCGGTCGTCGCACGCCCCGGATGGCGAGGTCCCATCACTCGACCACCACCGCGGTGCCGGTGGCGCTGACCATCAGCATCGAGCCGCCGTCCTGCACCTGGATGGTCTCGTAGTCGAGGTCGACGCCGACCACCGCGTTGGCGCCGCGCTCAACCGCGGCCTCGATCATGTCCTCCAGCGCCTGCGTCTTCGCCATCCGCAGCAGCTTCTCGTAGCTGCCGGCGCGGCCGCCGACCAGGTCGCGGATGCCGGCGAACATGTCGCGGAACATGTTGGCGCCAAGGATCGCATCGCCGGCCACCAACCCCTTGTAGGCGACGATGCGACGGCCCTCCAGCGAGGGCGTGGTGGTCACGGGGATCTCCGGCTTGGCCATGCGGGGCTCCTGTCAGCGCTTGAGGAGGCGGTTGAGCCAGCGGCCGATGCCGCGGCCGTCGTCCGCCGGGGAAGGTGGATCGGGCGCATCACCTGCGCGCCGCGGGCGCGGCGGCAGGTAGCGGTTGACCGGCGCGTAGCCCAGCTCCGGCATCAGGGCGACGCCTTGGCGCTGCGCCACCAGCCGGGAGACGTCCGAATCCGGATCGCCGAGGTCGCCGAAATGGCGGGCGCGGGTCGGGCAGGCCTGCACGCAGGCAGGCTGGCGGTCGGCTTCGTCGAGCTGTTCGTTGTAGATGCGATCGACGCACAGGGTGCATTTCTTCATCACCCCCTCGACCTCGCTGTACTCGCGCGCGCCGTACGGGCAGGCCCACGAACACAGCTTGCAGCCGATGCACTTGTCCTCGTCCACCAGCACGATGCCGTCCTCGGCGCGCTTGTAGCTGGCGCCGGTGGGGCACACGGTGACGCAGGCCGGGGTCTCGCAATGCAGGCAGGAGCGCGGGAAATGCAGGGTCTGCGCGGGCTGCTCGGTCGCCGGATCGGGCTCGAGCTCGTAGCTGTGCACGCGGTTGAACCAGACCCCGTGCGGATCCTTGCCGTAGGCGTGCTCGTCGGTCAGCGGGCCGGCGATGCCGCCCGCGTTCCATTCCTTGCAGCTGGTCGCGCACGCGTGGCAACCGACGCAGGTGTCGAGGTCGATCACCAGCCCCATCTTCGTGGGCGACGGCGGTGGCAGCGCGGTCATCGCGGGTCCTCGCGGCGGCGACGCAGCGCCGCGCCGTAACGCAGTGGCCGCGCATCCGGCTCGCCCAATGGCAGCGGCGCGAACTGCGGCGCGCTTTCCACGGTCGCAGCGTGCGCCTTGCGGATCGACACCCGCAGGTCGAACCACGCCGCCTGCCCGGTGACCGGATCGGCATTAGCGTAATCGCCGCGGGGGGTCACGTCGGAGATCAGGTGGTTGAGCAGGAAGCCCTGCGCGCCCTCCGGGGCATCCCTGGCCAGCCGCCAGGCGCCCTTGCGCTTGCCGATCGCGTTCCAGGTCCACACCGTGTCCGGCTGAACGTTGCCGGCGAATTTCGCCTGTACGGTGATGCTGCCATGGTGCGAGCTGACGTCGATCCAGTCGGCGTCGGCGATGCCGTAACGCGCGCCGGTATCCGGATGCAGGTAGAGCACGTTGCGGGTGGCGATCTGGCGCAACCACGCGTTCTGCGAACCCCAGGCGTGGTACATGAACATCGGTCGCTGGGTGATCGCCGACAGCGGGAACGTGCGTCCATCGACCTGCTCGCCCTCGAAGGGTTCATACCAGATCGGCAGCGGGTCGAAGTAGGTGGCCACCCGTTCGCGGTGCTCGGGCGGCGGTTGCAGCGCGCCATGCCCCTGCGCGGCCAGCCGGAACTTCTGCAGGGTCTCGGAATACAGCTGCAGCACGATCGGCGCGTCGTTGGGCACGAAGCCCATTCGCTGCGCCCACTGCAGGTAGTCGCGGTTGCCCATCTTGAAGTAGCGCCCGGCCTCCGGCACCGGCGCATGCCAGAAGCCGCCATGCTCGATGTAGCGCTGCAGCTGGTCGGGATTGGGCGCGCCCCGGCCTTCGGCCGTGCCGTCCGCGCCGCGCCAGCCGGCCAGCAGGCCAACCCCGGGGACGCGTTCGTGGTGGACGATGTAGTCGGCGTAGTCGCGGTATCTCGGCGTGCCGTCCGCATTGACCAGCCCCGGCAGTCCGAGCCGCGCGCCCAGCTCGATCAGCACCGACTGGAAGCCGCGCACGTCGCGCGGCCGTCCGTCCTGCCCCGGCTGGGTGGCCGGGTCGAACACCGGGTGGCGGATCGCATCGCTGGCGGCGTCGGCATCGCTGATCGGGCGGTCCAGCAGCGAGATCGCGTCGAAGCGCTCCAGGTACGTCGTGTCCGGCAGCACGAGGTCGGCGTACGCGACCATCTCGGAGGCGTAGGCGTCGGAGTAGATGATGCGCGGGATCCGGTACTCGCCGGTGGCGTCCTTGTCGGTCAGCCAGTGCATCGTCTCGCGCGTGTTCATCGCCGAGTTCCAGCTCATGTTGGCCATGAACATCAGCAGCGTGTCGATGCGGTGCGGGTCGCCGGCGTGGGCGTTGCGGATCACCGTGTGCATCATCCCGTGCGCGGACAGCGGGTAGGCCCACGAATACGCGTGGTCGATGCGGCGCGGCCGGCCTGCGGCATCGACCAGCAGGTCCTCCGGCCCGTGCACGAACCCCAGCGGGGGCGCGTCCAGCACGCCCTCGGCGTTGCGGGTCTTGCCCGGGCGGTTGGCGGGCGGGATCAGCTTCGGGAACGGCGGCTGGTAGCGGAAGCTGCCCGGCGCATCCACCGCGCCCAACAGCAACTGCAGCAGGTGCAGCGCGCGGCAGCTGTGAAAGCCGTTGCTGTGCGCGCTGATGCCGCGCATCGCGTGCATGGCGACCGGACGGCCTTCCATCGCCGCATGCTCGCGGCCCCAGCTGTCGGTCCAGGCGATCGGCAACGACAGCCCGGAATCGAATGCGGCTTCGGCAAGCTCGCGCGCGATGCGGCGGATGGTGGCCGCGGGAATCCCGCAGCGTTCGCTGACCGCATCGGGCGAATACTCGGGGTCCAGGTAGCGCTCGACGACCAGCTGGAACACCGGCCGCGCGTTGCGGCCGTCAGGCAGCAGGTAGTCACCGACCACCGCCGGGGAGATGCCGATGGCGTTGGCGTCGGCGACCATGCCGCCGCCGTCGCCCAGTGCCCAGCACAGCGCATTGCCGGCGTCGTCCCGCGCGAACAGGCCGTCGTCGGAGCCGCCGGGGTTGTCGATCACCAGCCAGTGCGCGTTCGCGTAGCGGACGAGGTAATCAAGGTCGATGCGGTCGGCCTTGAGCAGCTCGTGGACCAGGGCGAACGCGAACAGCCCGTCGGTGCCGGGGCGGATGCCGATCCATTCGTCCGCGATCGCGCCATAGCCGCTGCGCACCGGGTTCACCGCCACGATCTTGGCGCCGCGCGCCTTGAGCTTGCCCAGCCCGAGCTTGATCGGGTTGGAATCGTGGTCCTCGGCGACTCCCCAGAGCATGAGGTAGCGGGCGTGGTCCCAGTCGGGCTCGCCGAATTCCCAGAAGCTGCCGCCCACCGAATACAGCCCGCCGGCGGCCATGTTGACCGAGCAGAAACCGCCATGCGCGGCGTAATTGATGGTGCCGAACTGCTGCGCCCACCACCCGGTCAGGGCCTGGCTCTGGTCGCGGCCGGTGAAGAAGGCCAGCTCGTCCGGGTTGCGCTCGCGGATCGGCTTGAGCCAGGCGGTGGCGATGTCCAGCGCCTCGTCCCATTCGATCTCGCGGAACTCGCCGCTCCCGCGCTCGCCGACCCGCAGCAGCGGCTTGCGCAGGCGCGCCGGCGAGTAGTGCTGCATGATCCCGGACGCGCCCTTGGCGCACAGCACGCCCTTGTTCACCGGATGCGCGCTGTTGCCCTGGATGTAGCGGATCTGCCCGTCCTGCAGCCACACCTTGATGCCGCAGCGGCAGGCGCACATGTAGCAGGTCGTCGAGGTGACCGCATCGCCCGGCGAGGGCGACAGGTTGAGGACGGGTTCGGCCATCGGGCTATTGTGCCTGCGCGCCCGCCGCGCGGCATGTCGCGCTCGACATCGGGCGCCGGCCGTGCATGGCATGATCGCGGGATGGAACGCTATGAACGCATCATCGCCCTGCATCGCGTGCTGCAGGCGGCACGCCGGCCGGTGACCCTGGCCCGGCTGATGGACGAACTCGGCTGCTCGCGCGCCACCGTCTATCGCGACCTTGCGTTCCTGCGCGATGCGCTGATGGCGCCGCTGCAGGGGGACGGCGAGACGGGCTTCCACTACGACCGCAACGATGCCGAGCGCTTCGAGCTGCCCGGCCTGTGGCTCAACTCCGAGGAGCTGCACGCGCTGCTGGCCGCGCAGCAGCTGCTGGCGCGCAGCAGCGGCGGGATGCTCTCGAGCGCGCTGGCGCCGCTGCAGCAGCGGGTCGAGAAGCTGCTGGACGCGCATTCGGGCGGCAAGCGCTGGCCGCTGGAGCGGGTGCGGGTGATCCCGCACCGCGGCCGGCGGATGGACGAACACGCATTCCGGATCGTCGCCTCGGCGGTGCTGGAGCGGCGGCGGCTGGCATTCGACTACCGCGCGCGCTCCACCGACGAGCGCAGCCGGCGCACGGTCTCGCCGCAGCGCCTGACCCATTACCGCGACAACTGGTACCTGGACGCCTGGGACGAGGACAAGGACGGCCTGCGCAGCTTCTCCATCGACCGCATCAGCGGCGCGCGGATCGGCGAGGGGGCCGCGCGCGACGTCGACGAAGGCCAGCTCGATGCGCACCTGTCGGGCAGTTACGGGATCTTTTCCGGCGCCCCCAAGGGCTGGGCAACGATCTTGTTCAACGCCCGCGCCGCGCGCTGGGTGGCGGATGAGCACTGGCACTCGCAGCAGCAGGGCCGCTTCCTCGCGGACGGGCGCTACGAACTGAAGGTGCCGTATTCGGTGCCGCGCGAGCTGCTGATGGACGTGCTGCACTACGGCGCCGACGCCGAGATCGTCGAGCCGGCGTCGCTGCGCGGGCAGGCGCGCGCGCACCTGCAGCTGGCGCTGGGCAACTACCAGGACGAGTGATGCACGACCCGATGCCGTCCACCCCGGCGGGCGAGGTGGTGGCGCTTGCGCTGGGCGCCGGCGGTGCGCGCGGGCTGGCGCAGATCGGCGTGATCGAGGCGTTGCAGGCCCGCGGGCTGCAGGTGGGCGCGATCGCCGGCTCGTCCAGCGGGGCGCTGGTGGGTGGCGCGTTCGCCGCCGGCAGGCTGGCCGAGCTGAGCGACTGGCTGCGCGGCACGAACCGCGCCGGGATGCTGCGCCTGCTCGACCCCGGCTTCGGCCGTCCCGCGCTGTTCACCGGCAGCCGGCTGGTGCGCGCCCTGCGCGAGGTGGTCGGCGAGCCACGGATCGAGGAGCTGCCGGTGGACTTCACCGCGGTCGCGGTCGACCTGGTCCGCCAGCGCGAGGTCTGGCTGCGGCACGGCGACCTGTGGGACGCGGTGCGCGCCTCGTTCGCGATCCCGGGCGTGTTCACCCCGTTCGAGGTGCATGGCCGCGAGCTGGTCGATGGCGGCCTGCTGGCGCCGCTGCCGATCACCGCCACCCGCATGTCGGACGCGCACCGGCTGTTCGCGGTGGACATGCACGGCTTCCCGAAGGTGCCCTCCGGCCAGCCCGCGCGCGTGGCCGATGTTCCCGCCAGCCCGCTTCCAGGACGGCTCGAGCGCTGGATGGACCGCCGCTTCGGCGATCACGACGCCAGCCCGAGGCCGCAAGCGCTGGGCCTGACGGAGGTGATGGCGCGCGCGCTCGACACCATGCAGGCGCAGATCGCGCGCGTGCAGATGGCGCTGGATCCGCCGGAGCTGCTGATCCGGATCCCGCGCGATGCCTGCCAGTTCTACGAATTCTGGCGCGCCGGGGAACTGATCGAGGTGGGCCGGCGCGAGGCCGAGGCGGCGCTGGACCGCGCCGGTTACTGAAGGTCGCAGTCCGTGAGATGACCCGCTTGCAGGCTGGCGTCCCTCCCAGTGGAAGCCGCCGCCATGCACCGACCCGCCCTTGAGTCCCTGCTGCGCCACGCCGTCATCCTCGGCAGCCTGGCCGTGCTCCTGCTGCCGGCCGCGCGCGGCCACGGCCAGTGGCTGGGCTGGTGGCCGCTGTGGCTGGTCGGAATGCCGCTGTCGGCCTGGTGGAGCCTGCGGGGCTTCCCGCTGCCGGCACTGGCGGCGCGCCGCCTCCGTCGCGAGCCGCGGCCGCGAGGCCCCCAGGCGCGGCGGGTCGGCGCGCGCGTGCGCGTGCCCGTGCGGCGGCTGCCGCGGGCGGCATGACGTTTCGGTCATGGGCGCGGCGCCGGCGCGTGGTAGCGTTCGGCGTTTGGATCCCTGCTAGGACGTGCCCATGCCTGCCCATGCCCGTGCCCTGACGCTGGCGATCGCCGCTGCCGTCGCCTCATCCGCCTGCGCGACGCGCGCGCCGGCCGCGCAGCCCGACGAGGAACCCGCGCCGATGGCCGCCACCAGCGCCGACCCGTACCAGTGGCTGGAGGACGTGGGCGGCGAGCGCCAGCTGGCGTGGGTACGCGAGCGCAACGCCAAGGCCGAGGCCGCGCTGGCCTCCACGCCCGAGTTCCGGAAGCTGGAAGCGGACATCCTGGCGGTGCTGGACTCGGACGCGAAGATCCCCTCGGTCAACAAGCGCGGCCAGTGGTACTACAACTTCTGGCAGGACAAGGCCAACCCACGCGGCATCTGGCGCCGCACCTCGCTGGCCGAGTACCGCAAGTCCAATCCGAAGTGGGAGGTCATCCTCGACATCGACGCCCTCAACAAGGCGGAGAACGAGAACTGGGTCTGGCATGGCGCCAACTGCCTGCGCCCGGCCTACGAGCGCTGCCTGGTCGCGCTGTCGCGCGGCGGCGCCGATGCCGACGTCACCCGCGAGTTCGACGTCGCCACCCGCAGCTGGGTCAAGGATGGCTATCACCGCCCCGAGGCCAAGGGCGGCATGAGCTGGATCGACGCCGACAACGTGTTCGTCTACACCGATTTCGGCGACGGCAGCCTGACCACCTCCGGCTATCCGCGGATCGCCAAGCTGTGGAAGCGCGGCACTCCGCTGTCGGCCGCGGAAACCGTGTACGAGGGCAAGCCCGGCGACATGTACATCGCCGCGATGCACGACGATACGCCCGGCTACGAGCGCGACTTCGTCAGCAACACCATCGCGTTCTACAACAACGAGCTATACCTGCGCGGCAAGGACGGGTCGCTGGCCAAGGTCGACGTGCCCAACTCGGTCGAGAAAGGCGTGGTGCGCCAGTGGCTGACGCTGCAGCCACGCGAGGACTGGACCGTCGGCGGCAAGAGCTACAAGGGCGGCAGCTACCTGGTCGCCAACTTCGACGACTGGATGGCCGGCAAGCGCGCGCTGACCGTGCTGTTCGAGCCGGACGCGCGCAGCTCGCTGGCGGGCGCGACCTGGACCAGGAACCACGTGGTGTTGAACGTGCTGCGCGACGTCAAGAACGAGCTTTCGGTGCTGACCCCCGCGCGCGGCTTCGCCCGCTCGGCGTTCGTTGGCGCCCCGCAGATCGGCACCTTCAGCGTCAGCGCGGTCGATCCGGACGAGTCCGACGCCGTGTGGATGACGGTGTCGGGCTACACCACGCCGACCACGCTTGCGATCGCCGACATCGGCAAGGCGCCGCAGGTGCTGAAGACGATGCCGGCGTTCTTCGACGCTGCGCCGTACGTCACCGAGCAGCACTTCGCCACCAGCAAGGACGGCACCCGCGTGCCGTACTTCATCGTCCATCGCAAGGACATGAAGCTCGACGGCGAGAACCCGACGCTGCTCTACGGCTATGGCGGCTTCGAGATCTCGCTGACCCCGGGCTATTCCGGCGGCATCGGCAAGGGCTGGCTGGAGAAGGGCGGGGTCTACGTCGTCGCCAACATCCGCGGCGGCGGCGAGTACGGCCCGCGCTGGCACCAGGCGGCGCTCAGGCAGAACCGCCACAAGGCCTACGAGGACTTCGCCGCGGTGGCGCAGGACCTGGTCGCGCGCAAGATCACCACGCCCAGGCGCCTGGGCATCCAGGGCGGTTCCAACGGCGGCCTGCTGACCGGCAACATGCTCACCCAGTATCCGGAGCTGTTTGGCGCGGTGGTGGTGCAGGTGCCGCTGCTGGACATGCAGCGCTACAACAAGCTGCTGGCGGGTGCGTCGTGGATGGCCGAATACGGCGACCCGGACAAGCCGGAGGAGTGGGCGTTCATCCGGAAGTTCTCGCCCTACCACCTGTTCGACCCGGCAAAGGCCTATCCGCCGACCCTGTTCACCACCTCCACGCGCGACGACCGCGTCCACCCGGGCCACGCGCGCAAGATGATGGCGCTGATGGAAGCGGCCGGCAAAGATGTCCTCTATTACGAGAACATCGAGGGCGGCCACGGTGGTGCGGCGGACAACGCGCAGCGCGCGCACATGACCGCGCTGGCCTACACCTTCCTCTGGAACACCCTGAGTAAGTAACCCTGCGCCCCGCTACGCGCGGGGCGACCGCCTTGCGCCCGACGAGTCCCCAGCGATGAAATTCCAAGCCTCCCTGCTCGCCCTCGCCCTTGCCATGACAATGACTGCCAACGCCCAGCAACGACCCGTGCCCCCCGATGCCACCAAGCGCCCGCACGTGGTGAAGGCGCCGCACGGCGCGGAGCGCCAGGATGAGTACTACTGGCTGCGCGACGACAAGCGCGAGGACAAGGCGATGCTGGCCTACCTCGAGGCCGAGAACGCCTACACCGACGCGGTGATGGCGCCGCTGAAGCCGCTGCAGGAGCGCCTGTACGAGGAGATCGTGGCGCGCATCAAGCAGGACGACGCCAGCGTGCCGGTGCGCGACCGCGGCTGGTGGTACTACACCCGCTTCGTGACCGGCAAGGATTACCCGATCCACGCGCGCCGCAAGGACGCCCCCGGGGTCGACGCGGCCACCATCCTGGCGGCCAGCGAGCGCGGCGACTTCGCTGGCGAACAGGTGATGTTCGATGTCAACGCGATGGCCGAGGGCAAGGACTACTACGCCATCGGCGGGCGCACGGTGAGCCAGGACGGGCGCCTGGTGGTGTATGGCGACGACCTCAACGGCCGCCGCCAGTACACGCTGCGGGTGAAGAACCTGGAGACCGGCGAGACGTACCCGGAGGCGATCCCGGGCACCGCCGGCTACGGCGTGTGGGCCGACGACAACCGGACCTTCTTCTACGTGGAGAACGACCCGGAGACCCTGCTGTCGACCAAGGTCAGGAAGCACGTGCTGGGCACCGACCCGAAGCTTGACCCGGTGGTGTACGAGGAAAAGGACGACACCTTCTACATGGGCATCGGCCGCACCCGCGACGACAAGTACATCGCGATCGGGCTGTCCAGCACGCTCTCCAGCGAGACCCGCTACACCCCGGCGGCCAATCCCGGCGCGTTCAAGGTGCTGGCCGCGCGCGCGCCGGACGTCGAGTACGACGCCGACCACTTCGACGGCCGCTGGGTGATCCGCACCAATGCCGACGGCGCCGCGAACTTCAAGGTCGTGACCGCGCCCACCGACGCCGGCACGCGGGCGCAGTGGCAGGACTGGATCGCGCACGATCCGAAGGTCTACATCGACGACATCGAGCTGTTCGATGGCTTCACCGCGATCGGCGAGCGTTCCGAAGGGCTCGAGCGCATCCGCGTCCTGCGCAAGGGCGCGGCGGACACCTGGGTTAAGGCCGACGAGGCCGCCTACTCGATGGCGCTCGACGCCAACCCGGAGCCCGCCAGCGGCTGGCTGCGCTACGACTACACCTCGCTCACCACCCCTGCGACCACCTACGAGCTCAATGTGGCGACCGGGGAGCGCCGCCAGCTCAAGCAGCAGCCGGTGCCCGGCTACGACGCGACGAAGTACCAGACCGAGCGCGTGTGGGTGCCGTCGCGGGACGGCAAGGTGAAGATCCCGGTGTCGCTGGTGTACCGCAAGGATTTCCAGCGCGACGGCAGCGCGCCGCTGCTGCAGTACGCGTACGGCAGTTACGGCATCTCGATGGACCCGGGCTTCAACAGCTCGGTCGTCAGCCTGCTCGATCGCGGCCTGGTGTATGCCATCGCCCACATCCGCGGCGGCCAGGAGATGGGCCGCGCGTGGTACGACGACGGCAAGATGTTCAACAAGATCAACACCTTCAACGACTTCATCGACGTCACCCGCTGGCTGGTGGCGAACAAGTACGCGGCGAAGGGACGGGTGGCGGCCTCTGGTGGCAGCGCCGGCGGGCTGTTGATGGGCGCGATCAGCAACATGGCGCCCGACGATTACCGCGTGATCGTCTCGCAGGTGCCGTTCGTCGACGTGGTGACCACCATGCTGGACGCCTCGATCCCGCTGACCACCAACGAGTACGACCAGTGGGGCAACCCCGAGACCAGCGTGGAAAGCTACCGGTACATGCTGAGCTACTCGCCTTACGACAACCTCAAGGCGCAGGCCTATCCGGCGATGTTCGTCGGTACCGGGCTGTGGGATTCGCAGGTGCAGTACTGGGAACCGGCCAAGTACGTCGCCCGCCTGCGCGACCTCAACACCGGCACGTCCCCGATCGTGTTCCGCACCAACATGGAAGCGGGCCACGGCGGCAAGTCGGGGCGCTTCCGCCGTTACCGCGAGCAGGCAGAGTACTACGCGTTCATGCTGGACCAGCTGGGCGTCGACACCGGCAAGTGAGCCGCACGCACGCGCGGCGTGATCATCCGCCGGTGCCAGCCGCGCACGGGCGCGGGCGGCGCCGGTGACGCGCTGGCTGTGGTGGCTGCTGGCCTGGGGTGCGCTTGCCCTGGGGCTCGTCGGCGTCGTGGTGCCGGGCCTGCCGACGGTGCCCTTCGTGCTGCTGTCGGCCTACGCCGCGGCCCGCGGTTCGCGGCGGCTGCACGACTGGCTGCACGCGCATCCGCGCTTCGGTCCATTGATCCGCGACTGGGAGCGCGAGGGCGCCGTGGGGCGCCGCGCGAAGTGGCTGGCAACGCTGATGATGGCGGCCTGCGCGGTGCTCATGCTCGTGCTCGCGCCGCGCTGGTGGATGGCCGCCCTCGGGATCGGTGTCATGGCCTGCGTCGCCCTGTGGTTATGGCGGCGTCCCGAGCCGCGACAGTGACCGGCCCGCGGTTTACACTTCCGGCATGACCAAACGCATCGCCTTCGCCTCGCTCCTGCTCTGCCTGCTGGCCGCCTGTGGCAACAAGGGGCCGCTGGTGATGCCGTCGCCGGCTGCGGTCGACGTCCCGGTGCAGGTGCCGGTCGAGGCGCCGCCGGAGCCTGTCGAGGCGCCGGCCGACGTGCCTGCCAACGCGCCGGAAACCGGCGACGGAACTCCCGTCCGCCGCTGACATCGCCATGCGCTTCAGCAAGATGCACGGCGCGCGCAACGACTTCGTGGTGCTCGACCTGCGCGATGGCACCGCGCCACCGGACGCGGCCCGCTGCACGCGCATCGCCGACCGCCGCTACGGCATCGGCTGCGACCAGATCCTGACCGTCGAGCCTGCGTCCGATCCCGCCGCGGTGGCCGCCTATCGCGTGTGGAACGCCGATGGCAGCAGTTCCGGGCAATGCGGCAACGGCGCGCGCTGCATCGCCGCGTGGCTGGTACGCGATGGCGCCGCGCCTTTCCAAGGTGGTTTCGCCATCCAGAGCCCGGCCGGCCTGCATGCGGTCACGCGCGATGCGGATGGCGAGTTCGTCATCGACATGGGCGCGCCGCGCTTCGCGCCGGCGGAGGTGCCGCTGCAGGGATGTGGTGAAGCAGCCGCGACGTACGACATTGAGGCCGGCGGCCAGCGCTTGCGCTTCGGCGCGGCGTCGATGGGCAATCCGCACGCGGTGCTGGAGGTGGATGACGTCACGCTCGCCGACCTCGCCGCGATCGGGCCGGCGCTGCAGCGCCACCCGGCGTTCCCGCAGTCGGTCAACGTCGGTTTCGCGCAGGTCCTCTCGCCCACCCACGTACGCCTGCGCGTGTTCGAGCGCGGCGTCGGCGAGACCCTCGCCTGCGGCAGCGGCGCCTGCGCGGCGGTGGCGGTGCTGGCGCGACAGGGCCGCGTCGATGCGGGCGCGGGCGTCGCCGTCGACCTGCCCGGGGGGCGGCTGCGGATCAGGCAAGATGGGCGTACCGGGCACCTGCTGCTGGGTGGGCCGGCGGCATTCGTGTTCGAAGGGGAGTGGCGTGACGATGCAGTTTGAGGACCGGTTCGACGGCGAGAAGCTGGGCGCGCATGAAGTGGCCGCGTGGCTGCGGCGGCACCCGGCGTTCCTGCAGCAGTTCCCTGACCTGGCCGTGACCCTGGTGGTGCCGCGCGAGGATGGCCCGGCGGCGTCGCTGGCCAGCTACCAGCTGGAGATCCTGCGCGACAAGAACCGCGAGCTGAACCGGCGGCTGCACGAGCTGTTCGCCAATGCGCAGGACAACGAGCGGCTGGCGGTGCGCACCCACCAGCTGGCGCTGGCGCTGATGCGGCAGGAGGGCGCCGCCGATGTCTGGCGCGCGATGGCGGCATCGCTCGCGGAAGACTTCGCCGGCGACCTGGTGCGGATGGTCGCGTTCCAGCCGGTCGACGGGCTGGAGGAGGTCGACTGGCTGCAGGTGATCGCCGCGGACGACCCCCGGCTGGCGGGGTTCCAGGACATCCTCGGCAATGGCGAGCCGCTGTGCGGTCGCCTGCACCCGGACAAGAACGCGCTGCTGTATGGCGCACGGGCGGACGAGGTCCAGAGCTCGGCGCTGCTGGCGCTGCCGGGCACCGGGCTGGTCGCCGTGGGCAGCCGCGATCCCAACCGCTTCTTCCCCGGCATGGGCACGCTGTTCCTGCGGATGATGGGCGAGGCGCTGGCGGCGGCGCTGCAGCGGTTCCCGCGTCCGTGACATGAGCGCGGACGGCCCGGTCGCGGAGTTCCTGCGCCACCTGGCGGTGGAGCGGCAGGGGTCGGCGCATACCCTGGACGCCTACCGGCGCGACCTCGACGCGCTGCAGGCGTGGGCGGGTCGGCAGGGGCAGGACCTGCTGGCGCTGGACGCCCATGCACTGCGCGCGTTCGTGGCCGCCGAACACCGCCGCGGTCTGTCGCCGAAATCGCTGCAGCGGCGCTTGTCGGCCTGCCGCAGCCTGTACCGCTGGCTGCTGCGTCAGGGGCGCATCGCCGCCAGTCCCGCCGAAGGCGTGCGCGCCCCGAAGGCGCCGCGCAAGCTGCCGCAAGTGCTGGACGTCGACGAGGCGGTGCAGCTGGTCGAGGTCGCCACCGACGCGCCATTGGGCCGCCGCGACCGCGCGCTGCTGGAGCTCTTCTATTCCTCGGGCCTGCGCCTGTCGGAGGCCTGCGCGCTGCGCTGGCGCGACCTCGACTTCGATCAGGGGCTGGTCAGCGTGCTCGGCAAGGGCAACAAGCAGCGGATCGTGCCGGTGGGCTCGCATGCGTGCAGCGCGCTGCGCGACTGGCGCGCCGAATCCGGCGGCGGCGATGACGCGCCGGTGTTCCCCGGTCGCGGCGGAAAGCCGCTTGGCGCGCGCGCGGTGCAGCTGCGCTTCAAGCAGCTGGCGATGAAGCAGGGCGTGCTCAAGCGCATCCACCCGCACCTGCTGCGGCACAGCTTCGCCAGCCACGTGCTGGAGTCCTCCGGCGACCTGCGCGGCGTGCAGGAACTGCTGGGGCATGCCGACATCGCCACCACCCAGATCTACACCCACCTCGACTTCCAGCACCTGGCCCGCGTCTACGACGCCGCCCACCCGCGGGCGAAGCGCAAGGCATGACCGCACAGGGCGGGAAGGGGCGCGGCAGCTGGCGGGTGGCTTGACCGTGATCATGGCCGGCGCGCCGGCCGCGGCGGAGGATGGCGGCATGATCGACACCATCGACGCCTGGCAGTGCATCGGCTGCGGCCGCGTCGTCGCCGAGCGCCCCTGCATCGGCATCTGCACCGACAAGCGGGTGGAGCTGGTGCAGGCGGCCGACTATGCGGCGCTGGCATGGCGGGTGGATGAGCTGGAATCCGCGCTGCGCCTGATCGCCAGCGTCACCCCCAAGCCCGACGCGCTGGAAGCGTCGTGGCTGGCCTTGCAGCAGCGCGCGCGACAGTTGCTGGAGGCCCACTGATGGCGCGTCGCGGGCCGCTGCTGGCGCTATCGCGCGAGCACCACGCGGCGCTGGTGCTGGCGCGCGACTGCCGCGTCGCGACCGCGACCGAGGCCGCTGCCCTGGCGCTGCGCATCGAGGCCCACCATCGCGACGTGCTGGTGGCGCATTTCGCCTGCGAGGAACGCCTGCTGGCGGCGCATGCCGCGTCGATCGACGGCGCCGTGGCCCAGCGGATCGCGGCGGACCACGCCTGGCTTCGCGCCTGGATCGAGGACGGCGCGCGCGACCTGGACGCCGTTCTCGCGTACGGCGCCCGCATCGGCGAGCACGTGCGTTTCGAAGAGCGCATCGCCTGGCCGCTGCTGCAGCCGCTGCTGGACGGCGACCCGCCTGCGGCTTGAGAGCGCCGGCCGCCATCCCCACATCGGCCAGACCCGCAGGAGTCGCCGATGGATCCCAGCCAGAACCCCAACGTGTTCCACGCCACCACCATCGTCTCGGTGCGCCGCAATGGCCAGGTCGTGATCGCCGGCGATGGCCAGGTGACGCTGGGCCACACGGTGATGAAGGCCAATGCGCGCAAGGTGCGCCGGCTCGGCAAGGATGGCCGCGTGCTGGCCGGTTTTGCCGGCGCGGCAGCGGATGCGTTCACCCTGTTCGAACTGTTCGAGGCCAAGCTCGAGAAGCACGGCCAGCTGACCCGCGCGGCGGTGGAGATGGCCAAGGATTGGCGCACCGAGCGCCGCTTCGGCAAGCTCGAGGCGCTGCTGGCGGTGGCCGATGCCGACACCTCGCTGGTGATTTCCGGCACCGGCGATGTCATCGAGCCGGAGGACGGGCTGATCGCGATCGGCTCCGGCGGCATGTACGCGCTGTCCGCCGCGCGCGCGCTGCTGGCGCACACGCAGCTGGATGCCAGGACCATCGCCACCGAGGCGCTGAACATCGCCGGTGACGTGTGCATCTACACCAACCGCAACGTCGTGGTCGAGCAGCTTTGATGCTTTGTCGCAGGCCATGCCGGCGGGGCCCGCCCCAAAAATAGCACCCCCAGACCCCCCGTGTTTATTGGGCG
>JAEWFT010000042.1 GCA_023388715.1 Pseudomonadota bacterium
ACAGCCCGGCTCCATGCAGGCCCGCGTGCTCCAGCGCCAGCAGGTGGTGGCAGGCGGTGACGCCGGAGCCGCACATCACCGCGACGTCGTCGACGGAGCGGCCGCCGATCAGGTCGCGGAACTCCGCGGCCAACGCGTCGGGCGCCTTGAAGCGGCCGCCCTCGAGGTTGCGCGAATACGGCCGGTTGATCGCGCCCGGCACATGGCCGGCCACCGGGTCGATGGGCTCCTCCTCGCCGCGGAAACGCGCCGCCGCCCGCGCATCCACCAGCACGCCGCCCGACCGCAACAGCGAGGCGACATCCGCGGCATCGAGCAGGCGGCTGTCGTCGAACGCGCCCGGGTAATGAGTCGCCGTGATCGCGGGGAGTTCATCGCTGACCGGCAAACCAAGCGCGGTCCAGCGCTGCCAGCCGCCGTCCAGCACCGCGACCTTGCGGTGGCCCAGCATCCGCAGCAGGCACCAGGCGCGCGCCGCGTAGGCGCCGTCGGCATCGTCGTAGGCGACGACCTGACTGTCGGGGGTGATGCCCCAGCGCCCGAGGGTGGCGGTGAAATCGGCTGACCGCGGCCACGGATGGCGACCTTCGCCGGGCCTGCGCATGTCGGAAAGATCGCGCTCCAAGTCGGCGTATACCGCGCCGGGTAGATGCGCGCGTGCATACGCGCGCTCGCCCTGCGCCTTGTCCTGCAGCGAGCTGCGGCAATCCAGCAGGCGCAACCTGGGCTGCCCCAGGGCGTCCGCCAGCGCTTCCGCCTGCACCAGGGTGGTCCACTCCGCCATCAGCTGTCCTCGCCGGCAATGCGCGCCAGCCTCTCGCGCAGGTTGTACAGGATCGAGGCGGTCACGCCCCAGATCCGCTGCGGCTGGTAGCGGTATTGGAACACGTGGCGTTCGCGGCCGCCGAAGTGCAGGCTGGTGCGCTCCAGCATCGCCGGATCCAGCAGCACGTCGAGCGGAACCCGGAACACGTCGGCGACCTCGGAAGGATCCGGGCGCGGCTGGAAGTCGGGGGCGATCCGGGTCACCACCGGCAGCACGCGGAAATGGGAGATGGTCAACAGCGGATCCAGGTACCCCAGCGGCTGCGCCTGCGCCGCCCCCAGCCCCACTTCCTCGAATGCTTCGCGCAGCGCGGCGTGCACGGGGCTGGGGTCGCCATCCTCGATGCGCCCACCGGGAAAGCTGACCTGGCCGCCATGGTGGCGCAGCCCCGGGCTGCGAAGCGTCAGCAGGACATCGGTGCCCTGCCCGGCCTCGATCAGCCCGACCAGGACCGCCGCATCGCGCGGATTTCCGGGCTGCAGCAGGCCCTCGAGCTCGTGTGCGTTCCACGGCGCATCCATCGGCGGTCGCGCCAACGGATGCAGTGCGGCTTCCAGCGCCGCGTCCAGCGCGGCCCGGGTCATGGGTTGTCGCGCACCGCCGCGCGCGCCGGCAACTCCACGTCCATCATCCGCAGGCGCTCTTCATCCGGCATCCCGCCCCACCCGGCGATCTCGGCAAGGCTGCGGTGGCAGCCCTCGCACAGGCCGTCCGCGGCAATCTCGCAGATGCCGATGCAGGGGCTGAGGACGGGCATCGAGGCGCGGGTCATGGCGGTGGAAGGACGATAGCGGGTCCCAAAAGCCGATGCGCCGGCAGGACCGGCGCATCGGAGGTTGCTTTGCGTGGCAGGCCGCTTACTTGACGCTGCCCAGCTCCACCTGCATGGCCACCGCCTGCTGCGCGAACTGCTGGTTCTGCGCACCGGTCAGGCCCTTGCCCGGCGGAATCACGATTTCCCACACCGCACCCTGCTGCATCAGCGGCAAGGTTTCCTTCAGCGCCTGGATCGGCGCCTCGGACACCTTGAACGGCGGCGGGGTCTGCACGCCGCTGATCGGCACCCCGACCGCGGCCAGGAAGCTGCGCAGGGCGATCTGCACGTTGCTGTTGTTGGTCGCCTTGGCGCCGGTGCCCTGCTTGGCGATGCGGTACATGATGCCGCTCGGCAGCGTCACCACGCCCTGCTGGGTCTTGTAGTTGGTGACGAACGCCGCCGACTGCGCCTGGTTGTCGGTCATCGCCTTGCGGAAGGCGTCTTCCATCTTCTTCTGCACCCGCTGCTGGAAGCCGGCATAGGCATTGCCCAGCTGCTCCTGCGTGTAGGCCGGGTCCTTCTTGGCGTAGGCGTCCTGCAGGCCGCGGACGACGGTCGCCACGTCGATCGGCTCGCCGGAATTGACCAGCTCCTGGCCCAGCGAATAGCCGAACGCGTAGCTGGCGTGGTTCTTGTCCACCGCCGGCAGCGCGGTGGTGGCGGGCCGCGCCGCCGGCGCGGCGGGCGCCGGCTTGGTCTGCGCGGAGGCCATCCCGGCCGACAGGGTCAGCGCCGCGACAGCGGCAGCAAGCAAACGGATCTTCATCCACAACCTCATTCAGTCATTGGGCGCCGAAGCGCCCATGGGATCCGGGACGATGCCGCAGCACGCGCCGGAGCAGATGTCTTGGCCGGTCGAACCGCACCGACGGGACACGCTAGGATACCGGCCGCACTGCTTAACCGCCACTGAGGCCACCGTTTCCGACACCGGCCGGCGCGCGGAGTTCCGCGCGTTCACCCTGCCATGGAGTTTCGATGAACGACGCACTGCTGCAGATCCAGGATGCCGATGGGATCCGCACCATCCGCATCAATCGCCCCGACAAGTTGAACGCGCTGAACGCGGCGACCATCGACGCGCTGGATGCCGCGTTCGCGGACGCCGCAAGCGACGCCGGGGTGCGGGTGCTGGTCCTGACCGGAAGTGGCGGCAAGGCGTTCGTGGCCGGCGCCGACATCGCCGAGATGAACGGCCTCAGCCCGGTGCAGGGCCGCGATTTCTCGCTGCGTGGCACCCGCATGATGCGGCGCGTCGAGCGCATGCCCAAGCCGGTGATCGCGATGGTGAATGGCTTCGCACTGGGAGGCGGGCTCGAGCTCGCCATGTGCTGCCACCTGCGCATCGCGGCCGACAGTGCCAAGGTAGGCCAGCCGGAAATCAACCTTGGCCTGATCCCCGGCTTTGGCGGCACCCAGCGACTGCTGCGGCTTGCCGGGCGGGCGGCGACGCTGGAGTTGTGCCTGACCGGCGCGCCCGTCGGCGCCGAGCGCGCGCTGCAGCTGGGGATCGTCAACCGGGTGGTGCCGGCCGCCGAGCTGGAGGCCGAGACCATGAAGCTGGCCGCGCAGCTTGCAACCGCCGCGCCGCTGGCGCTGCGCGGCATGCTGGACTGCGTGAACGTGGGCGGTGAGTGCGGGCTGGAAGAAGGACTGGAATACGAAGCCGCGCAGTTCGGGCTTGTGTTCTCCACCGAGGACATGCGCGAAGGGACCAGTGCCTTCCTCGAGAAGCGCAAGCCGCAGTTCCACGGCCGCTGATGGCGGAGGTCTGCCCGCGCTGCACGTGTGCCGCGCGCGAGGATGGAGGCGCGCACGCGTTGCAGCGCGCTTTGCTGGCCGACGACCTGGACGCCGCGCTGAAGGCGGGCCTGCTGGAGGCACACCCCTGCCCGGGTTGCAACGACGCCTGTAACGGCGCGCTGGTAGAGGCACGCGAGGCGCGCCGGTTCGCGCTGGCCGCGCGCGAGCGTTTCCGCGCCCGCGAAGCGCGCCTGCAGCGACGCCGCGCCGAGCGCGATGCCGCCCGACGACCCGCTGCGACGACCTCCACCATTGCAGCGCCCGGCGACGATCTGCCGCCCGCTGCCGCGGATGCCCTGGCGCGCGCCCTGGCGAGGGCGCGGGAGCGCCGCCGGTGAAGCCGGCACGGGTGCGCAAGACCGTCGCCCGTCGCAGGCGCCCCAGCAGGTTGAGCGACGGTGAGATCGTCGACCTGTTCAGCCGCCTGCGCGATGCCAATCCCACGCCCACCACCGAGCTGGCCTACAGCACGCCGTTCGAATTGCTGGTCGCCGTGGTCCTGTCGGCGCAGGCCACCGACGTCGGCGTCAACAAGGCCACCCGCCGCCTGTTCCCGGTCGCCAACACGCCGGCGGCGATCCTCGCGCTGGGCGAGGAGGGGCTGAAGGGCTACATCAACACCATCGGCCTGTTCAACGCCAAGGCAGCGCACGTGATCGCGCTATGCCGGCAGCTGCTCGACCGCCACGGCGGCGAAGTGCCGCAGTCGCGCGAGGCGCTGGAGGCGCTGCCGGGCGTGGGGCGCAAGACCGCCAACGTGGTGCTCAACACCGCGTTCGGAGAGCCCACGATCGCGGTCGACACCCACATTTTCCGTGTATCCAACCGGACCGGACTGGCGCCGGGAAAGGACGTGCGCGCGGTCGAGGATGCGCTCGAGCGGGTGGTGCCCGACGCCTTCAAGCGCGACGCGCACCACTGGCTGATCCTGCATGGCCGCTACACCTGCAAGGCGCGCAAGCCCGACTGCCCGCGCTGCGCCATCCACGATCTCTGCCAGTGGCCCGAGAAGACCGCCTGAAGCAGGCGCACCCGGCGGCGCGGGTTACTTGGCCGCGTAGGACGCCGGACTCGTAAGGCGCCCGGTCGGTGCCAGCGCGACGACCGCATCACGTCCGAGCGCCTGGTCGTTGGGTCCGGTCCATTGGCACGCCGGGACCGCGCTGACGCTGAAGCACACCGGCATCAGCAGCGTGCCGGCCTGCGGCGCCCCGTCGATGCGCTCCGGGCGGAACGTCCAGCCGCGCGCCGCGGCAAGCGCGGCGTTGGCCATCGCGCGGTCGATGCGGCCAGCGGTCTGGTGCACCGATGCGTCCTGCACCGCGCCATCGGCGTCCACCGCGAGCTCGAGCACCACCACGCCTTCGTGGCCAAGGCGCCGCGCATTGTCGGGATAGTGGGGCCGGCTCAACGCGTCGGGCGCCGGACCCACGCTGGCCGAAAGGATCCGCGCGGCGCTGCCACCCGCGGCCGGTAGCGCAGTGACCCGCACCCAGGTGGAGACGCTGCCGCTGGCGCTCGCGCCGTTGCGCTCGAACACCCACGTCGCCAGTTCCCGCTGCAGTTGCGCGGTGGTGGTCGCATCGCCCGCGCCGCCCGCGGGCTGCACCGACGTCAGCGTGCCGCTGCGGTCGACCTCGACCTGGAAGGTGTAGACGCGCGCGGCGGCGTCCCCCGCGCTTGCCGCCGGCGCCGACAGCGCCATGCAGGCGGCCACCAGGCCCATCGCTCCGATCCGCCGCGGCGCAGTTGCACCGCCGAGCCGGGAATCGCCGGGTCGAAGTAGTCGTGGTGGGGCTTGTACTGCGCGCCGGGGCCGTAGTTGAGCACCTGCAGCCCTTCGCCATGGTCGAGCGGCCAGTCCAGCAGGCGCGCGATGCGCGCCTCGATGCGCGCGCACAACGGATGCTCGCCACGCGCGAATCCCATGCCGAAGCTGGTGCGGTCCGGATGCACCATGTCGCCGCCGCTGTCGGGCTCGACCGTCATGGAGCGCTGCAGCCGCGGCCGCGCAAGTTCGATCATCGCGTCGCATTCCTCGTCCGACAGCAGGCCGCCAAGTGCCACCACGCGCGGCAGCCGCATGCTGGCGAGCACACGCACCTGCCGATCGCCGCCGTCGAGGATCCAGGCCCCATTCGGCTCCACCGGCACCGGCACCGGCAACGGCGGCGGCAGACCCTGCTCGCGCCCGCGGCGGGCGACGTGGGCGTTGACCGCGGCCGCCACCGCATCGACTGCCTCCTGTTCGCTCCAGCCTTCGTCCAGGAGTGGATGCAGCACCGCGTCGGGCGCGGCACCCGCGCTGGCCTGTTCGACCACCCAGCGCTCCATCCCCGCGGTCATGCGTCGCGTCGTCGTCATCCGCGCATTGTGCCCACGGACGTCGCGATGAAGGAATCGCGTCAACTGAAACATTGCTGCAACAGCCGGCCACAACACTGTCGCTCGCCGGGGCCGCCCCGGGCACGCGTTCGCATCGTCGTGGCCCTGCCGTTGCGCAGGCGCGCATGGCGTTCGCCGACACCCGTGCCCACACCCCTTCCCTTCTTGCCCGGCCCCTCGTCCCACGACCGGAGATCACGGCTCATGTCTGTCCGCACCAACACCAAGACCCTCCTGATGGCCTTCGGCGCCGCCATGGCGCTCGCCGGCTGCGGCAATGGCGCCGATAGCGTGGTTTCCCCCGGCGCGGGCGCGTTCCCGCCGGCACCGCCGCCGGTCGCGCCGCCGCCCCCGCCGCCGCCGACCACCCCGCCG
>JAEWFT010000050.1 GCA_023388715.1 Pseudomonadota bacterium
CTGGGCGTGGAGCGCTTCGCGATGCTGCGCTACGGCGTCGACGACCTGCGCGCGTTCTTCGACAACGATATTCGGTTCCTGAGGCAATTCGCCTGAGTTGATTGAACCTGCGGGAGGGGCTTCCAGCCCGACTGCAGGTGCCGGCGTCGGGGCGCAAGCCCCTCCCACAAAGAGCTCCCTGCAGAATGAAGTTCTCCGAAAACTGGCTGCGCCAGCACGTCAAGACCACCGCCACCCGCGAGGAGCTGGCTGCGACGCTGACCGCGATCGGGCTCGAAGTCGAAGAAATGACCGTGCTTGGCGAGGCGCTGGACGGCGTGGTCGTCGCCCGCATCGTCGCCTGCGAGAAGCATCCGCAGGCGGACAAGCTGCAGGTCTGCCAGGTCGATGCCGGCGCGCACGGCATGCTGCAGATCGTGTGCGGCGCCCCCAATGCGCGCGCGGGGCTGGTCGCGCCGCTGGCCATGATCGGTACGCGCCTGGGCGAGCTCACGATCAGGGCCGCCGCCCTGCGCGGTGTCGACTCCAACGGCATGCTGTGTTCGGCGGGGGAACTGGGCGTGGATGCAGACGCCTCAGGTTTGCTCGAACTGCCGGACGATGCGCCGGTCGGCACGCCGCTGGCGGATTACCTCGGCCTGCCGGATGCCAGCATCGAGCTCAAGCTGACCCCGAACCGTGCCGACTGCTTTGGCGTGCGCGGGATCGCCTACGACGTCGCCGCTGCCACCGGCAGCGCGGTCGAGCCGCTGGATGCGGTGCCGATGCCTGCGCTAGGCAACGCGATGATGGCGGTGGAGCTGGCGGCGGGCGCCGATGCGCCGCGCTTTGTCGCGCGCGTGATCGAGGGCGTGGACGCGGCGGTGCCGACTCCGCTGTGGATGGCCGAGCGCCTGCGGCGCAGCGGCGTGCGCCCGCTCAGCCTGCTGGTGGACGTCACCCAGTACGTGATGCTGGAGCTCGGCCAGCCGATGCACGCCTACGACCGCGCGCTGTTCACCGGTCCGATCGGGGTGCGCCATGCGCGCGATGGCGAGTCGCTGCTGCTGCTCAATGGCGAGCAGCCGACCCTGGATCCGCAGTTCCTCGTGATCACCGACGCCGACCGCGCGGTCGGGCTGGCCGGGATCATGGGCGGCGAGGACACCAAGGTCACCACCGCGACGCGCACCGTGCTGCTGGAGGCCGCGCACTTCGCGCCGGATGCGATCATCGGCCGCAGCCGCAAGCTGGGCCTGCACACCGATGCCGGCCACCGCTTCGAGCGCGGCGTCGATCCGGAGCTGCCGCGCATCGCAATCGAGCATGCCACCCGCCTGATCGTCGAGATCGCCGGCGGCGCGCCCGGACCGGTCACCGAAGCGGTGTTGCCCGAATTCCTGCCGCAGCCCGGCGCCATCCCGCTGCGCCGCGAGCGGCTGCGTCGCGTGCTCGGCATCGCGGTGCCGGACTCGGAGGTCACGCGGATCCTGTCGGCGCTCGGGCTCCAGGTCGAAGCCACCGACGCCGGCTGGCAGGTCACGCCGCCGGCGCGCCGCTTCGACCTGGCGATCGAGGAGGACCTAGTCGAGGAAATCGCCCGGATCCATGGTTATGACGCGATCCCGGCGACCCTGCCCGCGGGCGCGGGCCGCTTGGTGGCGCCCAGCGAGAGCCGCGCCAGCGAGGGCGAGGTGCGCGGCCAGCTGGTCGCGCGCGACTACCTGGAGGCGATCAACTACGCCTTCGTCGACGCCGGCCTCCTGGCGAAGTGGGCGCTGGAGGAGGGCACCGTCGCCCTCGCCAATCCGCTGAGCGCCGAGCTGGGCGTGATGCGCCCGCGCCTGCTGCCGGGATTGGCTGCCGCGCTGGCGCGCAACGCCGCGCGCCAGCAGGCACGGGTGCGCCTGTTCGAGCTGGGCAAGACCTTCGCGGCGGCCGATGGTGCCCCGCTGGAGACGCGCCGCGTGGCCGCGATCGCCTGCGGCGACGCCGCGGCCGAGCAGTGGGGCGTGCCCGCGCGCAGCGTGGACTTCCACGACATCCGCGGCGACCTCGACAGCCTCGCCGCGCTTGCCGGGGCGGAGCTGGAGTATCGCCCCTCCCGCGAACCGTTCGCGCATCCCGGTCGCTCGGCCGGGGTCTGGCGCGATGGCGCGCGGATCGGCTGGATCGGCCAGTTGCACCCGCGGCTCCAGCGCGCGCTCGACATCGACGTCGAGGTCTACGGCTTCGAGCTGGAGCTGGATCCGCTGCTGGCACGCGCGTTGCCGCGGGCGCGGGCGCTGTCGAAGTATCCGTCCGTCAGGCGGGACCTCGCGTTCGTCGTCGCGGAAGCGGTCGTCTGGGGTGCCATGCGGGCTACCGCGAAAGCCGCTGCGGGGCCGGTCCTGCGCGAACTGCGGCTGTTCGACCGCTACGCCGGCAAGGGCGTGGAAACGGGATTCAAGAGTTTCGCCATGGCCTTGATTTTGCAGGACGATTCGCGCACGCTGAACGACCGCGACGTGGATGCCGCAGTGGCTGCCGTGGTGGCCGCCCTGCAGGCGGAACACGGCGCGGCGATGCGGGGCTGACAGGGGACGGCAATGGCCTTGACCAAGGCGGAAATGGCGGAACGCCTCTACGAAGAGGTGGGACTGAACAAGCGCGAGGCGAAGGAATTCGTCGACGCCTTCTTCGATGCCCTGCGCGAGGCGCTGGAGCAGGGCCGCCAGGTCAAGCTGTCCGGCTTCGGCAACTTCGACCTGCGGCGCAAGAACCAGCGCCCGGGCCGCAATCCCAAGACCGGCGAGCAGATCCCGATCTCCGCGCGCACCGTGGTGACCTTCCGCCCCGGCCAGAAACTGAAGGAACGCGTCGAGGCCTACACCGGCCCGGGCGGCCCGGAGATGCTCCATGCTTGATCCGGGCAGCAACCGCGAACTGCCGCCGATTCCGGCGAAGCGCTACTTCACCATCGGCGAAGTCAGCGAGCTGTGCGACGTCAAGCCCCACGTGCTGCGTTACTGGGAAACCGAGTTCCCGAGCCTGGAACCCGCCAAGCGCCGCGGCAACCGCCGTTACTACCAGCGCCACGACGTGCTGATGGTGCGGCAGATCCGCAGCCTGCTGTACGAGCAGGGCTACACCATCGGCGGCGCCCGCCTGCGCTTGGACGGAGACGATGCCAAGCAGGAGTCCGCGCTCAGCAACCAGATCGCACGCCAGGTGCGGATGGAGCTGGAGGAAGTGCTGCACCTGCTGCGTCGCTGAACACGTTTCCATCGGCTATAATCGCCGGCCTTCACGGGGTATAGCGCAGCCTGGTAGCGCACTTGTCTGGGGGACAAGTGGTCGTCGGTTCAAATCCGGCTACCCCGACCAAACCAATGGCGACACGGATCCGCATCCGTGTCGCCATTTTCGTTTGGGACGCCTGCCGTGCGGGCGCCCGCTCCCACGCGGCGCCCCGGTCAGGGTGTGCGCTCGATGCGCAGGGTGGCCTTTGGCGCGACCCCTCGCTCCAGGCTGGCGAGGGTGACCGTGCGCTCGCCCAGCCGCGCCTCGTTCGGGCCGCTGCGCGTGTTGGTATGCAGGCGCAGGTCGCGCGCGCTGCCCCCGCGGGGTTGCCAGCGCAGCGCGATCTCGGCGCTGCCTTCCCAGACGCACTGGACGCCCGGCGCGCAGCGGGAATCGTCGATCAGCGCGACGTAGGTCAGCACGCTGTTGTCCGCCAGCTGCGTGCCCTGTCCCATGCCCAAGGTGACCTCGCTGCCGTCGGCGGCGGGCGCCGCGCCATGCGGCAGCGCGGTGCAGGCGGAGACCAGGGCGATGGCGATCAGGCTGGCGATGCGGTGCATGGCGGCGGCTACGGGCGAGGTGGCAGCAACGCTACCGCGCGATCCATGAACGCCGCGCGACGCTCAGCGCTGCAGCAGCAGGCGCGCCAGCCGGGTGGGTTCAGGGCGGCGGTCGCTGGCGACGAAGCGCATCACCAGTTCCGGCGCGGAGGGCATCGATACGCGATGGCCGGGCGAGACCACCAGCGGCGGCGCGTCGGGACGGCTGCGCAACAGCCAGCCGATCTGCTGCGGGCCATCGCGCAACGGCGTGAACGCGCCGCGCATCTCGTGTAGCGCAAGCCGCGCGGTGCCCGCCTCGACCGCGGTGGCAACGCCGATGCAGGGCAGGTCGGCGACAACGCCGAAGTGCGCGGCGGTGCCGAGCCGCTGCGCGTGCGCGATGCCATGCCCCTCGACCAGCGAAAGGTCGGGCGTGGCGCGCAGCTCGTCCAGCGCCGCCAGCAAGGCCGGCACTTCGTGCACGCCGGGCTGCCCGGCGACGGGGCCGCCCGTGACGGGCACGCGTGCGACCTGCTGGTCGAGCACCGCCAGGGTTCGGGCATCGAGCAGCACGGCGGACGCAACCGTGTTCGCGCCGGCGACCTCGACGCAGAAACCGGCGACCGTCTGCAGCGGCTGGGCAAAACGATCGCGCAACTCGAGCCGTTGCGTCAGCGCGGAGATGTCGAATGCGTGATCGGTCACCGCGTCATTATGGTCGCGCCGGGGTGGCGCCGTAGCGCGACACCTGGAGCACGGCGTTGCCGCGGTCGTCGATGCGGATCGTGTTGAGGCGATCGTATTCGTCCTCGGCCATGGGCTCGGTCGCGCAGCCGCAGAGCGCGCTGACGATCGCCGGCACGGTGTTGCTGTGCCCTGCCACCACCACCGTGCCGCGTGGGTGCGCCGCCTTCAGCGCCGCGGCCAAGGCGGCCGCCGGCTGACGCGCGTCGTAGACCACCGGCTCCATGCGCAGCGCGCGCGCCAATGGCGCAAGGGTCTGGCGCGTGCGCTGGAAATCGGTGGTGTAGAGCGCGCCGGGCCGCAGCGGGCCCAGGAGGGCGCCAAGCTGCATGGCGCGGGCCTGGCCCGAAACGCTCAGCGGGGGATCGCCGCTCGCGTCGAGTTTCTCAGCGTGGCGGACCACCACGAAGGTCGTCGTTGTCGCGGAACCGGGGCGCGGGGGGGTGGCGCAGCCGACCAGCGCCAGGGCGAGGGCAAGCAATGCCCCCGCGCGCATGCGCCCGACGTGCTTAGTTGCGCGCTGCACTCGCCGGCTTCAGGTGCAGACCGTGCAGTGCCTGCGTGGTCTCCAGTACCAGCCGCTGGGAGGCCGTGCCGTCGTGGTAGTGGACCACCACCTGCCGCGGCGAGGGCGAAAGCGGGAAGAACACGTCCAGCGCCACCTGGGCGCCAGGCGCCACGGCCAGCGGCAGCGCGGTGGCGCGCGCCTCGATGCGGTTGTCCACCTTGCTGTTGTTGACCGCGCGCGCGATGCCCATGCCGACCAGCACCGGCGCGGCGAGTACCAGCCCGCCGGCGGCGGCTGCCGCGCCACCCCCCGCGACGCCGCCGGAAAGCGCCGCGCTGGTCGCCGCCGCGGTGGCCGCCCCATAGGCCACCAC
>JAEWFT010000036.1 GCA_023388715.1 Pseudomonadota bacterium
CGCACAAGTCACCTGCGCACACTGTCAAAGATCACAGGACTTCGGCCTCAACGCCTCGTCCCACCGCCCGGATCAATCATCCCGAGCGAGCCGCCCATCATACCGGGGTTTGTGTTGCTGTCAACACTCGGTGAAGGACTTTTTTCCTTCCCCTCCGGTGCGTTCAGCATCCCGGCGGGTCGATCATTCTAGCCGGCTTGTCGCGGCGCAGCAAGAGGTCTATGCGCGCATTGCGTCACGCAGTGGACACCAGCCGCACACGGGCGAAATTGCGCTTGCCCACCGCGATCACGCCCTCGAAGCCCGGAGCGAACAGCCGCGCGGCATCCTCGAACACCTGGCCGTCGACTCGAACGCTGCGCTCCTTGAGCTTGCGGCTTGCCTCGCTGTTGCTGGGGGTGACGCCGGCAGCGGTCAGCAGCGCGGCGATCCGCAGCCCTTCCGCGGGCACCACCACTTCCTGCAGCGGCAGGCTGGCGACGTCGCCCTCGCCGCGCACCGCCGCGTGCCAGCCGGCAAGCGCGGCCTCGGCGCTGGCGGCGTCGTGGAAACGTGCAGCGAGCTCGCGCGCCAGCCGCAGCTTGAGGTCGCGCGGGTGGAGCCGGCCTGCGGCGACGTCGGCGCGCAGGGCCTGCGCCTCGTCGATCCCGATCTCGGCGCTGAGCAGGTCGATCCACCTCCACATCAGCGCATCGCCGATCTTCATGGTCTTGTTGACGATGTCGATCGCCGGCTCGTCGATGCCAATGTAGTTGCCGAGCGACTTGCTCATCTTCTGCACGCCGTCGATGCCCTCCAGCAGCGGCATCGTCAGCACCACCTGCGGCTTCTGCCCGTGCGCTTCCTGCAGCGCGCGGCCCATCAGCAGGTTGAACTTCTGGTCGGTGCCGCCCAGCTCGACGTCCGCGCGCAACGCGACCGAGTCGTAGCCCTGCGCCAGCGGGTACAGGAATTCGTGGATCGAGATCGGCTGCTGCGCGGCGTGGCGCTTGGCGAAATCGTCGCGCTCGAGCATGCGCGCAACGGTCAGCTGGCCGGCCAGTCGCACCATGTCGGCGGCGGACATCGCATCGAACCACTCGCTGTTGAAACGCAGTTCGGTGCGTTCCCGGTCGAGCACCTTGTACACCTGCGCCGCATAGGTTTCGGCGTTCGCGATCACCTGCTCGCGCGTCAGCGGCTTGCGGGTGACGTTCTTGCCGGTGGGGTCGCCGATCATCCCGGTGAAGTCGCCGATCAGGAAGATGACCTGGTGCCCCAGGTCCTGGAACTGGCGCATCTTGTTGAGCAGCACCGTGTGGCCCAAGTGCAGGTCGGGCGCGGTGGGATCGAAACCGGCCTTGACCCGCAGCGGGCGCCCCTCCTTCAACCGCGCCTCCAGTTCCTCGCGCTTGAGGATTTCGTCGGCGCCGCGTGCGATGAGGTCGAGGGCATGCTGGAGTGCTGACACGGCTTTGCTCGCTTGCGCCTTCCGGGCGCGGACTCGGGGAACGAGACGTTAACACGATGTTAAATCGTGCTGCGCGAAACATTCGGATATTCAATGACTTGACGTGGTTTCTTCGCATAACTATGTTACGGCGTCGACGCCGTCGTCACACCCGGGGAGAGGCCAATGACGGATCCGCACCACGAGGCCGTGCGCCGCGACAACCTGCAGCGCGCACGCGCAAACGCGGATCAGCCGACCCGATCCCCGGTCCCCGCCTTCCACAATGGCCGCTGGACGCGCCGCGACTGGGCGCAGGCCAGCCTCCTCGCCACCATCGCCGCCATGCTGGCGGCGATCGTGCCGGGCGTGTCCGGCACCCTCGATGCCCCCGCGGCGATGGCCGACAGCCAGCGCATGACCCTGAGCCTGAGCCTGCCGCGGCTGGGCGAGCGCCCGGGCAATGATGACCGCTGGCAGTCGGTGACGCTGAAGTCCGGGCAGACCCTGAGCGGCGTGTTCGAGGAACTAGGCATCCCCTACGACCAGCTGGAACGGGTCATGGGGCATCCCAAGATCAAGCCCGCGCTGCGCAAGCTGCGCCCCGGCACCACCCTGAGCTTCAACCTTCCGGCGGACGGCAGCGTGCGCGCGATGCGCTTCGAGCCCGGCGCCGGGATTGGCGCGGAGGCGATCGAACTGGAATTCGACGGCGACGCGCTGCGCGAGCGCGCGATGCCGGTGGAGACCACCACCCGCACCGTGGTCCTGAGCGGAGAGGTGGGCGACTCGCTGTTCGCCTCCGCGCGTAAGCTGGGACTGGGCAAGGCGCAGCTGAACCAGCTCACCGACGAGATGTTCAAGTACGACATCGACTTCGATTCGGACCTGGGCGCGGGCGACCGCTTCAGCGTGGTGGTCGACCAGACCTGGAAGAACGGCCAGCTGGTGCAGACCGGGCCGGTGCTGGCCGCGACCTTCACCATCGACGGCCAGCAGAAGAGCGCGTTCCGCCACGTGCGCGGCGGCAAGGCCGAGTACTTCACCCCGGACGGGCGCTCGCTCAAGCGCGCCTTCATCCGCATGCCGATCCCGTACGCACGCCTGAGCTCCGGTTTCGGTGGCCGCCGGCACCCGGTGCTGGGCAAGATGCGCATGCACAAGGGCGTGGACTACGCCGCCGGCACCGGCACCCCGATCCAGGCCGCGGGCGATGCGCGGGTGGAGTTCGTGGGCTGGAAGGGCGGTTACGGCCGCACCGTGATCCTCAACCATGGCCAGGGCAAGACCACGCTGTACGCGCACATGTCGCGCTTCGGCAAGATCAAGCCGGGCCAGCGCGTGGAACAGGGCGCGCTGATCGGTTACGTGGGCAGCACCGGGATGTCGACCGGGCCGCACCTGCACTACGAATTCCGCGTCAATGGCGCGCACGTCAATCCGCTGAAGATGACCCTGCCGCCGCCGGCGCCGCTGGCCGGCAGCGCGCTGGTCGCGTTCAAGGCCGAGACCCGCCGCGCGCTCGACAAGATCCGCGAGGTCGAGGACGTCGTGTTCCAGCTCGACGACGGCAGCCGCGTGGCAAGCGTCGCGACCCCGGCGACGGGCCGCAAGAAGGGCTGAGGCGGCGCCGCGATGCGCTACCCGATCGCATGCCGACGCCTCCTTCCGACCGCCTGTACCTCGGGTTGATTTCCGGCACCAGCGCCGACGGGATCGACGTGGCGCTGGCCGCGTTCGACGACGGCGCGCCGCGCCTCCGGTTTGGCCGCACCTATCCGTGGGACCCGGCCTTGCGCGCACAGCTGGTGGCGCTGGGACAGCAGGGCGCCGCGCTGTCGCTGGACGCGATCGCCGAACTGGACGTGCGCATCGCCCGCGCGTTCGCGGAAGCCGCGAACCTCGCGCTGGCGGACAGCGGCACCGCCGCACGCCAGGTGCATGCGATCGGCTCGCACGGGCAGACCCTGCGCCACCGTCCGTGGGGCCCGTACCCCTACACCCTGCAACTGGGCGATCCGTCGACGATCGCCGAGCGCACCGGCATCACCGTTGTCGCCGACCTGCGCCGCCGCGACGTCGCCGCGGGCGGCCATGGCGCCCCGCTGCTCCCCGGGCTGCATGCCGCGCTGTTCCGCAGCGATGGCGAGGACCGCGCGGTGCTCAACCTGGGCGGGATCGCCAACCTGACCCTGCTGCCGGCCGACGACGCGCTGCCGGTGCGCGGCTTCGACACCGGCCCGGCGAACGCACTGATGGATGCCTGGTGCCTGCGCCACCACGGCGAGGCGTTCGACCGCGATGGCGCGTTCGCGCGCAGAGGACGGGTCGACGCCGGGCTGCTGGAGCGGCTGATGGGCGATCCGTGGTTCACCCAGGCGCCGCCCAAGTCCACCGGCCGCGACCAGTTCCACCTGGGCTGGGTCGAGGCCCGGCTGGCCGGCGGCGAGTCCGCGGCCGACGTTCAGGCCACCCTGGCCGCCCTCACCGCGCGCACCGTGGCCCACGCGCTGCTGGCGGCGCAGCCACGCACCGCGCGGGTGATCGCCTGCGGCGGCGGCGTGCACAACCCGGCCCTGCTGCAGGCGCTGGCGCAAGAACTGCCGGGCATCGCGGTGGTGACCACGCGCGAGCACGGGCATGACCCCGACCACATCGAGGCGATGGGCTTTGCCTGGCTGGCGCGGCAGACCCTGCTCGGCCTGCCCGGCAACCTGCCCAGCGTCAGTGGCGCCGCCGGGCCGCGCATCCTGGGCGGGATCTACCCGGCCTGATTGCGCACCCGGTCAGGCCGGCGCAGCGGGCAATGCGCGCCCCTGCGTGCGCATGTGGCGGGCCAGCCACAGGCACAACAGCAACGCCGGCACCCCGGCCAGCGCGGTACCGAGGAAGAACAGCGCGTAGCCCCCGATCTGGCCGTGGCTGGCCTGCAGGGTTTCCACCGCCACCCCGGAGAAGCCCTTCAGCAGCTTGCCCAGCAGCGCGTAGAACGAGCTGAGCAAGGCGTACTGGGTCGCGGTGTAGCCCAGGCTGGTCAGGCTCGACATGTAGGCCACCAGCGCGGTGCCGGCGAAGCCGGTGGCGAAGCCGTCGATCGCCATCGCCGCGGCGAACACGCCCGGATCGCCGGCGCTGTAGGCCACCCAGGTGAACGCCGCGTTGGAGCCCGGCCCCAGGATCGCACCGGCCAGCAGGGTCGGCACGAACCCGAAGCGCACCGCGCTGATGCCGGCGGCGGCGATTCCCAACACCGAGGACACCAGGCCGATCGAGGCACGCACCTCGCCGACGAACTCCTTGCTGATGCCAAGGTCGGCGTAGAACGGGTTGTTCATGGGCCCCATCACGAAATCCGGCAGCCGGTACAGGCTGATCGCCGCCAGCATCAGCAGCGCCCACTTGCCGTGGGTGCGGAAGAAGGCGACGAACGGGCCGATGACCGCGTCGAACATGCCGGACGCCGTCCACATCCTGCCCGGCGCGGCGACACCGCTGCCGGCGGGCTCGCGGGCGATGAACAGCGCGGCGAGCAGGCCCACGCCCATCAGCGCCGCCATCACCCAGTAGGACGGCGCCCAGCCGACGTGGGCGGCCAGGATCAGGATCAGCGCATCGGTGACCAGCAGCGCGCTGCGGTAGCCGATCTGCGTGCCCGAGGTGAGCAGGCCCAGTTCCTCGGTGTCGTCGGCGATCTCGATGCGCCAGGCGTCGACCACGATGTCCTGGGTCGCCGAGGCGAACGCGGCGACCAGCGCCATCGCCCCGAACAGCACCAGCCCGCCCTGCGGCTGCACGATCGCCATCCCGGCCAGCGCCGCGGCGACCACCAGCTGGGCCAGCACCATCCATCCGCGGCGCCGGCCCAGCCGGCCCAGCAGCGGCACGCTGGTCTTGTCGACGATCGGCGCCCACAGGAACTTCAGGGTGTAGGCCAGGCCCACCCAGGACAGGAAGCCGATCGCGGAGAGTTCGCTGCCGCCCTCGCGCATCCAGTAGCCCATGGTGTTGCCGACCAGGTACAGCGGCAGCCCGGACGAAAAGCCCAGCAGCAGCATCGCCAGTACCTTGGGGCGGCGCAGCGCGCGCAGGACATCGCCGGTGGTGCGCTTGCGGGGCACGGGTGCGGCGTTCATTCGGCGTACTCCACGAGGCAGGGGGCGTGGTCGGAGAATTTCGGCTGCGGGAAGATCTCCGCCGCCACCACCCGGCTGGCGATCCCCGGCGTGGCCAGCTGGTAGTCGATCCGCCAACCGACATTGTTGGCGCGCGCGTTGCCGCGCTGCGACCACCACGAGTATTCGACCGCGTCCGGCTTGGCCACCCGGAACGCGTCCTTCCACCCCGATTGCGGCGGGCTGATCAGGCCGTCGTGGCAGTCATCGGCGATCAGGCCGCTGAGCCAGGCGCGCTCATGCGGCAGGCAGCCGGAATTCTTCTGGTTGCCCGTCCAGTTCCTGATGTCGTTGCGGCAGCGCACGATGTTCCAGTCGCCACAGAGCACGTACTCGCGGCCGCTGGCGAGCCATTCGTCTAAGATCGGCCGCAGCCAGGCCATGACCTGCTCCTTGAAGCCCTGGCGCAGTTCTCCGGAGCTGCCGGACGGAATGTAGAAACTGACCACGCTCAGGTTGCCGAAGCGCGCCTCGATGTAACGGCCCTCGTCGTCGAACGCGGGCCACCCCAGCTGGGTGAGGACGTCATCCGGCACGCGGCGGCTATAGATCGCCACCCCGCTGTAGCCCTTGCGCGTGGCCGCATCCTTGAACCATGCCCGGTAGCCCGCCGGGCGGTAGCGGGGATCGTCGAGCTGGTGTTCCTGCGCCTTGGTCTCCTGTACGCACATCACGTCGATGTCCTTGCCGGCGAACCAGTCGAAGAAGCCCTTGCTGGCGGCCGAGCGCAGGCCGTTGGCGTTGAAGCTGAGGATGCGCATGCACCACCGTGTCCGGAACGATGCGGCAGCGTAGCCGATGCGTCGGCTGCCGCGACAGCCCGCCCCGTGGGACAATTCAGGGATGCACGACCGCCCCGGCGACCATCGCACCCGCTTCCTGCAACTGGCGCTGCAGGCCGATGCCCTGCGCTTCGGAGAGTTCACCCTGAAGTCGGGGCGGGTCAGCCCGTACTTCTTCAATGCCGGACGCTTCGATTCCGGCGCCGCGATGGCCGCGTTGGCGACCTGCTACGCTGACGCGCTGGACACGGCCGGGGTCGCCTTCGACCTGCTCTTCGGCCCGGCCTACAAGGGCATCCCGCTGGCGACCGCGCTGGCCTGCGAATACGCCCGCCGCGGGCGCGACCTGCCGCTGGCGTTCAACCGCAAGGAAGCCAAGGCGCATGGCGAAGGCGGCAGCCTGATCGGCGCGCCGCTGGCCGGGTGCAAGGTGCTCATCGTCGACGACGTGATCACCGCGGGCACCGCCATCCGCGAGGCGCTGGCGATCATCAGCGCTGCCGGCGGCACCCCGGCCGCCATCGCCATCGCGCTGGACCGGCAGGAGCGCGTGCGCGAGGACGATCCGCGCTCCGCCGCGCAGGCGGTCGGTGCCGAGCACGGCATCGACGTCATCGCCATCGCAGGGCTGTCCGACCTGCTTGCGTTTGCCGGCGAAAGGCCCGACCTTGTCCACCATCGCGATGCCCTGCTCGCCTACCGCGCACGGTACGGCATCGCCTGATCGCCTGAACCGGCAGGGGGCCGCCATGCAATCACGCTCCATCCTCGGCTGCGCCTTGGCGCTTGCGCTGGCACTGCCCGGTGCGGGCCCGTGGGCGCAGGCGCAGACCGGCAAGAAGATCTACTGCTGGAACGAGAACGGACGCAAGGTGTGCGGCGATGCGCTACCGGCCTCCGCCACCGACAGCGCGCGCACCGAGATCAGCGCCCGCAGCGGCCTCACCACCGGCCGCATGGAACGCGCGCCCACCGCCACCGAGCGCAGCGCCGCCGAGCTGGCGGCACACGCCGCGCGCGTCCAGGCACAGGCCGAGGACGCCCGCCGCCGCCGTGACCTGGCGATGGTCGAGACCTACGACACCGAGGCCGACCTGCGGCGCGCGTATGGCGAGCGCACCTCACTGCTGGATGAAACCCTGAAGGCCAGCCGGCTCGGCATCGCCAACCTGCGCCTGAGCCTGATCTCGCTGCTGCGCCAGGCCGCCGACAACGAACTGGCCGGCAGCCCGGTGCCGCAGAAACTGGCGGCCACGATCCAGGGCCAGCATGCCGACCTGCTGCGCCAGCAGCAGATCCTGCTCACCCAGGAGCAGGACCGCGCCGCGCTGGAACAGGACCTGCAGGAGGCAGTGCGGCGCTACCAGGAACTGAAGGCCGCCGCCGCGCCGGCCACCGAACCGGTGCCGCCTACCCCCGCCGGCTGACCGCCGCGGCGGTCAGAACGGCAGCGCGAGACCCGGCTCCAGCGCCAGCAGCTGCTCGCGGAACGCCTGCTGGATGCGCGCCATCGCCGGCCGGGAATCGGCATCGAAGCGCATCACCAGTACCGGCGTCGTGTTGGAGGCGCGCACCAGGCCCCAGCCATCCGGCCAGTCCACCCGCATCCCGTCGATGGTGGTCGGGCGCGCGCCTTCGAACGCCGCCGCGGCGCGGAACCGTTCGACGAAGGCATGCGGATCGCCGCCCGGCGCTTCCACCTTGATCTCCGGCGTGGAGATGCCATCCGGCAATGCGGCGAACACGTCCTCGGCCGGCATGCCGTTGGCGTCGATGACCTCGAGCAGCCGCGCGGCCGCATAGATCCCGTCGTCGAAGCCGAACCAGCGCTCGGCGAAGAAGAAGTGACCGCTCATCTCGCCGGCCAGCGCGGCGTCGACCTCGCGCATCTTGCGCTTGATCAGCGAGTGCCCGGTCTTCCACATCAGCGGGCTGCCGCCGTGCTGCAGGATGTGGGTCGGCAGGCGCCCTGTGCACTTGACGTCATAGACGATCACCGCGCCCGGGTTGCGTTGCAGCACGTCGGCGGCGAACAGCATCAGCAGGCGATCGGGGAAGATGTTGACCCCCGCGCGGGTGACCACGCCCAGGCGGTCGCCGTCGCCATCGAAGGCGATGCCGAGGTCGGCGTCCAGGCGCTCGACCATCTGCACCAGCGCCTTGAGGTTGTGCGGCTCGCTGGGATCGGGATGGTGGTTGGGGAAGGTGCCGTCGATCTCGCAGAACAGCGGGGTGACGTCGGCGCCGATCGCCTCCAGTACCCGCGGCCCGATCACGCCGGCAACCCCGTTGCCCGCATCCACCACCACCTTCAGCGGCGTGCCGAGTTGGATGTCGCCGGCGATGCGCTGCACGTAGTCCTCGCCGATGTCGCGCTCGACCAGGGTGCCGCGCGTCGACGCCTCGTGCAGGCGGCCGCCGGCAATGCGGTTGTAGAGGTCGGTGATCGCCTCGCCCGACAGCGTTTGCCCGCCGACCACGATCTTGAAGCCGTTGTAATCCGGCGGATTGTGGCTGCCGGTGATCGCCACGCCGCAGCCGGTACGCAGTTGGTAGCAGCCGAAATACACCACCGGGGTCGGCACCATCCCGATGTCGATCACCTTGCGCCCGGCCTTGCGCAGGCCGGCGACCAGCGCTTCCGACATCTCCGGGCCGGACAGGCGCCCGTCGCGGCCCACCACGATGTCCTGCAGCCCCTGGTCGGCCATCACCGACCCGATCGCCTGGCCAATCAGTTCGGCCACGCCCGCGTCCAGCGACTGCCCGACCACGCCGCGGATGTCGTAGGCGCGGAAGATGCCGGGATCGACCGCGGCGGCGGCGGCCGGCACCGGGGCTGCCGGCGCTTCGGGAGGCTTGGGTGCAATCGGCGGCGGCAGTTCGCGCGCGATGTCGGCAAGCGTCTGCGGCGCTTCCTCGACGATCCCCCCCGCCTGGGCGAGCAAGCGCGGGCGCAGGCCCAGCCACAGCCACGCCGCGAGCAGCAGCAGTCCCGCCCCCAGCGCGGCGGCGAGCATGCCGCCCAGGGCGAACGGCGTGGCCATCGGGTCCGTGGTCGCCGCGGCCACCCGCAGATCGCTGCCAGGGACCTTGACCGCCATGCCTTCGGCGACCGTGTTTAGTGCGGCATCGCCGCGCTCGATCACGTTGCCGCTGCCCTGCCGCAGCGCGAGGTAGGTGCCGCCCGGCACGCTTGCGCCTTCGATGCCAGCGACGACGCTGGCCAGGGGCAGCTCGACGTAGGCCAGCTGCGGCGCCGCGCCGGACGCCACCGGCGCCGCCATCGCCAGCGCGCGCCGATCGCCGGTACCCACGATGCGGATTGCCGTCTCGCCGCTGGCCAGCGCGGCCTCGGCCACCGCCAGCGTGCCGTAACCGCTGCCGGGCAGGCCCGCGTACCCGGCCTCCAGCGTAGCCGGCCACAGCTCCGCGCGTTGCACGTCGGCCCAGTCGCGCTTGAGCGCCGCAACCGCGGCGGCGGTATCGCCCGCTTCCGCCGCCGCCTGGAACGCGCTCGACCGCAAGTGCCGGTCCAGCTGCTGGCGCTGGTCGGCAAGGGTGCGGCCAACCGCCGCCACCGCCGCGTCGCGCGCGCGCTCGACACCCGCCGCACGCGCGTCGTCGCGCATGCGCACGCCGCCGGTGACCAGCAGCCATGCCCCGAGCAGCGCCAGCAGCGCCGCCAGCGCCGGCAGCAGGCGCGCCGCCTGCCGTGGATCCATCCTGCGCGCCGACCCGCCGTCGCCCGTCATCGCGTCGGTTCCGCGCTTGCCGCGTCCTGCCATCGTCATCCCCTTCAGCGCAGGCCGGTGTGGCCGAACCCGCCACTGCCACGCGCACTGTCTTCGAAAGTATCCACTACCTGCAGGCCGGCCCGCACGATCGGCAGCAGCACCAACTGCGCGATGCGATCGCCCGGCTCCAGCGTGTACGGCGCATGCCCGCGGTTCCACGCGCTGATCAACAGCGGCCCCTGGTAGTCGGCATCGATCAGCCCGGTGCCGTTGCCCAGCACGATGCCGTGCCGGTGCCCCAGCCCGGAGCGCGGCAGGATCACCGCGCACAGCCCCGGGTCGGCAATGTGGATCGCAAGGCCAGACGGCACCAGCGCGGCCTGACCGGGCTGCAGTTGCAGGGGGGCGTCCAGCGCGGCGCGCAGGTCGAGGCCAGCGCTGGATGCGGTGGCATAGGTGGGCAAGGGCCACTCCCCGCCGAAGCGCGGATCCAGCAGCTTGACCTCCAGCGTGTGTTGCATCGGTTGCATTCAGTCCTCCAGCCGGGCCGCGATGATGCCAAGCAGTTCGCGTGCCAGCACGGTCTTGGGGGCAGGCCCGAGCGCCCGTTCTCCGCCGGCGTCGATCACCAGCAGCGCGTTCACGTCGGCCTCGAAGCCGCTGCCGGCCACGCCGACGCGGTTGGCGCAGATGATGTCGACGCGCTTGCGCTCGCGCTTGTCGCGCGCGTAGGCGGCGATGTTGCCGGTTTCCGCGGCGAAGCCCACCACCAGCCGCGGCCGGCGCGGGTGCGCGGCCACCTCGGCCAGGATGTCGCGGGTGCGCACCAGTTCCAGCTGCAGGGTGTCCTGCCCGGGCTGCTTCTTGAGCTTGCCTGGGGCGATGGCGCGTGGGGTGAAATCGGCGACCGCGGCGGCGCCGATATAGCAGTCGCACGCCATGTCGCGATCGTCGAGTTGCGCCATGACCGCCGCGTGCATCTGCGCGGCGCTGCGCACGTCCAGCCGCTGCACGCCATCGGGCGTCGGCAGTTGCACCGGACCGGCCACCAGGCGCACCTGCGCACCAAGCCGCGCCGCCTCCGCGGCGATCGCGAACCCCATCTTGCCGCTGCTGCGGTTGCCGAGGAAACGCACCGGATCGATGTCCTCGTAGGTCGGCCCGGCGCTGACCACGACCCGGCGACCCGCCAGCACCGCCTTCATTCGGCGTCCGCCAGCGCGGCGACGATCTCCAGCGGCTCGGCCATCCGCCCCGGTCCCGACTCGCCTTCCGCCAGCGGCCCGTCGTCGGGGCCGACCAGCGACGCGCCGCGCGCCAGCAGGGTCTGCACGTTGGCCTGGGTGGCGGGGTGGCGCCACATGCGGTGGTTCATCGCCGGGGCGAGCAGGATCGGCGCATCGGTGGCCAGGCACAGGGTGCTCACCAGGTCGTCGGCCAGGCCATGCGCGAGCCTGGCGATGGTGTTGGCGGTGGCCGGCGCGATCACCACGCGCTGCGCCCAGCCGGCCAGCTCGAGGTGACCCATCGCGGCCTCCGCTTGCGCGTCCCACAGCGACACCCGCACCGGGCGGTGGGTGAGCGCCTGGAAGGTCTGTGCGCCCACGAAGCGCTGGGCGCTATCGGTCATCGCCACCTGTACCTCGGCGCCGGCGTCGCGCAGTCGGCGCACCAGCTCGGCGGCCTTGTAGGCGGCGATGCCGCCGCAGACGCAGAGCAGGATCCGCGTGTCGCGCAGGGAGGCGGCGGGCATTGGCCGTTTTCCTGACCGTGGAGAGGGCGGTCAGCTTACCCGATGCTCACCTGCCGCCTGATCGCCGCCGTGGCGCGGGAAGGTCAACCTGCGGCCATGCACATCCGCGACTGGCCCACCGCCGAACGTCCCCGCGAGAAGCTGCTGGCACGCGGCCCCGGCGCCCTGTCGGACGCGGAGTTGCTCGCGATCTTCCTCGGCTCCGGCACCGCCGGACGCGACGCGGTCGCGGGCGCCCGCGGCCTGCTGGCCGAGCAGGGCGGCCTTCGCCGGCTGCTGGACCGCGACGCCAGGTCGCTGACCGCCCTGCATGGGATCGGGCCGGCGCGGGCCTGCGCGCTGGCGGCGGCCCTGGAGCTGGGCCATCGCCACCTGGCGGCGCAGCTGGAACGCGGCGAAGCGCTGTCCGACCCGGCCGCCGCCGGACGCTACATCGCTCAGCGCCTGCGCGGGTTGGCGCATGAAGTGTTCGTGGTGCTGTACCTCGACACCCGCCATCGCGCGCTGGGCTTCGAGGAGCTGTTCCGCGGCAGCATCGATGGCGCCGAGGTGCATCCGCGCACGGTGGTGGAGCGTGCGCTGGCGCAGGGCGCGGCGGCGGTGATCGTCGGCCACAACCATCCCAGCGGCAATCCCGAGCCCAGCGCCGCCGACCGCGCGGTCACTGCCCGCCTCAAGCAAGCACTCGCGCTGGTGGACGTGCGGCTGCTCGACCACTTCGTGATTGGCGATGGCCCGCCGGTGTCGCTGGCGGCGCGCGGGATGGTGTGAGCGCGCGCATCGCGGGAACCCGCCGCCTCGGCCGGGCCGAATGGCGTTGGCGGGCCGCGGGAGCGCCGCAGCGCGTCGCGTACAATGCGTGGCCGTCGAACCGCATCGCCACGCCCCGTGAAAGCCCCGCTCCGCGCCCTGATCGCCCGCCTGGTCGAACAGGGCCTGTCCGCCCTGCGTGCCGCAGGCACCCTGCCCGCCGACCTCGCCACGCCCGACTTCACGGTCGAACGGCCCAAGGAACGCGCGCATGGCGATTTCTCCACCAATGTCGCGATGCTGCTGGCGAAGGCGGCGCGCACCAATCCGCGCGCGCTGGCCCAGCAACTGGCCGATGCGCTGCCCGCCTCCGAGGCGATCGCCCGGGTGGAGATCGCCGGCCCCGGTTTCATCAACCTGCACCTGGCGCCGTCCGCCTGGCAGCAGCAGGTGCGCGACATCCACGAGGCCGGAGCGGCGTTCGGCCGCAACGCGTCCGGGCAGGGCGCCACGGTGGGTGTCGAGTACGTGTCCGCCAACCCTACCGGGCCGCTGCACGTGGGCCATGGCCGCGCCGGCGCCATCGGCGACTGCATCGCGCGGGTGCTGGCGGCCAACGGCTGGAACGTGCAGCGCGAGTTCTACTACAACGACGCCGGGGTGCAGATCGAGAACCTGGCGCGCTCGGTGCAAGCGCGCGCACGCGGGCTGGCGCCGGGCGACGCCGGCTGGCCGGCCGACGCCTACAACGGCGACTACATCGCCGACGTCGCCGCGGCCTACCTGCGCGGCGACAGCGTCGATGTCGACGGCCAGACCGTCACCGGCACGGATGATCCCGACGACCTCGATGCGATCCGCCGCTTCGCGGTGGCCGCGCTGCGACGCGAGCAGAACGCGGACCTCGCGGCCTTCGGCGTCGCGTTCGACCGCTACTTCCTGGAGTCCTCGCTGTACACCGACGGCAAGGTCGAGGAAACCGTGCGCGAACTCATCGCCAAGGGCCATACCTACGAGGAAGGCGGCGCGCTGTGGCTGCGCACCACCGACTTCGGCGACGACAAGGACCGCGTGATGCGCAAGTCCGACGGCAGCTACACCTATTTCGTGCCGGACGTCGCCTACCACCTGAGCAAGTGGCAGCGCGGCTACCAGCGCGCGGTGACCGAACTGGGCGCCGACCACCACGGCTCGCTGGCGCGCGTGCGCGCCGGGCTGCAAGCGCTGGATGTCGGCATCCCCGCGGGCTACCCGGACTATGTGCTGCACCAGATGGTGACGGTGATGCGCGGCGGCGAGGAGGTGAAGCTGTCCAAGCGCGCCGGCAGCTACCTGACCCTGCGCGACCTCGTCGACGAGGCCGGCCGCGATGCCACGCGCTGGTTCCTGGTCGCGCGCAAGCCGGATTCGCAGCTCACCTTCGACATCGACCTGGCGCGCAGCCAGTCGAACGACAACCCGGTGTACTACGTGCAGTACGCGCATGCGCGGGTCTGCAGCCTGCTGCGGCAGGCGGGCGAAAAGGGCATGGCCCACGACCCCGCGCGCGGCGCGGCGGCGCTGCACCTGCTGGATGACGCGCCCGCGCTGGAACTGATGCGGGAACTGTCGCGCTACCCGGACGTGGTGGAGGCGGCGGGCAGCGCGCTGGAGCCGCACCTCGTCGCGCAATACCTGCGCGAGGCCGCGACCGCCTTCCACGGCTGGTACCACGCCAGCCCGGTGCTGGTCGACGATGCCGGCGTGCGCGATGCACGGCTGGCGCTGGCGCTGGCGACCCGCCAGGTGCTGGCGAACGGACTGGACCTACTGGGCGTTGGCGCCCCGCAAAGCATGTGATGGAGATCGACTGATGGCGGCAAGGCGAGGCAAGTCGCAGGCACGGCGCAACCAATCCAACGGCCTCCCCGGCTGGGCCTGGCTGGTGCTGGGCATCCTGATCACCCTGGCGGTGGTGCTGGCGGCACCCCGCCTGCTGAAGTCGGATGGCAGCGGCGATGGCTTCTTCCGGCCGCGCGCGAACCCGGATGCACTGCCGGCCGCGGTCGGTGAGGGCGGCGAGCCGATCGCGCCGGATACGGCCCCCGCTTCCGCCGGCGGCGCCGCGGCCCCGGCCGACGCCAAGCCGAAGCCCACCTACGACTTCTACACCCTGCTGCCGGGCGAGGAAGTGGCGATGACCGACGCGGAGCTGGCGGCCAGCGCGCGCGCCGAAGGCGAGGCGCAGGCCAAGGCCGCGCAACAGGCGGCGGCTGCGGCCACCGCCGCGGCGGCCGGTGAAAGCCAGCCCGGGCTGCCAGCGCTGTTGCCGGAGCCCAGTGCGCCGGCCGCGGGCGCCACGCCCGCGCCGAGCGACACCGTCGCCGGTGCTCCGCCGGCGCCGCCCGAGGCCGACAGCACGGACGCCCGCTACATCCTGCAGGCGGGCGCGTTCGGGGCGTCGGGCGATGCCGAGGCGGTGAAGGCCAAGATCGCCCTGCTGGGCCTGAACGCGCGGGTCGAGTCCGCGCAGATCGGCGACAAGACCGTGTACCGCGTCCGCATGGGCCCGTACGGCACCGCCTCGGAACTGGCCGACGCCAAGGCCAAGCTCTCCAGCGGCGGGCTGCCGGCGATGGCGGTCAAGACCAACTAAGGTCGCGCCGACCACGGCCGTACAATGCGGGGATGGAGACCTCGCCCCGCACCGCCCTGATCACCGGCGCCACCGCCGGCTTCGGCCGCGCCGCCGCGCGCCGCTTCGCCGCCGGCGGCTGGCAGGTCATCGCCACCGGCCGCCGCGGCGACCGCCTGGCTGCCTTGCGGGCCGAACTCGGCGAGGCGCTGCACCCGGCCTGCTTCGACATCCGCGACGAAGTGGCGATGCGCGCCGCGCTCGAGGCGCTCCCGGAGCGCTTCCGCGGGATCGACCTGGTGGTCAACAACGCCGGCCTCGCGCAGGGCACCCGGCCGGCGCAGGACGCGCAGCTGTCGGACTGGAAAACCATGATCGACACCAACGTGACCGCGCTGGTGACGCTGACCCACGCCCTGCTGCCGACGCTCATCGCGCGCAGGGGCGCGATCATCAACATCAGTTCCACCGCGGCGCGCTATCCCTATGCCGGCGGCAACGCCTACGGCGGCACCAAGGCGTTCGTCAGCCAGTTCTCGCTGGGCCTGCGCGCGGACCTGCACGGCACCGGCGTGCGGGTCACCGCGATCGAGCCGGGGATGGCGGAAACCGAATTCACCGTGGTCCGCACCCACGGCGACCAGGCCGCCTCCGACGCGCTGTATGGCGGTGCGCACCCCATGACCGCCGAGGACATCGCCGACACCCTCTACTGGGTCGCCAGCCTGCCATCGCACATCAACATCAACCGCATCGAGCTGATGCCGACCTCGCAGTCGTTCGCGGGCTTCCAGGTGCACCGCGCCGGCTGAGCCGGCAACGGGGTCACTCGGTGGTGGTGCCGTCGAACTGCTCGTCCTCGTGGCGCGCCTCGGCCTCCGCCTTGGTCGACTGCACTACCCCGTCCTTGTGCTCCGGGGGGCCGTACAGGGTGTAGAAGCGCAACGGCTCCTTGCCGGTGTTGATCACGTTGTGGCGGGCGCCGGCGGGGACGATGACGGCATCGTCGTCCTCCACCTCGTGCGCCACCCCGTCGATCTCCACCATGCCCTCGCCATCCTCGAAGCGGAAGAACTGGTCGATGTCCTCGTGCACCTCGGCACCGATCTCCTCCCCGGGCTGCAGGGTCATCAGCACCAGCTGCAGGTGCTTGCCGGTGTACAGCACGCGCCGGAAATCGTCGTTCGCGCCGGTGGCCTTCTCGATGTCGTCAACGTAACCCTTCATCACTCTCTCCGTGGGGGTGGTCACTCGAGCGGATCATCGCTCAGGTAGGTGTACGCGGTCAGCCCGGCCTCCAGCGCGGCCTTGAGCGCGGCCGCCTCCGCGGGCGGCAGGCCGGCGGCGTCGACCTTGCCGTCGTAGGCGCGGCGCAGGTCGTCGAGCCGGTAACCCACGTAGTCCAGCATGACGTCGGTGGTATCGCCGCGGCGCTGCTGGGTGATGGCGAAACCATCGCCGGCGAGTTTCACCTCGATCGCGTCGGTATCGCCGAACAGGTTGTGGATGTCGCCCAGGATCTCCTGGTAGGCGCCAACCAGGAAGAAGCCGATCCGGTAGGTTTCGCCGCGGCGCAGCTCGTGCAGCGGCAGCGAGCTGTCCAGGTCCTCGTTCTCGACGTAGGTGTCGATCTTGCCGTCGGAGTCGCAGGTCAGGTCGGCGATGGTGCCGCGCCGGGTGGGCGCCTCGTCCAGTCGCTCGATCGGCACGATCGGGAACACTTGGTCGATCGCCCACACGTCCGGCATCGATTCGAACACGCTGAAGTTGACGAAGTACTTGTCGACCAGCCGCTCGTTGAGTTCGTCGAGCAGGTCGCGGTGGCTTTTCTCGTCGTAGCTCAGGCGAGCCTTGACCGCGTGGGCGATCGCGTAGAACAGGTCGTCGATGCGCGCGCGTTGTACCAGGTCGATCTGCCCGAGTACGTACAGCGCCAGGCCCTCGGCGTGCGCCTGCGAGGCCTCGTGGAACACCTCGACCGCGGGACGCTCCGGCATTTCCTCGTGCAACTCGCGCAGCCGCCGGACCGGCAGCGACTCGTCATCGTTCTGCGGCGGCACCCGGCCCTCGGGCGCCTGTTCGACCTCCGATACGTTGGCGACCAGCACCGCGTGGTGCGCGGTCATCGCGCGGCCGCATTCGGTGACGATCCGCGGCGCGGGGATGCCCTCGGCCTGGCAGGCCTCGGCCAGCGGCTGCACGATGCTGGAGGCGTAGTGGTGGATGCCGTAGTTGACCGAGTTATACGAGCGCGAGCGGGTGCCTTCGTAATCGATCCCGAGGCCGCCACCGACATCGACGTGGGTGATGTTGGCGCCCAGCCGCGACAGCTCGACGAAATAGCGCGTGGCCTCGCGCATGCCGGCGGCGATGTCGCGCACGTTGCTGATCTGGCTGCCCATGTGGAAGTGCAGCAACTGCAGGCAATCGCCCATGCCGGCATCCCGCAGCTGCTTCCACAGGGTGAGCAGCTGGCGCGGATCGAGTCCGAACTTGGCCTTGTCGCCGCCGCTGTTCTGCCACTTGCCCGAACCAAGCGAGGCCAGCCGCATGCGCACGCCGAGCCCCGGCTTGATCCCGAGTGCGGCGGCTTCCTCGAGCGCGACCTTCAGCTCGGAGGGCTTCTCGATCACGATGAAGGTCTGCAGCCCCAGCTTGCGCCCGATCAGCGCCAGCCGGATGTATTCGCGGTCCTTGTAGCCGTTGCAGACGACCAGCCCGCCCGGCCGGCTCAGCGCCAGCACCGCCATCAGTTCCGGCTTGCTTCCGGCCTCCAGACCGAAGCCCTCGCCATGGTGGGACGCCAAGGTGCCGGCGACGCCGGCGTGCTGGTTGACCTTGATCGGATACACCGCGGTGTAGTCGCCGGCGTACTCCCAGTCCTTGCGCGCCTGCGCGAACGCCGCCTGCAGCTTGCCCAGGCGGTCGCCGAGGATGTCGGGGAAGCGCACCAGCATCGGCAGGTTGCCGCCGTCGGCCAGCGCCTGGTCCACGGCCTGGGCCAGCGCGATCTGCGGGCCGGCCTTGCCGCGGGGGCGCACCACCACGCGACCGTCGTCGCCGACGTCGAAATAGCCCTCCGACCAGTGCGGGATGGAGTAGGTCTTGCGGGCGCGGTCGAGGGACCAGGTCATGGGCGGCGGCGATGGCGGCATGGGAACTGCATTCTACGGGGCGCGCACCGCGGGCCTCATCCCTTGGGCCCGCCCGTCACCGGCAGCACGATGCCGTTGACGTAGGAGGACATCACCGGCGAGGCCAGGAACACGAAGGCCGGCGAGAGCTCTTCCGGCTGCGCGGGCCGGCCCATCGCGCTGTCCTTGCCGAACGTCGCCACCTCCTCGGCCGGCTTGTCGGCGGGGTTGAACGGCGTCCACACCGGGCCGGGCGCCACCGCGTTGACCCGGATCCCGCGCGGGAGCAGGTTTTCGGCCAGCGCCTTGGTGAAGGCGTGCACCGCGCCCTTGGAGGTGGAGTAGTCGATCAGCTTCGCGCTGCCGAACAGGCCGGTGATGGAGCCGTTGTTGATGATCGAGGCGCCTTCGTGCAGGTGCGGCAGCGCCGCGCGCGCCATGTGCAGGTAGCCCGCCACGTTGGTCTGCAGGGTTTCCTGCAGGTGGGCGTCGCTGATGTGCTCGAGGCTGTCGGCGTGCTGCTGGAAGGCGGCGTTGTTGACCAGCACGTCCAGCCGGCCGAACTTGCGCACCACCTTCTTCACCGCCTTCTGGCAGAAGTCCGGGTCGCGCACGTCGCCGGCCACCAGCAGGGCGCGGCGTCCCTCCTGCTCGACCCAGCGCGCGGTTTCCTTGGCATCGCGGTGTTCGTTGAGGTAGAGGATCGCCACGTCCGCACCCTCGCGCGCGAACAGCACCGCCACCGCGCGGCCGATCCCGGAATCGGCGCCGGTCACGATCGCCACCATGTCCTTGAGCTTGCCGCTGCCTCGGTAGGACGGTGCCTGGAAGCGGGGCTTGAGATCCAGTTCCGCCTCGTGGCCCGGCTTGGGCAGGTGCTGCGCCGGCAGCTTGGTGGGTTGGCGGCGTGCGCCTGCCTGCGTTGGCGCCTTGGCCGGCGGGCGCTTGGCCGGCTTGCGCGCGTCGCGGCGGTCGATCGGGGCCTGGATCGCGCGCTGGCGACGGGCGGTGGCCTCGGCCTTGCGCGCGGCGGCGGTCTTCGCCGGGGCGGCGGGAGGCTTGTTCGCGGCGGGCTTGCGGCTGGCCATGGCGTGCTCCTTCGGGAGCGCCCGAGGGTCGCCCGCGCGGTGTGGACGGCACGCGAACACCGGCGGCTTACAATCCACCGCCCCGCCCCCGCGCACGGAACCTACGCATGTCCCAGCAGACCTCGCCTTCGGATTGGCACTACGAACCGTTCGAGCCCACCGGCTCGGCGATCGGTTTCCGCATCACCGGCAAGCTGGACGAGGTGCAGTCCCCGTTTCAGAAGATCGAGATCTTCGGCAGCACCGACTGGGGCAACCTGATGCTGATCGACGGGGCGATGATGCTCACCGCGCGGGACAATTTCCTCTACCACGAGATGATCGCGCACCCGGTGCTGTTCACCCATCCGGACCCGAAGCGGGTCGTCATCATCGGTGGCGGCGACTGCGGCAGCCTGCGCGAGGTGCTGCGCCACCCGGGTGTGGAATCGGTCACCCAGTGCGACATCGACGAGCAGGTGACGCGGATGGCGGAGAAGTATTTCCCCGAGTTGTGCGAATCCAACGGCGATCCGCGCGCGCAGATCATCTGGGACGACGGGCTGGCCTACGTGCGCGACCTTGCGCCGGGCAGCGTGGACGTGATCATCGTCGACTCCACCGATCCGGTCGGGCCGGCCGAGGGCCTGTTCAACGCCGCCTTCTTCGCCGACTGCCACAAGGCGCTGCGCGAGGACGGCCTGCTCGTCCAGCAGAGCGAATCGCCGCTGGCGCTGCTGGAACTGATCCGCGAGTTGCGCGCGGAAATGACCAAGGCCGGGTTTGCCGATTTCCAGACCCTGCCATTCCCCCAGCCCTGCTACCCCACCGGCTGGTGGAGCGTGACCATGGCGCGCAAGCAGGCGGGCGCGGACTGGTCGTTCCGCGACGAGGATGCGCGGGCCAAGGGCTTCGACACCCTGTACTACACCGCCGACACCCACCGCGGCGCGCAAGCGCTGCCGCCGTTCGTGGCCAAGGTGCTCGCCGGTTGAAGCAGCGGCGCCGGCGTCAGAGCGCGTCGGCGTCCAGTTCCCCGGTGCGGATGCGCACCACGCGCTCCAGGTCCCAGACTAACACCTTGCCGTCGCCGATCTTGCCGGTGCCGGCCGCGCGCATGATCGCCTCGACCACCGCGTCCACCCGCTCGCTCGGCACCGCGATCTCCAGCTTGATCTTCGGCAGGAAATCGACCATGTACTCGGCGCCGCGGTAGAGCTCGGTATGCCCCTTCTGGCGGCCGAAGCCCTTGACCTCGGTGGCGGTGATGCCGGCCACGCCGGCTTCGGCCAGCGCCTCGCGAACGTCGTCGAGCTTGAACGGCTTGATCACCGCCATCACCATTTTCACGGGGGCCTCGCTGCACTGCCTGGACGAAGGCGCTACCTTCTCACACCAGCCCGCCGCCGGTCATCGGGCATACTGGCCGGATCGGGGATTCCCTACCCGATGCCGCGCCGGGCTCCGATGGCGCCACCGACCGCCTGCGCGCACGCTGACCTTCAATCGAAGGAGGCCACCATGACACCCGACCGCATGATCGACCTGTCCCAACTCGACGACCTCGCCCGCCGCCTCAGCAACCTGGTGCCCGCCGGACTGCGCCCCTCCGACGAGCTGCGCGACGAGTTGCAGCAGAACTTCAAGTCGGTGCTGCAGGCCGGGCTGGGCAAGCTGGAGCTGGTGACCCGCGAGGAATTCGACGTGCAGCGCGCGGTGCTGGCGCGCACCCGGGAGAAGCTGGAGGCGCTCGAGCGCCAGCTCGACGCACTGGCCGGCAACGCCGGCACCGACACCCCCCGCCACTGAGGCCGCCGCCATGGGTCTGGCGATCGTGCACAGCCGTGCGCGGGTGGGCGTGCGCGCGCCCGAAGTCCGGGTCGAGGTCCACCTGGCCGGTGGCCTGCCGTCGATGTCCATCGTGGGGCTGCCCGAAGCGGCGGTCCGCGAAGCCAAGGACCGGGTGCGCGCGGCGATCCAGTGCGGGCAGTTCGAGTTCCCGGCGCGGCGGATCACCGTCAACCTGGCGCCGGCGGACCTGCCCAAGGACGGCGGCCGCTACGACCTGGCGATCGCGCTCGGGATCCTCGCCGCCAGCGGGCAGCTGTCCACCGACGCGCTGGAGGGCTGGGAGTTCATTGCCGAACTGGCGCTCACCGGCGAGTTGCGCGGCGTCGACGGCGCCTTGGCCGCGGCGCTTGCCGCCGGCGAGGCGGGTCGGCGCCTGCTGGTCGCGCCCGGCAACGGCCACGAGGCCGCGTTGGCCAGCAATGTCGAGGTCCGCACCGCGCGCACGCTGCTGGAGGTATGCGCCGGGCTGGACGGTCGCAAGGCCTTGTCGGCCGCCGAGCCGCTGCCCTGCCACGCCGCCGACCCGCCGGACCTCGCGGACGTGCGCGGCCAGGCGCAGGCGCGCCGCGCGCTGGAGATCGCCGCGGCCGGCGGCCACCACGCATTGTTCGTCGGGCCTCCAGGCAGCGGCAAGACGCTGCTGGCCTCGCGCCTGTGCGGCATCCTTCCCGCCCCCACCGATGCCGAAGCGCTGGACGCCGCGGCGATCGCCTCGGTCAGCGGCCGCGGCCTGGATCCGGCGCGCTGGCGGCAACGGCCCTTCCGCGCGCCGCACCACACCGCGAGCGCGGTCGCCCTCGTCGGCGGTGGCGCCGATCCGCGCCCGGGAGAGATCTCGCTGGCCCACCATGGCGTGCTGTTCCTCGACGAGCTGCCGGAATGGAGCCGGCATGCGCTTGAAGTGCTGCGCGAGCCGCTGGAATCCGGGCACGTCAGCATCTCCCGGGCCGCGCGGCACTGCGACTTCCCCGCCGCGTTCCAGCTGGTCGCGGCGATGAACCCCTGTCCCTGTGGTTGGGCCGGCGACCCCTCCGGCCGCTGCCTGTGCAGCGAGGAGATGATCCGCCGCTACCGCGCCCGCATCTCCGGCCCCTTGCTGGAGCGCATCGACCTGCACGTGGAAGTCCCGCGACTGCCGCCCAGCGCGCTGCGCACGGATGGAACCGCCGGCGAGTCCAGCAGTGTCGTGCGCGAGCGCGTGGTGGCGGCGCGGGCGCGCCAGCAGGCACGCGGAGGCCGCACCAACGCGCGGCTGGACCAGGCGGGCACCGACGCATTTTGTCGCCTGGCTCCGCGCGACAGCGCCCTGCTCGAACGCGCGGTGGAGAGCCTGCAGCTGTCGGCGCGCTCGCTGCACCGGATCCTGCGGGTGGCGCGCACCATCGCCGACCTTGCCGGCGCGGAGACGATCGAAACCCCGCACCTGACCGAGGCGATCGGCTACCGGCGGCTGGAGCGCGGACGTGATCGGCAGGCGGCCTGATGGGCTGCAATTGGCCGGCCGCGCGGGGATTCCGCGTTGTTTGGTGTTCGGACATCCCTGAGACCACCAACATGGCGTTGCAACGCACCCTGCTGTCAGCTTCGATCGCCGCCGGCGTATTGCTGTGCTTCCCGGCCGCCGCCGGCGATGCGGACATGGCGGCTCAAGCCTTGGGAACACCGGCGTCGATCCACGACGTCGAGCTCATCCCGCGCGAGGCCCTGTTCGGAAACCCCGAACGCACCGACGTGCAGATCAGCCCGGACGGCAAGTACCTGAGCTGGATCGCCGCGGTCGATGGTGTGCTGAACGTGTGGGTCGCGCCTGCCGGCGACATGGCCAACGCGCGCGCCGTGACCGCCGACAAGGCGCGCGGCATCCGCAATTATTTCTGGTCCTACCGCCCCGACACGTTGCTGTACATGCGCGACACAGGCGGCGACGAGAACTTCCACCTGTTCGCGGTCGACCTGGCCACCAACCAGTCGCGTGACCTCAGCGATTTCCCGCAGACCCGCGCGCGGGTCGTCGGCCTCAGCCACCTCCATCCGCAAGCGGCCATGGTCCTGATGAACGACCGCGACCCCAAGTGGCATGACCTCTACCGGGTCGACCTCGCCAGCGGCGCGCGCACCCTGGTCGAGAGGAACACCACGGACATCGCGCGCTTCATCGTCGACCCGGATTTCAAGGTGAGGATGGCCACCAGGGCGCGCAGCGACGGCGGCAGCGACCTGCTGGAACCGGACGGCAAGGGCGGCTGGAAGCGGGTCGGGGACATCCCGTTCGCCGACTCGCAGACGAGCTTCCCCGGCGGCTACAGCAGCGACGGCAAGACCCAGTACTTCTTCGATTCGCGCGGGCGCAACACCACTGCGCTGTACGCCATCGATACCGCCACCGGCGCCAGGACACTGGTCCACGAGGATCCCCGCACCGACATCGAAGACGTCATCGACGATCCGAAAACCGGCAAGGTGCAGGCTGTCGCGATCAACTACCTGAAGAACCAATGGAAGGTGATCGACCCGGCCATCGCCGCCGACCTGGAGAAACTGAAGGCCATCGGCCCCGGCGGTTTCTCGATCAACTCGCGGACCTTGGACGACAAGACCTGGATCGTCGACTACTCCGCCGCCGAAACGCCGTACGTGTTCTACCGCTACACGCGCGGCGGCACCCCGGAAAAACTGTTCAGCACGCGACCGGCGCTGGACGGCAAGCCGCTGGTGCCGATGTGGCCGCAGGAGATCAGGTCACGCGATGGACTCACCCTGGTCAGTTACCTCAGCCTGCCCAGGACCGCCGACGGCAACAACGACGGCAAGGCAGACAGGCCGGTGCCGATGGTGCTTTATGTCCATGGGGGCCCGTGGGGGCGCGACGTGTATGGCCACGACCCCTGGGCGCAGTGGTATGCCAACCGCGGCTACGCGGTGCTGCAGGTGAATTTCCGTGGCTCCACCGGCTTCGGCAAGGAATTTGTCAACAGGGGCGACGGCGAATGGGCCGGCAAGATGCACGACGACCTGATCGACGCCGTGGAGTGGGCGGTTGAGAACGGCGTGACCACCAGGGACGCCGTTGCCATCGCGGGTGTCAGCTACGGCGGCTACGCCACCCTGGCCGGCCTGACCTTCACCCCGGATGCCTTCAAGTGCGGCGTCTCCGAAGTCGGCCCGTCCAACCTCAATACCTTGCTGGCGACCATCCCCCCGTACTGGGTGGCGTTCTTCGAGCAGTTCGCCAATCGCATCGGCGACCCGCGCACCGAGGCCGGGAAGAAGCTGCTGGCCGAGCGTTCGCCACTGACCCATGTCGCGAAGATCAGCAAGCCGCTGCTGATCGGCCAAGGCGCCAACGACCCGCGGGTGAAGCAGGCCGAAAGCGACCAGATCGTCCAGGCGATGCAGGAGAAGAAGATCCCGGTCACTTACGTGCTGTTCCCGGACGAGGGCCACGGCTTCGCCCGGCCGGAGAACAGCAAGGCGTTCAACGCGGTGGCCGAGGGTTTCCTGGCGCAGTGCCTGGGCGGCCGCGCCCAGCCGATCGGCACCGATTTCACCGGCTCCAGCATCAGCGTGCCGGTGGGCGCGGACATCGTCCCGGGCCTTGCCGACGCGCTGAAGACGCACACCGCGGAGATCCGGAACTGACCCCACTTGCCGCTGACACAGGCCGGACCCCATGCCGGGCCTGCGTCCATCCGGGCGACGCTCAGGCCGCGGCGCGCTCCCCGTGGAACTGCTCCTCCTCCGTGCTGCCCTTCAGCGCCACCGTCGACGACTGGCCGCCCTGGATGGTCTGGGTGATGGCGTCGAAGTAGCCGGTGCCGACCTCGCGCTGGTGCTTGACCGCGGTGAATCCGCGCTCGGCCGCCGCGAACTCCTTTTCCTGCAGCTCGACGAAGGCGCTCATCTGCCGGCGCGCGTAGCCGTGCGCAAGGTCGAACATGCCGTAGTTCAGCGCGTGGAAGCCGGCCAGGGTGATGAACTGGAACTTGTAGCCCATCGCCCCGAGTTCCTTCTGGAACCGGGCGATGGTCGCGTCGTCCAGGTTCTTCTTCCAGTTGAAGCTGGGCGAGCAGTTGTAGGCCAGCAGCTTGCCCGGGAACTTGGCATGGATCGCGTCGGCGAACTTGCGCGCAAACTCCAGGTCCGGCTTGCCGGTCTCGCACCACACCAGGTCGGCGTAGGGCGCGTAGGCCAGGCCGCGGCTGATCGCCTGGTCCAGGCCATTGCGGGTCTTGTAGAAGCCCTCGATGGTGCGCTCGCCGGTGCAGAACGGCTTGTCGTTATCGTCCACGTCGGAGGTCAGCAGGTCGGCGGCTTCGGCATCGGTGCGGGCAACGATGATCGTCGGCACGCCCATGACATCCGCGGCAAGTCGCGCAGCGGTGAGCTTCTCGATCGCCTCGCGCGTGGGCACCAGCACCTTGCCGCCCATGTGGCCGCACTTCTTGACCGACGCCAGCTGGTCCTCGAAATGCACGCCCGCGGCGCCCGCCTCGATCATCGCCTTCATCAGCTCATGGGCATTGAGCACGCCGCCGAAGCCGGCTTCGGCATCGGCCACGATCGGCTGCAGGAAATCGATGGAATCGTCGCCCTCGGCATGGTGCAGCTGGTCGGCGCGCACCAGGGTGTTGTTGATGCGCTTGACCACCTGCGGCACCGAGTTGGCGGGGTACAGCGACTGGTCCGGATACATCTCGCCGGCCAGGTTGGCGTCCGCCGCCACCTGCCAGCCCGACAGGTAGATGGCCTTCAGCCCGGCCTTGACCTGCTGCATGGCCTGGTTGCCGGTCAGTGCGCCCAGCGCATTGACGAACGGCTCGCCGTGCAGCGACTTCCACAGCTTCTCGGCGCCCAGGCGGGCCAGCGAATGCTCGATGTGCACGGTGCCGCGCAGGCGCACCACGTCCTCCGCGGAATACGGGCGGGTGACGCCGGCCCAGCGCGGATTGTTGGCCCAGTCCAGCTTCAGTTGTTCGGCGGTCGGCAGGTGGTTCTTCATGGCGTATTCCTCGAAGGCGGGACGGCAGGGGGTGGATTTCGGTGGGAAGCGGTCAGTCGATGCGCTCGTAAGCGGGAAGCGTGAGGAACTCGGCCAGTTCGTCGGCGCGGGTCAGGCGCTCCAGAAGATCGATGGCCTCGGCGATGCGCGCGCCGCCGGGGATGCGTTGCAGGTCTCCCAAGCGGCCCGGTAGGCCGATCAGCGCGCGTTCCAGCAGCAGCTCGTCGACGGGCGTGCCGTCATCCAGCGACAACGGCGCGCCGCCGGCATCGGCAAAGTGCAGCCACTGCCACAGCTGGGCGCGCGCGATCTCGGCGGTGGCGGCATCCTCCATCAGGTGATGGATCGGCACGCAGCCGTTGCCGTCGAGCCAAGCCGCGAGGTAGCGCACGCAAACGTCGACGTTGTTCTCGAAGCCGGCGCGGGTGATGGTGCCGAGCGGTGGCCGCAGCAGGTCGCTCGCCTCAACGCGCACGTCCTCGCGTGCGACGTGGCGCTGGTGCGGTTCCGGCATGTGCGTGTCGAACACCTCGCGTGCGATCGGGATCAGCGCCGGATGCGCCACCCAGGTGCCGTCATGGCCGGCAGTGACTTCGCGCACCTTGTCGGCGCGCACCCGCTCCAGCGCGGCGGCATTGGCGGCCTCGTCGCCGCTGATCGGTATCTGTGCGGCCATGCCGCCCATCGCGTGCGCGCCGCGGCGATGACAGGTCCTGATCAGCAGCTCTGAATAGGCACGCAGGAACGGCTGGGTCATGCCGATCTGGCCGCGTTCCGGCAGCACCTTGTCGGAGTGGCGACGGAAGGTCTTGATGTAGCTGAAGATGTAGTCCCAGCGGCCGCAGTTCAGTCCGACGATGCGGCCCTTCAGCGCGTGCAGGATCTCGTCCATCTCGAACGCGGCCGGCAGCGTCTCGATCAGCACCGTGACCTTGACCTGGCCATGCGGCAGGCCCAGCGTGGATTCGATGTGCGCCAACACCCGCTCCCACAGCGCCGCCTCTTCCATGCACTGCAGCTTGGGCAGGTACAGGTACGGACCACGGTCGCGCGCGGCGAGCGCCTGCGCGTTGTGGAAGGCGAACAGGCCGGCATCAAACAACGACGCGGACATCCGCTGCCCGCCGACCCGCACGTGCTTCTCGTCCAGGTGCCAGCCGCGCGGGCGGACGATCAGCACGGCCTGCTCCGCCTGTGGCTTCAACGCGTAGTGCCGGCCACCGGGCGCGGTGAACTCGAGCGTGCCGGCGACGGCGGCGCGCAGCGCCTGCTGGCCCTCGACCAGGTTGGCCCAGGTGGGACTGGTGCTGTCCTCGAAGTCGGCCATGTAGCAGCTGGCGCCCAAATTCAGGGCATTGATGACCATCTTCGGGTCGACCGGCCCGGTGATCTCCACCCGCCGATCCAGCAGCGCCGCGGGAGTCGGTCCCACCTTCCAGTCACCGCGGCGGATGTGGGCGGTGTCGGCGCGGAAGTCCGGCAGCGCACCGGCATCGAACGCCTGCTGGCGGGTCCCCCGGGAGCTCAGCCGGTCCTGGCGCTCCCCCTCGAAGCGGCGATGCAGCCCGGCCAGGAATGCGAGCGCGGCGGGCGTCAGCAGTGCGTTCTGGCCGGGAAGCTGCGCGGACAGGGTCACCTGCTCTGGCGGGATGCGGTCTTGCAGGACAGCCGACATCAGGTGACTCCGGCAGTGGTGTGCTGGGACACGCACCATCCGCCGGCGTCTTGTATTTGACAATCGAGTTTTATCAATGCGTAGTATTGATATTCCAAATAACGTAATGAAATCAATGGCCGAACTGCCGCCCAGCGACTTGCGTTTTGCCTACAAGGGGTCGCGGCTGAAGCCGCTACGGGCGTTCTGCCAGGTCGCCCGACTGGGTTCAGTGTCGCGCGCGGCGGAGGCGCTCTACCTCAGCCAGCCGGCGGTGACCCTGCAGCTCCAGGCGCTGGAGCGCGAACTCGGGGTGCGGTTGCTGGAGCGCAGCGGCCGCCGGATGACCCCGACCCGCGAAGGCGACCTGCTCTATGAAATGGCACGCCCGCTGGTGGAGGGACTCGACAACCTCGCCGCCACCTTCCGCGAGCAGGTGCGCGGGCTGGACGCCGGCGAACTCAACGTGGCCGCCGGCAGTTCGACCATCCTCTACCTGCTGCCCGGGATCGTCGACGCCTTCCGGCGCCGCCATGCCGACGTGCGCCTGAGCCTGCACAACGTCACCGGCGCCAGCGGCCTCGACCTGTTGCGCAGCGACGCGGTGGACCTGGCCGTGGGTTCGATGCTGGATGTGCCGGCCGACCTGACCTATGCACCGGTGTACAACTTCGAGCCGATGCTGATCATGCCGCCAGATCATCCGCTTGCGGGCAAGGCGGATCTCGTGTTGGAAGACCTCTCGCCCTACGGCCTGATCCTGCCGCCCAAGCGCCTGACCACCTACCGGCTGGTCGACCTGGTGTTCCAGCAGAACCGGGTGCCGTACACGGTGGCGCTGGAGGTCGGCGGCTGGGAGGTGATCAAGCAGTACGTGGCGATGGGCCTGGGCATCAGCATCGTGACGGCGATCTGCCTGACCGAAGCCGATCGCCAGCGGCTTGCGGCGCGCTCGCTGGCCCGCTGGTTCCCGTCGCGCAGCTACGGGATCGTGATGCGCAAGGGCAAGTTCCTGTCAGCGCAGGCCCGCGCCTTCGTCGACCTGATCAAGCCGGAAGTGCTGGCGCCGCGCGGCTACGACGAAAGCGGGCATTCGGAGCGGTGAATTCCCGGCCCGCCGCAAGGCGGCAATGAGCCTGGTCCTTTTCCGCCCCGTCAGTCCCTGGCAGCCGCAAGATCACTCGCGAAGCGCCCCTCGACCGGCTTGCAGTTGGCCGGGTCCGGCTTGTCCATCATGGTGGCGCGATAGCACAGCGCGCCACTGAAGCTGCCCTCCACGCGCCCTGCCTGGCCATCCCATTCGGCCCGGGTCAGAGTGACCTGCAGGTCATCCCGCCCGGCCCACAGTGGCGGTGAGATGCCCTTGTGCGGAATCAGGCTGGCAATGGCCGAGTCGGGGGAGGCGCCGGCCTGGAAACCGCGCGGGCTTTCAAACAGCATTTCCAGGATGAAACGGCCTTCGGGCTGGCCCTGCGCGGCGTCGCCCCGGATGTCGATCCCCAACTGAAAGGAATCGTCGTAAGTCGCTGCGGAGAAGCGGGTGGTGTCGTCCAGCGTGGTGATGTCCCACTGCCGCTGCTGTCCATCGAACTGCGCATGGAGGGTGCCGCGCACGGGCCCGCCGCTGTCCACGCCCGTGGGCGCCTTGCGAACCGCGGCATCGACGCGTTCGACTTCCGCCTGCACGTCCTCCGGGGAGCGGCCGGCCGGTTCGGCCGCCCTGTCGCCGCAGCCGGCGAGCGTCAATGCTGCGGCCACGGCCAGGAGCCCGGCCTTAGGCGCGTTGAGTCGATACCCGGCTTTCATCGATGTGATCCCTCGTGTCATTGCCGTACCAGTTCAACGCGGCGGTTGAGCGCGCGGCCGGAATCGGTGGTGTTGTCGGCGACCGGCGCGTTGCTGCCGGCGCCGGCGGCGGTGAGCCGCGAGATGGCGATCCCGCGCCCGACCAGGGCATCGCGCACGCTCTGCGCGCGCTGCTGGGACAGCGCCTGGTTGGTGCTGCTGCTGCCGGTGTTGTCGGTGTGGCCCACGATCAGCAGGCGCAGCTGCGGCTGCTGGCGCATCAGCAGTGCCGCCTGGTCCAGCGCAGCACCGGATTCGGGGCGCAAGGTGGCGCGGGCGGTGTCGAAGTGCAGCCCGCCAAGGGTGACGCTGCCGTCGCGTTCCAGCCCGCTGGCCATGGCAGCGGCATCGGTGACGCCGCCGCCCACCATCCCGGTGTCCATGCTGGCGGTTTCGACCACGTGGATGTAGGTGCGGCGAAGGCCGGCGCTGCCGTCCACGCCGATCGTCACGTAGGCGGTGCCACCGTTGTACGGCAGCGAGCCGGTCATGTAGCGCCACTCCCCGAACATGCTCATGTCCGCGGGCCGGCGGCGGACCTTGCTCTGCGGCCCCACCTCGTAGTCGATCCGCATGCCGCGCGCCACCAGCGCATCGCGGTAGTTGCGCATGACCTCGAACGCCGAACGTCCCTCGGGATACTTGTAGTACAGGCGGGTGACCCGGCCTTCAAGGGTTTCCTTCAGGTCGTTCTCGCCGCGACCGCCGGGCGGCGGGCCGATGAGCCGGCTGTACTCGTCGTAGGCCTTGAAGTCGCGTTTGCGATCGACCGAGCCGGCATAGGGATGGACCAGCGGGTGGTCGCCGGCGGGATCAACGCTGGATCGCGCGCCGGCGGTTGCGCCTTCCTGCACGATCTCGACCTGCTCGCCGCGTCGCCGGGCCTCGCGGGCGCAGGTGTCGTCGCCCAGCACGCAGCGGGTGGCCTGCCGCGCCTGCCGGTCAACCTCCCGTGCGACTTCGCTCCTGACCGCCCGCTCGGCGACATTCTTCAGCTGATCCGGAAACCCCTGCGCCAGCGCGGGCGCTGCGACCAGCAGGCAGGCCACGACCACTGGCAATGTCCTGGTCCAAGAGTTGTTCATCACGCCGTCTCCCTTCGGCCGCAAAACGCCGCCTTCCCGACACGCTACGCAGGACCCGCCAGGAACCCGCCACGCTGTGGCAGCCGGGCGCATCAGAATTCCAGCTCACGATCCCGGCGCGGATCGCGCTCGCCGGGCAGCGGCGCAACCCAGCGACCGGTGTGGATGGAGGTCACGTCGCACCGGGTGTTCGCCAGTGCGGTCAGCGCCTGGGCGCCGGGGATGTCCATGCGCGAGACGTAGTGGAACCGGCCTTCGATGCGGGTGCTGCTCTTTAGCGTGGAGCGCCACTCGATCCGGATCGAGACCGGGGCGCCCGCCGGGATCATGCCCATCTGCGGGGCGCGGTATTCCCAGGTCCGCGCGTCGACCTGGTGCCAGTGCGGATGGGTCACGGCGTGCATGTACTTGCGCACGTCGAACTTGCCGCCCCAGCGGAGTTCCATCCTGCCCGATTCGGGTCCGGTTTCCGTGCCGACGTCCACGGGCAGGGCGCCGGCCACCGCGCCGCGGGTCAGCAGCGGGCACTTGGAGAGATCGTTGGCCCCCTGATCGAATTCCCAGATGCCGTCCGCGGGGATGTCCTCGTCCGGAAACAGGCTGATCGGGCACTGGCCGCGGCCGCCATAGGTACGGTTCACCCGGTCCGGGCCATGGGCGGTCCAGAACGCCCGACCACGCGCGGGGAACACCAGCACCATGTCCTCCGCGCCCGCCGGTGGGCTCTGGCCCATTGCCAGTTGCCAGTCCTCCAGGCTGACCTGCGACAGCCTGCAGGCGCAGCCTTTCCCGCTGGTGCATGCGGCGGTCATGAAGCGGCCTTCGCGCCCGGAGGCTTGCGGCGCGGGCCACAGCCACGCCATCGCGACGAGCATTGCCACCGTGCCGGCGCGTGCCAGCGCGTTCATGGCGCCGCACCCGTAGCGGGCGGTGCCACCAGGGCGGCGTGCTGCTCCGCCGTCAGCTTGCCTTCCGCCACCGGGATGCCGTCCAGTTGCTGCATCTCGTTCCCGCTGGAGGCCGGGCTGGTGCCAGCTTCATCGGCGTTCGCGGCGTTGCCGCTTCCGCTTGCGTCGGGTCCGCAGCCTGCCAGCAGGACGGTGGCCGCCAGCACGCCGGCAAGATGGATCAGTGCGTTCCAGAACGTTCCCGTTCTGCCCATGTGGTGACTCCGCTGTGCGGTCAGTGGCCCGCTCGAACCTGATACGCGCGCGCCGTGGATTTCCCGCCATCCGGTCCGCTCAGGCGCGGGTCGGTTCGCCTGCCTGCAGGGCGAGCGTCGCCGTGATCAGCGCGCGCCTGTGCGCCAGGTCGGTCGCGAACCGCGCCAGCAGGGCGTCGATGTCGATCGGGATCCAGTAAGGCGGCACGTGGAAGCCCACCTGGTCCTCGTCCCGTCGAAACAGCACGGCGATGCGGCCGTGGCCGATGGCAACGAACGGCCGCCCCGCCTTCCCGTTGCCGTGCAGTGCAAGCAGCGAGGCGCGTAGTGCCGGCGTCAGCAGGGCGCAGGCGTCGTCGCCGCTGCATCGCGCCGCATACGCCTGGTCGAAGCCGGGATCTCCAGTCGCCGCCGGCTGCAGGCCGTCGCCCTGTGGGGCAAGCAGGAGTCGCCGCGGCGCGTCCTTCGGGGTGAGCGCCAGCATCGCGCCTCGCGCCGCGGGCCAGTCCGTTTCCACCACGGACACCGGGAGCACGGCGTCGGCCATCTCGCTGCGCCTTGGCGACTGCGCGCCCCGGCCCGGCGCATACGCGATCGCCATCTCCGTCAGGATCACCTCGCGGCCATGCCAGTCGCCCGTGAGGCGGTCCAGGGTCCTGGCCGACTGCAGTTCCGGGAACAGCTGCCAGCCGCGCACGTGCGCAGGATCCGTTTCCGGCGCGACCTCATGCGCGAAGCCGAGCAGCTGCACGGAGACGGTGTCGCCGACCCCTTGCTTGACCGCCGCCTGGTAGCGCTCCGCGCGACTGCCGATGGCGACGAACCAGCCGGCAAGCGCGGCCAGCAGGCCGAAGATCATGGCGCTTGTGATACCCCAGCCGCCTGCGAGCACGGCGACGAATATCCCGATCCCCGCCAGCGGCACCCACCAGCGGGCACGCCGATCCACCGTCGCCAAGGTCTGCTGCCTGAGCGTCTCGAACGCTTCCACCCGTGGCCGCAGCTGCGCCGCAAGCGCGGCGTGCTCGGAGGCCGACAGCGCGCCTTCCGGCACCGGCGGCACCTTGCCCGAAGCCTGCATGGCGCTGTCCACGGAATGGCCGAGGCGCGCCCACAGCGCGGTGAACGAGAACGTCGCGTAGCGGCCCAGCAGCGTTCCTTCGGCCATGGCTAGCGCGTCGCCAGTCGCGACTGGCAGGGCGGGCGCATCGCACGCCACGCGAGCGCGAATGCATGCTTCATTGGGCGTCTGTGGACGAGCATGGCCGCCATCTCAAGGCGAGTTGACGGTGACCACGACCAGGGCCGGGAACCCTTCCCGGGCGGATTCGCTGCCGGGCTTGTAGTCGCGTGCCATCAGGCCGATGCGAATGCCGCCCGCGCTGACCGCGGCCACGCCCCGGGCTTGCCCCGCGGTCCAGAATTCCTGCAGCAGCGTGTCCTTGTCGCCGGCGATCGCACCCGCCTCGAAGCCCGCGGCGGTGAACGCGCTGGCGAGTTCGTCGAGTGCAGTGCGGGCATCGACGCCGCGCACGCGCAGGGTCACGGTGCGGGTAGCGTGCACCTGCCGGGTGGACAGGTCGGACGCTACCACGTGGTCGAAATCCGGCAGCACGCCGCCTGGAAGCGCCTCCTTGAGCCTGGTCCCGCCCGCGGCCGGCACGGCTTCGTCACCCCGCTGCTCCGCCGCTGCCCGCTTGAACATGTCCGCCGCGGCGCGCGGGGACTCGGTCGCTTCGGGCGCGGAGCTTTCTCCCGCGCAGGCGGCAAGGCACGCGATCAGCAGGGCACCGCACAAGTGTTGGGTACGCATCGAGCGATTCTCCAGGTCAGTGCCTCCTCTACGCAGCGCCGCGCCAAACCCCGCCAAGCCATCGGGTGGCGGGGTTTGCGCGCTGCCTGCGTTGTGGGTGCGACGACCGCCGACGGAGCACGACATGCAAAGACTGACAATCCTGCTCTGCGTCCTTCTTCCCGGCGCCGCCCTGGCGGCGGAGCCGACGGGAGTCCTGGACGGCTGGACCCACGGCGCAGCACCAATCCACATGACGCGCAGCGATGCGCCGGTGGGCCGCATCGATGCCGACGGCAGCATCCACCTCGCCCTGCCGGTGCCGCCAGCCTCACTGCAGACCGCGGCCCGCACCTTCGCGCGTTGCGAGGGGCTTGAGGTGTCTGGCGGAGAAGTCACGGTCAGCCCGGCCACGCTGTTCGTCGATCACGGCCAGGGCGAGGTCTACCTGTTCGCGGCCAACTCGTCGGGCATAGCCGCCTGGCAGGCCAGCTTCGGCGAGACGCCGCTCTACGAAGGGGCCTGGATGCAGTGGGTCCACGCCAGCGGGCACGCGCGCATCGCGGGAAGCTGCGTGACCAGCAGGCATACCGCCAGCTCCGGCGATGCGCCGGCCTTCGACGAACGCGTGGAATACGACGTCCGCCTGGTACCGGGCTGGAACCACCTGCGCCAGGCCATCGAGGGGGTCCACGTGGAACCCGATGGCAGTCGCCATGTGCGCCTGCAGTCGATCCGCACGGTGGACGCCGTGCCGGCCGACATGCGCTGGTTCAGCGATCGCCGGTGACGCATGGGCGTCATCTATCTCACCCGGGGTAGACTCCGACGGGACATCCATGCCGGGGACGTGGGGATGCACCCAGGGGAAGGAGAACCGCGCGAGCCCGACCAAGGCGCGGTACCCGCATCGCTGGACGAGCAGATCTATGCCCAGCTGCGCAGCATTGCCCGGCGCCACGTCGCCCGCTGGGGCGCGGGCGTCACCGCCAGCCCCACCACGATCGTGCACGAGGCCTACCTTCGCCTGACGGCCCATGGCGGCGAGTTCTGGGGCGATCGCGCGCATTTCCTGTCGGTCGCCTCTCGCGCGATGCGCCAGTTGCTGGTGGACAAGGCCCGCCGGCGCGCAGCGGGCAAGCGTGGCGGTGGCGCCCTGCACCTGGTCGAGCACGAGCTGGAGATCGCGCAGGATGCGGTCGACCACGACACCCTGCTGCTGGTCGAGAACGCGTTGTGCGCGCTGGAACTGCACGACGCGAGACTGGCGCGCGTCGTCGAGTGCCGGTTCTTCGCCGGCCTGAGCGTGCCGGAAACGGCGCTGGCGCTGGACCGCTCGCAACGTTCGATCGAGCGCGACTGGACCCGCGCCCGCGCCTATCTGCAGCTGGCGATCGGCGAATAGCCCATGGCCGGCGATGCACGCGATCGCGAGCCTGGCTGGCAGCACATCGACCACCTGTTCTCGGCCTGCCTGGACCTGCCCGAACCGGAGCGCGAAGCCCTGCTGGCCCGCGAGTGCGTCGCCGACCCGATCCTGCGCGAGCGCGTGGAGGCACTGCTCACCGCCAGCCATCGCGAAGACGTGCTGATGGCCCGCCGTGATGCGCTGATCGGCAGCCTGTTCCCGCCCGAGGACGTCGACGGACTCGCGCCCGGCAGCCAGCTCGGCGATTACCGCATCGAGCGCCTGGTCGGCGAAGGCGGCATGGCACGCGTCTACCTGGCCGAGCAGGAGCACCCCGACTGGCACCGCAAGGTGGCGATCAAGGTGCTGAAGATGGAAAGCGGCGACCTGCTGGGACGCTTCCATGCCGAGCGGCGCATCCTCGCCGGGCTCGAGCATCCCGGGATCGCGAGGCTGATCGACGCCGGGACCACCGCCGACAACCGGCCCTATCTGGTCACCGAGTTCGTCGAGGGCGAGCCGATCCACCACTTCTGCCGCCGCCGCGGGCTGGCGACCCAGGCGCGGCTGGACCTGTTCCTGCAGCTGGCCGACGCCGTCCAGCACGCCCATTCGCGGCTGGTCGTGCACCGGGACATCAAACCGTCCAACGTGCTGGTGGATGGCGAAGGCCGTGTCAGGCTGCTCGACTTCGGCATCGCCAAACTGATGGAAGCCGGCGGCGATGGCCCCAGGACCAGCCATGGCCAGTTGCCGATGACGCGCGAATACGCTGCGCCGGAACAGCTGGCCGGGGGGGCGATCAGCGTGTCGATCGACACCTACCAGCTGGGCCTGATGCTGTTCGAACTGCTCTCGGGCCAGGCGCCCTGGAAGTACTGGAACAGCGACCCGCTGCCGGATGGACGCCGCTTGCCGCTCACCAGCAAGGCCGCACTGCAGGGCGACCAGGCTGACCGCCAGCGGGCACCCGGGTTGCGCGGCAACCTCGATGCGATCGTGGCCTGCGCCACTGCCAGCGATCCCGCCGGGCGTTACCCCGCGGTCCAGAACCTGGTGCTCGACATTCGCAGCCACCTGCGCGGTGGCCGCATCAACGCGCGCCGGGAAGGGCCGCTGTCGGCGACCTGGCGGCTTGTGCGCGGCAACCGGCTGGCAGCGGCCGCGATCCTGCTGCTGCTGACCTCGCTGGGCGGGTGGCTGCTGACCCAGCAGTCGCATACCACGCAGCTGGAGCGCGAGCGCCAGGCGCTGGAGCAGGAAACGCTCAATACCCGCCAGGCCAAGGCGTTCCTGCTCGACATCCTGGCGCGCTCCGACCCGCTGGCGCAGTCGGACCCGGATCCGCAGGACGGCATCGCCTGGCGGTGGCTGCCGCAGATGGAAGCCGATGCGCGGCGCACGCTCGCCGGCACGCCCGGGGTGCAGGCGGACATCTTCGAAAGCATGGGACTGCTGTACCGCCGCGCCAACCGCCCTGCGGATGCCGAGCGCATGCTTCGCGACGCGGCCAGCCTGCACCCGGCGGATCACCCCGACCGCGCCCGCGTCCAGGCCGAACTGGCGAGCCTGCTGGTGCTGGAAGGGCGTACCGACGAAGGCCGACGGCTGCTGGACGGGGCACTGGCGCAGCTCGATGCGATCGCCGCCAACGAACCCGCATCGGCGGTGGCCATCCTGCTGGACGCCGCGATCGCGCAGACCGAACTTGGCGAGCACCAGCCGCGCCTGGCCCATATGCGCCGGGCGCTGGCGCTGCTGGCCCTTCCCGGCCAGGCGTCTCCGTCCAGCGAATTGGAGGCCCGCGTGCAGCTGGCCGGCGCGTTGGCCGCGATGGGCGACAGCCAGGCGGCGCTGGCCGAATCGCGGCTCGCGCTTGAGCGGGCGGAGGCCAGCCTGGGGCCGACCCATGGCCGGTTGGTCGCATTGCTGTCGCGGCACGCCGAACTCCTGCGCACCCTGGGCCAACCCGGCGACGCCGTGACCGCGTTGCGGCGCGCGCTGGCCATCCAGCTGGCCTGGGACGTGCCGGACAGCAGGATCGTGCTGTCGCTGCGCAATAACCTGGCACTGGCGCTGGGCGAAGCCGGCAAGCGCCGCGAGGAGCAGGACGAGCTTCGCCTGCTGGCCAGCCTGCGCCGCCAGGCGCTGGGTGCCGACAGCATCGGGGTCGGGCGGGTCATGCAGAACCTGGGCGCATCACTCGCCAAGACCGGCGACAACGCGGGTGCGCGCGAGGCGCTGGCCGAGGCCAGCCGCATCTTCGACCTGCAGCTGGCCGCTGGGCACCCGCAGCGGGCTTTCCCCCACATCAGCCTGGCGCTGGTGCATCTGCAGTCGGATGACCCGGCGCAGGCCGAATCCGCGGCCGCCACCGCCGCCGGCATGCTGCAGGGCCGGCTTCCGGAGAACCACTTCGCGCATGCGGTTGTCGGCTGCCTGCGGGCCGAGGCGCGCTACCGGCAGGCCCCCGGCGAGGAAACGCTGCTGGCGCTCGGGGACGCCGCCGACCGGCTCGCGACCGATCCGGCCGCGCCCGCCGACTATCGGCAGCGTTGCACGCTGGCCGCGCGTGCGCCTTCATCCACCATCGGGAGCACACCACCATGAGCCACCGACACCCCATTGCCATTGCCCTCGCCGCCGCAGCGCTGTTCGCCCTCGCCGGCTGCGCCGACCGCAGCGATCCGGGCACGGCTCCCGACGACAGCGCAGGCCACACCGCCGAGCCGGTGACATCGACCGCGTCCACACCCCGGGACAGGCCCTCCAGCAAGAAGGACGCGGACGCTCCGAAGGGCGACTGCGATCTGCTCACCACCGCGGAGATCAGCGCCGCATTCGGCGGCAAGCTCAGCGTGCGCCGCGCCGGCGGCCGCGGCGGCCGTGGTGGCGCCTGCACCTGGTCGCTGGCCGAGGTGGCGGAGAGCGAGCTGATTCTCCAGGCCGGCGACGAGGCTTCCTACGACGCGCGCAAGGCCTCCTACGGGAACAGCGGCATCGCCGTCGAACCGCTCGCGCTCGGCAAGGAGGCGATGCTGTTCAACAAGGCGCAGGTGATCGCGCTGCGCGAGGACGGCCAGTCGCTCAGCCTCGGGCTCCAGCTGTTCGTGTTCAACGCGCCGATGCCGGTGACCGAGGACGAGGCCAGGAAGGGCCTGGAAGCGCTTGCAGGAACCGCGCTGGAACGGCTGTAGGGCGAAAGTGGGGCGATAGACGAGCGAAGGGGCGGAGGACATCCGTCCCCTCCGCCCCTCCTCCCGAGTACCTGGTCAGTAGGCCGGCAGCGGCAGTGCGTCGTCCCTGTAGATCGCCACGTGCGGCACGCCATCCGCGCCGATCCAGCCGCGGTACATGCCGCCGGTATTGAACGGGAATGCGGCCACGCCCTGGGCATCCAGCGCGATCGCGCCGCCGTCGCCGCCGGCCTTGGGGATGTCGCCGTTGATCACGCCCTCGCTGGCGCGGACGATGCCTTGCCCGGCCAGGCGCACCCGCGCGCAGATCTCGTGCGCGGCGGCACTGCGGATGTAGTACTCGCCCCAGCCGGTGCCGGAGACGGCGCAGCGCGCATCGGCCCAGGTGCCGGCGCCGATGATCGGCGAATCGCCGACGCGGCCGTAGCGCTTGTTGGTCATGCCGCCGGTCGAGGTGCCAGCGGCGAGATGCCCCTGCGCGTCCAGCGCCAGCGCGCCGACGGTGCCGAAGTAGGCCTTGCCCGGCAGTTCCCGCGGCGAGTTCGCGGCCTTCGCCTGCGCCTCTTCCTTCAGCGCCTTCTGCAGCTGCTGCCAGCGCTTCTCGGTGCGGAACCAGGACGGCGCCACCAGCGCGACGCCCTGTTCCTGCGCGAACGCTTCGGCGCCATCGCCCACCATCATCACATGCCGCGGCTTGTCCATGATCGCGCGCGCCAGGGTGATCGGGTTCTTCACCCGGTGCAGCCCGGCCGCCGCACCGGCCTTGCCGCTGGCGCCGTCCATCAGCGAGGTGTCGAGTTCGTTGCGGCCGTCGTGGGTGAACACCGCGCCGCGCCCGGCGTTGAACTGCGGCGCGTCCTCCAGCACCACGATCGCCGCCTGCACCGCTTCCAGCGCCGGCTTGCCGGACGCCAGCTGGGCATGGCCGGCGCGCAGCGCCGCTTCCAGCGCCGCACGCGCGGCCTGCTCCTCTGCTTTCGTCAGGTCGCCCGGCTCCACGCCGGCGCCGCCGTGGATCACCAGCAACGGCGCGTCGATCGCTACCAGCACGCCGTCGCGCACCGCGTAGCGGCGCTGGAACACCGGCCGTTCCACCCGCCCGCCAGGCAGGTGCAGCACCGACGACGGCCCGGCGCCGACGGTTTCCACCCGCTCCAGCTGCATTGGCTCGTCCTCGGCCTGCCGGGCGAACCCGCCCTGGACCACGGTCGCCCCGGCCATCGGCGAGGTCGCATAGATGCGCGCGCGGCCATCGCCCTCGACCGCGACCGCGGCGTCCTCATCGATCCCCAGACCCAGCAGCGGCCGGCCGGCCATCGCCTCACCCTTGGCCACGAAGGCGATCAGCCGGCCGAGGCGGTTGCGCTCGCTGAAATGACTGTCGGTGATGACACCTTCCAGCAGCGCCAACCGCAGGAAATCCGTTTCGATGGTGTTGCCGTCGCCGAGCGGATCGGCCAGCGCGCGTGGGCTGGTCTGGCTGCCGCCGTCCATGGCGCCGTACAGGTATTCACCGAGCATCGCGAGGCCGGCGCTGGTGCCGCCGAGCGGCTTGCCCGCGCGCACGTGCGCCTCCAGTGCGGCCGCGACCGGGGTGCCGCGCCACCAGCGCACGTAGCGCGACTGGTCGCCACCGGCGAGGAAGATGCCGTCGGCGCGCTTGAGCGCGGCCAGCACCCGTGGATCGCTGGCCGCCTCGCGACCACGGAACACGAAGGTCTCGGCGGACCTGATGCCCCCGACTTCGTTGAAGAATTCCTCGCCGATCTCGCCCGCCTGCGAGGCCCGCAACACCACGATGTGGCCATTGCCTGCCTTCGCCACGAACCAGCGCAGCGCATCCATGTTGCGATCACCGCCCCCCATCAGCAACAGGCCCGGCTGCACCTTGCCCGGGGTCTTGGCCTGCAGATCGCCCAGCACGTGGTGGCCGACATCGGCGGCAAGGGCGGCACCGGCCAGCAACAGGCCGAAGGCGGTGGCGAACAGGCGCGTGCACAAGCTGCGTGCGGTCATCGAGGTCCTCCCGGTAGGCATCACATGGGTAGACGAACAGGCGCCTGGATTCCCCCTCCACCGCCCGCATGATCGGCTAAGGTGTCCGCATGACGCCATCGCATGATCGCTGGTTCACCGAGGAAGTCCTCGCGCATGAAGATGCGTTGATGCGTTACCTGCATCGCCACTGGCACCGCCGCGACGAGATCGCCGATCTGCGCCAGGAGCTGTACGCGCGGATCTACGAGGCCGCGCTGCGCGAGCGGCCGGCGCAGCCCAAGGCGTTCCTGTTCTCCAGCGCGCGCCATCTGATGGCCGACCGCATCCGCCGCCAGCGGGTGGTGTCGATCGAGCCGATGGGTGATTTCGAGCCTTCGTCCGTCATGGTGGACGAGGTGTCCCCGGAACGCTGGTGCGGGGGCCGGCAGGCGCTGATGCGACTGGCCCGCGCCTTCGACCAGCTTCCCGACCGATGCCGGGAGGTGGTGTGGCTGCGGCGGGTCGAGCAGCTGCCGCAGAAGGACGTGGCCCTGCGAATGGGCATCAGCGAGAAGACCGTGGAAAAACACATCGCCAAGGGCATGCGACTGTTGGCCGACGCGCTGCGCGACGGCGAAGGCGTCGACGTGGCCGGCGCAGGCGAGTCCTGGACCGCGGATGGACGACGCCAAGCTGACTGAGCGGCACGCCGCCGCCGAACGCACGGCCGCCGAGTGGCTGGCGCGCCGCGATGGCGATGGCTGGACGCCTGCGGACGAGGGGGCGCTGGCGCGCTGGCTCGACGCCGGCATCGCCAATCGGGTCGCCTTCCTGCGGCTGCAGGCAGTCTGGGCGGAAAGCGGGCGGCTGCAGGCGCTGGGCGCAGGCTGGCAGGCCACGCAGGCGCCCCCGCGTGGCTGGTGGCAGGGCTCGCCGCAGGCACGCCGCGAACTGATGCTCGAGGCGATGGCCAGCCGTCCCCCGCCGCGACCGCGGCACCGCAAGCCGATGCTGCCGCTGGCGCTGGCGGCGTCCCTGTTGCTGGCCTGCGGCCTGGCGATCGGCTGGGCCTGGCAGCAGCGCGCGCCGGCCAGTGCCACGACCCACATGGCTGCGATTGGCCAGGTGCGCGAGGTCGCGCTCGAGGATGGCTCGCATGCGACCCTGGCCAGCGACAGTCTTGCCGAGGTGCGGATGTCGCGCCGCGACCGCCGGATCGCGCTGCGGCGTGGCGAGGTGATCTTCGATGTCGCCCGGGATCCCAAGCGGCCGTTCGTGGTCGAGGCCGGCAGCCGCCAGGTGGTCGCGGTCGGCACCCGTTTCTCCGTGCGGCATGACGCGCAGAGCGTGCGGGTGGTGGTGACCGAGGGAACGGTGCGGCTGCAGGCCCATCCCGATCGCGCCGGCAGCCGGCCCAGCGCCCTGTTGCCCGCGGGCAGCGTCGCGGAGATCCGCGGCGACGGGGTGCTGGTACGTAGCATTGCCGTCGCCGATGCCGAGCGCATGCTGGATTGGCGCGAGGGCTTGCTGGTGTTCCGCGACACCACGCTGGCCGACGCTGCCACCGAGTTCAACCGGTACAACGCCCGCAAGATCGTGGTCGCCGATGCGCGGACCGGCGCGCTGCGGATCGGTGGCAGTTTCCGCTGGGACAACGCCGATGGCTTCGCCCGCCTGCTCGGGCACGGGTTCCCGGTCAACGCGGATATTTCCGCCGATCGCATCGTCCTGTCGTCGCGCTGAGGTGAGGGGGATTTGCGCGGGTTGTTCGTCTTGGTGTCTGGGGGCACCACACCGGTGCCATGGGGAGTTCGCATGAAACCAACGCGTCCGCTGCGCGTGCTGTTCCTGTCCCTGGCCTGTTCCGCGGCACTGGCCGCGCAGGCGCAGGGCATCCGTATCGACATTCCTGCCGGCGACCTGGCATCCGCGCTGGACGCCTACGGGCGCCAGACCGGCACCCAGCTGGTGTACCGGGCCGAGCAGCTCAAGGGAGCGCGCACCCGCGGTGCGCAGGGCGAGTTCGAGGCCGGCGCGGGCCTGGACCGGCTGCTGCGCGACAGCGGCTTCCGCGCGCAGCGCGATGCCTCCGGTGCGGTGCTGGTGGTGCCTGCCGCTGCCCCCCGGCAGACACCGGCGGCCGCTCCCGCGCAGCGCCCGGCCGCCGCTCAGGCGCCCGCGCCGCAATCGCCGGCCACGCAGCCGGTGACCGACATGCAGGCGGTCCAGGTCACCGGTTCGCGCATCCCGCGCGCACAGGTCGAAGGTCCCGCGCCGATCAGCGTGATCACCGCCGAGGACATTCAGGCCGCCGGCTTCACCAGCGTGCCCGACGTGATGCAGTCGCTCACCCAGAACGGCGGCCAGACCCAGAGCCAGCAGTCCGCCGGCGGAGCGGACTTCTCGCCCGGCGCGCAACAGGTGGACCTTCGTGCGCTTGGCCCCAACCACACCCTGGTGCTGGTCAACGGCCGTCGCATCGCCGACTTCCCGCTGCCGTTCGGCGGCCGCAGCAACTTCACCGACGTCTCCAGCCTGCCGCTGGGGATGATCGACCGGATCGAGGTGCTGACCGGGTCGGCGTCGGCGATCTACGGTTCCGACGCGATCTCCGGGGTGGTCAACTTCATCCTCAAGAAGCGCGCCGACGGCACCACCCTGGACTATCGCTACGGCCAGACCGAGGACGGCGACGCCGCGTCGCACCGCCTCAATGTCTCCAGCGGCTTCAGCCGCGGCGACTTCAACCTGGTCGCCGGCTTCGAATACCGCCGCCAGGACCCGCTGTGGGGGTTCCAGCGCGAGGAACAGGATTCCTCGTTCGACGGCCCGACCGCCAACTCGCGGTTGCCCTCGCGCAATTTCCTCATCACCGACTGGTGGGACGACTACATCGATCCGGGCGAGGCCACCTGCGATGCGATGTCCCAGCTCAACGACGGCACCATGCACCACGCCCTGCGTCCGCGCTACGGCTACTACTGCGGCAGCGACCGCACGCCGGCCTACCGCACGCAGATCAGCAAGCGCGACGGCTTCAACGCCTACGCGTCGATGAGCCACGCCATCGGCCCGGACCTGGAATGGTTCGCCGACGTGCAGGCCGGTCGCCATGAAGTCTCGCTGTTCCGCGCGCCGCGCAGCTGGGCGCTGATGACGCCCGACGGCATCGAATGGGACTACTTCTGGAACGAGCACACCGGCCAGATCGAGTATTGGCAGCGTATCTTCACCCCCGAGGAAATGGGCGGGCTGCAGAACGGCATGGTGAAGACCGTGCAGAAGACCTTCGGCGTGACCACCGGCTTCAAGGGCACGCTGGCGGGCGACTGGGACTACGAGGCCGCGATCAGCCATTCGCAGTACACCGCGTCGATCAGCTGGCCGCAGATCGTGGCCAGCAAGGCCAACGCGCTGTTCCTCGGCCCGCAGCTGCCGGGGATGAAGCGCTGGCGCGGCGGCGATTACCCGATCTACAACGCGGACCCGGCGCGCCTGTGGACGCCGCTCTCGCGCGAGGAATACGACAGCATCTTCGCCTACACCACCTACCACCCGGAGTCGGAGACGCAGACGCTGGCGCTGACCCTGAGCCAGGGCGAACTGTTCCAGCTGCCGGGCGGCGGCGCCGGCTTTGCCGCCACCGCCGAGTTCGGCCGCCAGTCGTACGACCTCAACCCGGATCCGCTGGCCACCGAGTACTACTACTACAGCTGGAAGGACTCCGACGGCCACGGCAGCCGCAACCGCTGGGCGGTGGCCGGCGAACTGCGCATGCCGGTGCTGGAGACGCTGAACCTCAGCGCCGCCGGCCGCTATGACCGCTACAGCTTCGCCGGGCGCTCGCCGTCGCGGTTCACCTGGAGCACCGGCCTGGAATGGCGCCCGCTCGACAGCCTGCTGATGCGCGCCTCCTACGGCACCGCCTTCCGCGCCCCGGACCTGCACTACGTGTTCGCCGGTCCCGGCAACGACGAGACCAGCGCGCCGGACTACTGGCGCTGCGCCACGGAGCAGGCGGACGTCCCGATGGACGAATGCGACTACGACCGCGAGGGCATCATCCGCAGCCGCGATGGCAACAAGGACCTGGAACCGGAGACCAGCGATTCGTGGACCGCGGGCTTCGTGTTCTCGCCGGCGCCGTGGTTCGATCTGTCGGTCGACTGGTTCAGCATCGACATGCGCAACCAGGTGCAGGACCTGCGGGTGCGCGACGTCATGATCAACGAGCGCGATTGCCGCATGGGCGCGCAGGACATCAACTCGCCGCTGTGCGTGGACACCCTGGCGCGGATCACCCGCATGAGCGACGGCACCCTGTACGGCGTGCACGTCAATCCGATCAACATCGCCCGTGAACGCACCAGCGGCATCGACCTCAGCACCAACCTGCGCTGGCAGACCGGGATCGGCGACTTCCGCCTGACCGGCGGCTACACCTGGGTCAAGATGCACGAGATCCAGGAATACCCGGACGAGCCGGTGGTCGACATGTTCGCGATCAACAGCGGCTACGACATCCCGCGCACCAAGGCCAGCCTGCGCCTGTCGTGGTCGCGCGAGGCATGGTCGGCCTCCATCCAGGGCCGCCGGCTGGGCAAGCTGCCGAACGATGACTCCTATTACGAGATCTGGTCGCCGGAAGACGGCACCGACCCGTACCTGCCGGCTACCTACCGCTACAACGCCAACGTGCAGTACGACATCGGCGAGCGCTCGCGGATCTCGCTGTCGGTGGTCAACCTGTTCGACAAGGAGCCGCCGTTCGACCCGACCTATACCGGCTATCCGTACTACGACATCGCCTGGTTCGACCGCGAGGGCCGCAGCTTCTACCTGCAGTACACCCACAAGTTCGGCGGCAAGCCGCTGTAAGGCGGCGACGCCTGTGCCACATTGGAAAGCCCCGGCATGCCGGGGCTTTTTTTGGTGCGGAAAGACCGCCGCTCAATCCGCCGGCTGGATCACGTCGTGGTTGCGCCCCTTGAACGGCTGGTACCAGCGCTGGATGCGGGCGATGTCGGCGTCGATGTCGTCCCCGAGCTGGAACGGCGCGCCAATGCCGATGGTGCGGCTGGGATAGTCGAAGTAGACCGGGATCACCGGCACGCCGGCCCCGTGCGCGATCCTCCAGAAGCCCGGCTTCCAGCGCTCGACCACGCGCCGGGTGCCTTCGGGAGCGATCGCAAACCACATGCGGTCGGCGTCGCGCATCGCCTCCACCGCTTGCCCGACCACGCCGTGCGGCGATCCCCGATCCACCGGGATCACGCCCTGCCAGCGCAGGAACCGCCCGACCAGCGGGATCGCCATCAGGCTGTGCTTGCCCAGGATCGACAGGCGCAGTCCCAAGGCCAGCTTGGCGGCGAAGCCCCAGACCCCGTCCCAGTTCGACGAGTGCGGGGCGGCGATCACCACCGCCCTGGGCACGTCGGGAAACTCCCCGACAATGCGCCAGCCGCCTGCGCGCAGCACGGTGCGGCCCAGCCCCTCCAGGAAGCGGCTGGGCGGCATCCGCGGGGCGCTGGGCGGAAGCGGCGGCACCACCGGCGCGGCCCCGTCAGTCATTCCAGTCCCGCCCGGTGCGGCCCCGCTTGATGCTCCCGCGTTCGCGCTTCTCGCCCAGCCTCCGTTCCTTCGCGCCGCGCGACGGGCGGGTCGCGATCCGTGGCCGCGGGGCATGCAGCCCGGTTTCGATGAAGCCCGCCAAGCGGGTGCGCGCGTCCTCGCGGTTGCGCTCCTGGGTACGGAAGCGCTGGGCGGAAATCACCAGCACGCCCTCGGCAGTCACCCGCCGGTCCCGCCTGGCCTGCAGGCGTTCGCGCACCGCCTCGGGCAACGATGGCGAGTTGGCGACGTCGAAGCGCAACTCGACCGCGGTCGCCACCTTGTTGACGTTCTGCCCACCCGGTCCCGACGCCCGCACGAAGCGTTCGATGAGTTCGCCCTCGTCGATGAAAAGATGGCCGACTTGCATCGCGGGATTGTAGGGCGCACTGGCTCAGCCCGGGGCGCCCGGATCGAACAGCGCCAGCGCCTTCGCGAACTCGGCGTCCACCGGCGCGATCGCCTCGATGGTGTTTCCACTGGCCGGATGCGCGAACGCCAGCCGGCGCGCGTGCAGCAGCATGCGGTGGATGCCGAGCATGCGGAAATTGCGGTTGTGGCGACCGTCACCGTGGCTGCTGTCGCCGACCAGGTGGTGCGAGGCGTGCTTGAGGTGGCGGCGAATCTGGCGGAAGCGGCCGGTGCGCGGCGAGGCGCGCAGCCAGGCATAGCGGGACGTGTCGAAACCCGCCGAAGGCAGCGCCAGTTCGCAGCGTCCCAGCACTTCGAAGTCGGTGACCGCCGGCCTCTTCTGCGGCTTGCCCGGGCCGCCATCCAGCGGATGGTCGATGGTGAACAGGTCCTCCGCCGGCCAGCCGCGGCAGATCGCCCAGTAGTCCTTCTGGAAAGCCGCCTGCCCCACCCCATGTGCCATCAGCACCTTGCCCAGGGCCGACGCGGTCTCGCGGTCGAACGCCAGCAGCATGCAACCGCTGGTCGCCCGGTCCAGCCGGTGCACCAGGAAGATCGGCTTGCCGAACTGGTCGCGCAGGCGGTCGGCGGCGAAGTCCGTTTCACCGCGGGCCAGCGCGCTGTCATGCGCCATCAGGCCGGCGGGCTTGGCCACGACCGCGAGGGCGTCGTCGAGGTAGAGCACGGGCAGCGCGGCGTCATCCATGCGGCATTGTCGCCGACGGCAGGTCATGCGATCGCCCCGCGCATGACCGTCGACCCATTCGCGCGCGCCAGCGCATCGCTAGACTGGCCGCCCACCCCGGATGGACCCGCCCGATGACGTCGATGCCGCTGCGCGCCCTTGCCCTCGCCTGCCTGCTGGCGCTGCCAGCCCTTGCCAGCGCGCAGGTGCCGCTGCCCAAGGGCGCAAGCGCGGGACCCTGCGTGGAAGGCATCTGCGAGTACAAGCTGGGCAACGGCCTGCGCGTGCTGCTGTTCCCCGACGCGAGCAAGCCAACCGTGACCGTCAACCTGACCTACCTGGTCGGCAGCGTGCACGAGAACTACGGCGAGACCGGCATGGCGCACCTGCTGGAGCACCTGCTGTTCAAGGGCACGCCGACCCACGCTGACATCCCCGGCGAACTGAAGAAGCGCGGTGTGGGCTTCAATGCCACCACCTCGCTCGACCGCACCAACTACTTCAGCAGCTTCCCGGCCAATGACGCGACGCTGGACTTCGTGCTCGCGCTCGAGGCCGACCGCATGCGCAACTCCTTCGTGGCGAAAGCGGACCTCGACAGCGAGATGACGGTCGTGCGCAACGAGCTGGAGCGCAACGAGAACAATCCGGGCAGCGTGCTCAACCAGCGCCTGCGCTCGGTGGCCTACGACTGGCACAACTACGGCAACAGCACGATCGGCGCGCGCAGCGACGTCGAGCAGGTGCCGATCGAGCGCCTGCAGGCGTTCTACCGGACCTGGTACCGGCCGGACAATGCGGTGCTGATCGTCGCCGGCCGCTTCGATGCCGCACAGGTGCTGGCGACGGTGGCGCGCAGGTTCGCGCCGCTGAAGAACCCGGCCAACGCGTTGCCGGTCGCCTGGACCCGCGAGACCACCCAGGACGGCGCGCGCGAGGTCAACGTGCGCCGCAGCGGCGACATCCGCATCACCAGCCTCGCCTACCACATCCCCGCCGCGACCCATCCGGACACGCCGGCACTGGTGATGCTGGGCAACATCCTGTCGCACACGCCCGGCGGGCGCCTGCACAAGGCGCTGGTGGAAACCAAGCTGGCGGCCGGCACCGGTGCTGGCGCGGGCGCCATGCGCGACCCGGGGCTGTTCAACCTCGCGGTGGTGGTGCCACCCGATGGCGATGCCGCGAAGGCCGAGGCCGAGCTGCTGCGCCAGGCCGAGTCGATGGCCAGCATGCCGGTCAGCGCCGCGGAACTGGCCGACGCCCGCCAGCGCTTCGCCAACAGCTACGAGCAAGCCTTCAACAACGTCAACGCGGTCAGCATGTCGCTGTCGGAATACGTGGCGGCCGGCGACTGGCGGCTGTGGTTCGTGCTGCGCGATGCGATCGACAAGGTCACGGTGGACGACGTCAACCGCGTGGCCCGCACCTACCTGGTGGCGGACAACCGCACGCTCGCCCGCTTCATCCCCACCCAGGACCCGGTGCGGGCGAACATCGCGCCGGCGCCGCCGGTGGCCGCGCTGGTGGACGGCTACCGCGGCCGCGCCGCGGTGGAAGCCGGCGAGGTGTTCGACCCCTCGCCCGCCAACATCGCCGCGCGCAGCGAGGTCTACACGATTGGCGAGGGGCTGACGGTGTCCCTGCTGCCGAAGAAGACCCGCGGCGGCACCGTGGTGGTGGACGCCGACTTCCGCTTCGCCGACATCGACGCGATCGGCCGCAGCCCCTCCTCCGCGCCCGGCCTCGCCGGGGCGATGCTGATGCGCGGCAGCCGCACGCTCGATCGCGCGGCAATCGACAAGCGGCTGGAGGAACTGAAGACCAGCGGCGGCGTCAGCGGTGGCACCCAGTCGGCCGGGATTTCGCTCAACACGCGGCGCGCGACGCTGGCCGAGGCGCTCACCCTGGCGGCGCACCTGCTGCGCAACCCGGCGTTCCCCGAAAGCGAATTCGAGCAGCTGCGGCTGCAGGCGATCACCGGGCTGGAGGCGGGGCGCAAGGAGCCGGGCACCGTCGCCGGGCAGGCGATGGCGCAGGCGTTCGACCCGTGGCCGGCCGGCCATCCGTTCCGCTTCCGCAGCATCGACCAGCAGGTTGCCGAACTGAAGACACTCAAGCTCGATGACCTTCGCGCGTGGCACCGCGACGCCTACGGCACCACCGAGGGCCAGATCGCCATCGTCGGCGACTTCGATCCCGCGGAGGTCAAGCCGCTGCTGCAGCGCCTGTTCGCCGACTGGAAGCCCGGCGTGGCCTATGCGCCGGTGTCCACGCGCTACCACGCCGTCGCTCCGCGGCGGCAGGCAATGGAAACGCCGGACAAGGCCAACGCGGTGTTCGTCGCGCGCCACAACCTGCCGCTCAACGACGATGCGCCGGAATACGCCGCTCTGATGGTGGCCAACGACATCTTCGGCAGCAGCGGCCTGAAGTCGCGCCTGGGCGATCGCGTGCGGCAGAAGGACGGTCTCTCCTACAGCATCGGCAGTGGCATCAGCGCCGACGTCAGCCGCGACGGCAAGGACGATGCCGGCAGCTTCAGCATCCAGGGCATCGCCGCGCCGCAGAACGTGGCAAGGCTGGAAGCGGCAGTGCGCGAGGAGCTCACCCGCTTCGTGCGCGATGGCATCACCGCGGCGGAGCTGAAGGACGCGGTCGACGGCATGCTCACCCAGCGCGAGCAGTCGCGCGCCAGCGACGGCACCGTCGCCGCGATGCTCAACTCCGACGCCTTCCTCGGCCGGCCGATGCTGCGCCGCGCCGAGTTCGACGCCAGGCTGCGCGCGCTGACGGTGGACGAGGTCAACGCCGCGATCCGCAAGTTCCTCAAGCCCGACCAGCTCAGCGTGTTCGTGGCCGGCGACTTCGCGAACGCGGGCAAGGCGTCCCAGTAAGGCAGCACCAGCGCTGCTACGGGTATCCGGCGGCCCCTGGCTGCACGCGAAATCAAGGGGGAGGCGAAGACGCAGTCTTCGCCGGAGGACATTCGCGGGAAGCCAGGGGCCGCCGGAGGCCACTCGCCTATGGATGCAGCCCTTCGGTTCCGCAGTGCGTGAATTCCAGCTGCAGGGTCGCGTGCCCCACGTGGAAGCGCGCCCGCAGCATCCCGGCCATCTGCGCGCGCACCGCGTCGGCGTCGGCCGCACCCGCGTGCAGCAGCACGTGCGCGGTGAGGATCGGCTCGCGCGAACCCAGTGCCCAGGCGTGCAGGTCGTGCACGCCGGCCACGCCGGGCTGCTCGAGCATGGCGGCGCGGACCGCGTCCAGGTCCAGCCCGGTGGGCACGCCCTGCATCAGCACGTGCCCGGCCTGGCGCAGCAGCACCCACGTCCGCGGCAGCACCCATAGTCCGATCAGCACCGCGATGATCGGATCGATCACGGTCCAGCCGGTGACGCGGATCGCCAGCGCGCCCAGGATGACACCGACCGAGCCGAGCATGTCGCTCCACACCTCGAGGTAGGCGCCGCGGATGTTGAGGCTCTCGCCGGCGCCCGCGCGCAACAGGCGCATCGAGGCCAGGTTCACCACCAGGCCGAGCACCGCGATCGCCAGCATGCCGCCGGTCGCCACTTCGGGTGGCGCGCGGAAGCGGTCGATCGCCGCCCACAGGATGTAGCCGGCCACTACGAACAGCAGCCCGCCGTTGGCCACCGCCCCCAGCGCTTCCATCCGCGCGTAGCCGTAGGTCCGGCGCGCGTCGGCCGGTCGCCGCGACATCCGGATCGCGAACAGCGAGATCCCGAGCGCCAGCACGTCGGTCATCATGTGCGCCGCGTCCGAGAGCAGCGCCAGGCTGTTGGTCAGCAGCGCGCCGGCGAATTCAATCAGCAGGAAGCCAAGCGTCAGCGCGAAGGCGATCCACAGCGGGCGCTCGTACTTGACGTCCAGCGGCACGTGGCTGTGGCCGGCGTCGCCATGCGCATGCCCGTGATGGTGGTCGCCGCTGCCCATGGGCCGAACACTAGCCGGCGCGCGGGCGGTTACACAATCTCAGCGCCGCGGCCAGGCCGCCAGCAGCGCCCACACGCCGCCGATGCCGGCAATCCAGGTGGCGATCGGCAGCCCGACCAGCTTCGGTCCGCCGGCCTCCAGTGCGTACAGCACCGCCGCCACGATCAGCAGGCCCACCCCCAGGATCGCGGCCACCATCCGCTTCTGCAGCGACTGCAGGGCCTGGCTCACCTCGCGCAGGTCGCGCGAGCGCATGGTCAGCTGCTGCTTGCCTTCCACCTGCTGCTGCAACCAGGCATGCAGCAGGCGTGGCATTTCCGGCGCGCGGGTCACCATCTCCGGCAGCCGCTTGCGGAACTCGCCCGCCAGCCGCTGCGGGCTGTAGCGCTCGACCAGGATCTTCTCCAGCACCGGCTTGGCCACCGCCCAGATGTCGATCTTCGGATCGAGCTGGCGGCCCACGCCCTCGATGTTGAGCAGGGTCTTCTGCAGCAGGATCAGCTGCGGCTGCAGGGTGAGCTCGTAGCGCTGCGCGGTGCGGAACAGCTTGGCCAGCACTTCCGCGAGCGAGATTTCGCTCAGCGGGCGGGTGAAGTACGGCTCGCAGACCGCGCGCACCGCGGCCTCCAGTTCGTCGATGCGGATGTGCGCCGGCATCCACCCGGCCTGCATGTGCAACTCGGCGATGCGGCGGTAGTCGCGGTTGAAGATCGCCATGAAGTTCTCGGCGAGGTAGTACTGGTCCTCGCTGGAGAGCTGGCCCATGATCCCGAAATCCAGCGCGATGAAGCGCGGATCGGACTTGCGCGACGCGT
>JAEWFT010000039.1 GCA_023388715.1 Pseudomonadota bacterium
GCATGGCACCCGCCCGCATTCCTTGCACGTGCGTGGAGGCTTGGGTGGATCCGGATCGACCGGCTCGCCGTCCCATTGCGGATCGCTGAAATGCAGGTAAGCCTTCACGAAGTCATGGATGGTGAAATAGTCCTTGCCTTCGAAGAGGCGGCTTCCGCGCCCGATGATCTGCTTGAACTCGATCATCGAGTTAACCGGTCGCATGAGAACGATGTTCCGCACATTGCGCGCATCCACGCCCGTGGATAGCTTCTGCGATGTCGTGAGGATGGTCGGTATCGTCTTCTCGTTGTCCTGGAAGTCGCGCAGGTACTCCTCGCCCTTCGCGCCATCGTTGGCGGTCACACGCACGCAATAGAACGGATCCGAGGTGGGCTTGTTCTGGTTGATCAAGTCGCGCACCAGCGCCGCGTGCTCCTGCGTGGCGCAGAACACCAGGGTTTTTTCCTTCGGCCCAACCTGCTTCATCCACTCGCGAACCCGGAATTCCTCCCGCTCCCGGATGACGATCACCCGGTTGAAGTCCCCTTCCTCGTACCGCTTTCCTTCCTCCACGTCCCCTTCCACAACGCGGTCATCCGGCGTGTAGACGTAGTCATCCAAGGTGGTCGCGTACTGCTTGACCCGGAACGGGGTCAGGAAGCCGTCGTTGATCCCCTCCTTCAGTGAGTAGGTGTAGACCGGCTCACCAAAGTAGACGTACGTGTCAGCATTGGTCTGGCGAAGCGGCGTTGCCGTCAGGCCAAGCTGCACGGCAGGCTTGAAGTACTCAAGGATGGCCCGCCAGGTGCTTTCGTCCTTGGCTCCGCCGCGGTGACATTCGTCGATCACGATGAAATCGAAGAAGTCTGGCGGGTAGTCGCCGAAATACGGCGTGTCGCCCGGCCCACTCATGAATGTCTGGAAGATGGTGAAGAACACGCTGCCGTTCTTCGGCACGCGTCCCTTCTTGCGGATCGCGTCGGGGGCGATGCGCACCAACGCATCATCCGGAAACGCCGAAAACGCGTTGTATGCCTGATCCGCCAGGATGTTGCGGTCCGCCAGGAAGAGGATGCGAGGTCTTCGCGAAGGCTCACCCCCGCGCTTCCAGTCACCGAGGTTCCACCTGCTGTGGAACAGCTTCCACGCCAGTTGGAAAGCGATGAACGTTTTGCCTGTTCCGGTGGCCAGCGTCAGCAGGATCCGGTCACGGCCATCTGCAATCGCGTCCAGCACGCGTTGGATGGCGATGTCCTGGTAGTAGCGCCCCTGCCACGTGCCGCCCTTGTCCTCGAAGGGAATCGCGGAGAAGCGGTCGCGCCAGGTGTTGGCGGTCGCAAAAGTCCGTTCCCACAACTCATCAGGGCTTGGGAACGCCCGGACCGCGCCCTCCGCGCCACTGGCCATGTCGATGCCGTAAATCGATTGGCCGTTCGCGGCGTAGGTGAAGCGCACCGCGAGCTTGTGCGCGTAAGCCTTGGCCTGCATGACGCCTTCGCCGCAGGGAACACCCCACGCCTTGGCCTCGACCACTGCCAGCCGGGTGTTGCGGTGGATCAGCACGTAATCCGCAATCTCGGGTTTGGCCCGCTGCCCATGGCCCTGCAGGCGACCCTCGGTGATGCGGAACTCCCGGCGGACCTGGCTGCCGTCGACCACCCCCCAGCCCGCCGCCTTCAAGGCCGGATCGATGTGTTCGGCACGCGTCTCCGCTTCATTCATTCGCTCTCCCCCGCAGCGAGGATACCAAGCGAAAGTTGCAGCGGCCGACGACTGCCGCCCGCTCCGCAACAGCGCACTGCTGAGAGGTCATTGCGCTGCATTCCTGCAGCTGGTGCAAGACGCGCGCACCGCGCTCATTCAAGCGCTTCGTTCTGTGGACGCACGGTCGCCCCTGCAACCCAGTCATGCCTGCTCTTCGCTAGCCAATATCCACGGATGGAGCGCTTGCCCAAGCCCACGGTATTGTTCTGGCCTTTCTTTGGACCGGACTTGACCTTCGCGCGCACACCCTTGCCATGCAGCACGACCGCTTGGACCAGCTCTTTCAGGTCTTCCGTATAGCGCGCCGCCTTGGGATCGTTTCCCTTCCCCTCCGGGTGGATCGCAAAGCCATAGGGGCCATGTTCGGCGTTGATCTTGTAGGGAATCCGACGATTCCCCTCTTCATCGATCAGGAAGAAGTCCAGCTCGCTCGTTTCATTACTCACTTAAACCTCCTTGGTGTTGGGCGTCCGCATGCTGCACAACCCCGGAGTTCGTTTCAATAGAATTTCGTGGGAATTTGATGGGCAAATTTCCTCCCAGAAAGTTCCTAGAAAGTGCCTAGAACCTTCCTGGAAAGTTTCCAGAATCTGCCCAGCCTTTTTCGGCGGTTCTATCAGGGACGCCGAGCGGCGCTAGAGCGCCTTGAACCAGTCCCGCACCTTGAGCGCCATTTGCCGCCGACGCTCCTGCAGGAAGTCCTGGTAAGCCGGAACCTGCCCGTCCAGCATTTCCACTGGAATGCCGTGCATCCGCAGGTTGTCCACCAGCTCCCCGTGTTCGGTGATGCCGCCGTAGCGACGCGCTCCACCACTCACCTGCTCGGCGAGTTCCCGGAAGTAGGTTTCGGGCGGCTTCGCGCCGATGGCGATGTTGATCTCGCTCTGCGCGATCACGAAGTTGGCAATCTGGTTGTACGCGCCGCGGGTCAGGCCACCGCCCTTGAGGTGCTGCTTGGGATAGACGTGGTGCACGTCCGCGCGATTCAGGAGCAGGTCGGTCACGGTGATGTCGCGCGACAGGAACCCCTTGTCACCCGCCTTCACCTGCGCCGCCTGGAAGACCTTGAAGTAAGGGCTGTTGATCGACGAGGTGTCCATGAACTGCGGGAGCATTCCGGTCCAGAAGCTGTCGGGCAACTGGGTGGGGATCACTGCATCGGAATAGGCGAGAACACCGCTGGCATCGATCTGGCGGATGTCGAAGTCGAAGGTCGATTCCGGCGAGCCGCTGTAGCGTCCCGTCAGCAGCGACATCGCGAACCAGCGCCGGACCACCTGCTCAAGGTCCGCAGCGGGAATACCCTCGCGGCGCCCGCGCAGGTAGAGGATGTAGGCGAAGTTGATCGCGTTCTGGCTGCCGATCATGCTGCTCAGGATGAAACCCGCCGAGCGCAGGATCATGGTGATGCGGTCGAAATGGGTCTTGTTGACGAAGTTCAGCACGCCCTGCCGCAGCTTGGCGAAGGAGGCCTCGGCAATCACGTCCTCGTACTGCTTGGTCTCGAAGTTGCGGCCTGAAAGCAGCGCCACCAGGTCCTGCAACTTGCCGCGGCCAAACTCCGAGGTGAACGCCACCCGCAGCATGTCGGTGTAGGTGGGGTCGTAGATGTCGTCGTTGACGTCCGCGATCCATTTCAGCTTGTCGTAGAACTCCGAATGTACGAACTCGGGGTCACCCTTGCGGATGCGGGCCAGGAACTCCGGCGCCACTGCCATGTGGCAGAAGTAGTCGATCGCCTTGCGCAGCGTGTTGCCGCCGTGCGTCGTGTTCACCGCGATCTTGGACATCGCGAAGTCCGCCTGCGACAGAGGCGAGCCCGCCGAGTTGACCCGGATGAAGATCTCGGTGACGGTCTCAATGTCCAGGTCTTCCGCCAGCTCGATGATGCCAACGTGGTTGTGGATGATCCCGCGCAGCTTCTCGATGACCTTGAAGATGGCGTCCTGCGAACAACCGGGATTCGCCTTGCAGTAGTCGGCCACGAGCTGGAACAGGCTGGCACCCGGGGCGAACACCTGCGCCACGTCGGGAATCCACGCCACGTTCTTGCGGATGGCCGGGTTGGCGACCTCGAACTTCTCGTCCTGCGGGTTGAAGGCAATGCGGATCTGCACCGACTCGTAGTCGTCGGTCAGCACCTCCACGCCCAGCAGCGCCGCCATCAGCGCGGTCACGCGCTGCTGCCCGTCGATCAGGATGCGCTTGCCTGCGGAGGTGCTGCCGTCCTTGAGCTTGACCGAGGGATTGCGCCAGGCGATCAGGTAGCCGACCGGGTAGCCCTGGTAGAGCGAGTCCAGCAGGTTGCGGACCTTGGTGGCCTCCCAGACGAACGGGCGCTGGATCTCCGGGATGGCTATTTCGCCGGACTTGACCCAGGTGAGCAGGGTTTCGACGGGGTGCGGGGTGACGGTGTAGCGCTGGGTGGACATCCTGTCTCCTTAGAGCTGGCCCGAGAAGGCTTGGTGCAGCAGGGATTGCCTGAGCTCGTCGAGGGCGGCGAGTTTGCGGGTGTAGAGGGATTCGAGGTGGGACACATCATCCTGGATCGCCTCAAGCTCCCTAGCGATCTGCTGCTGCGTCGCTAGGGGGGGAACCGGCACTGAGACGCGACTTGCTAACTCGATATTGAGGTTGCGCACCGTGGAGCCTGCGGCCAGCCGATCGAACTGCTGATACATGCACTGCGATGCGAGCAGCAGGTACAGGAAATCCTGCTCGAAGCTGTCCTCGTACTTCGACAGCACCAACCATCCGTCGTGAATGCAGCCGGACGTGCGCATTATGTAGGGCCGCCCGAAGCTCATCGAGTTTGACAGTAGGAAGTCCCCACTGTGCACCAGGCGCGAGCGGGTCACGCCGGTCGGCTTGATTTTCTCGCGGGTCCGATAGATGTACTTCGAACTCGCAGATGCGTCGCCGATCTTGACCCAGTTCACCCCGTCAGAGGCGTTCGTGAGAAAGGCCTTGATAGGCCTGGGCGATCCCCCGCGCGCAATTTCGCAGACCTCACCAAGCCGCCGCTCTGGCCAACCATTCGATCCAAGAGCAGCGGTTAAAGATGCTTCGAACGCCTCCCGAGCACAGCGCAGGCTCTTCTCGGCATTGGCCTTGGCGGTGGCGATGCCCGCAAACGCTTCGTCGAGTAGCGCGACGATGCGGTGTTGTTCCTCAATCGAAGGCGCAGGAAACTCCACCCCCAAGATTTGCTTCGACGACAAGTGCTTGACCGTCGCGAACGCCGTGACATCTTCGATGTCTTTCAAGTACTTATTGATGCCGTAGAGAACGAATCGAGGCAACAAGTCGCCACTGAACCCCTGTAAGCGACAAACCCGCTGGTTCAGCAACGCTTCTGGGCCTTTCCACTCATGGCATCGGAACTCGCCGTCCATCCCGATCAGCAAGTCGCCTCGCTTTACCAGATACCGTTTGTCGTACTCACCGTCGAAACATGTGTCGGTTTCGGTCCCGCGCTTGAGATCCCGAATTCGGATGAGTGGTGTCCCGGTTGTGCCAAACTTCTTCGAGTCGAACGCGAACCCATTCTGGAGTTGGAGAAGATCTCCTAGCGCCCGCCTCTTCCAGCCGCTTGTCATACCAAAGCCCTGATCTTCGCCAGCACCTGCGCGCTCGCCGCATCCAGCGCCGCAATCTCATCAAGGATTTCACGCGGACTGCGCTGCGCCTTCACCTCGCCGCCATTCGGGTTCTTCACCGAGAGGTCGAACGTCGCCTGATCCACGGACGCCGCGTCCACCGTCCAGCTTTTCGCCGAATCGGCGAACGTCTTCTGCAATTCCACGAACTCGGTCAGGTCCGCATCGTTGAGCGGATTGGTCTTGCCCAGGCTGCGGCCCGGATCGAGCTGGTAGTACCAGGTCTTGCGCGTGGGTGCGCCCTTCTCGAAGAACAGCACCACGGTCTTCACGCCCGCGCCCTGGAAGGTGCCGGACGGGCAGTCCAGCACCGTGTGCAGGTTGCATTCGGCCAGCAGCTTGCGGCGCAGGCTGGTGCTGGCGTTGTCGGTATTGGACAGGAACGTGTTCTTGATGACGATGGCCGCGCGCCCGCCGGGCTTGAGCATGCGGATGAAGTGCTGCAGGAACAGGAACGCGGTTTCGCCGGTCTTGATCGGAAAGTTCTGCTGGACCTCCTTGCGCTCCTTGCCGCCGAACGGCGGATTGGCCAGCACGATGTCCTTCTGGTCCTTCGGCTGGATGTCGTTGAGGTTCTGGCCCAGGGTGTTGGCGTGGACGATGTTCGGCGCCTCGATCCCGTGCAGGATCATGTTCATCACGCCGATCACGTAGGCCAGGCCCTTCTTCTCCTGGCCGTAGAAGGTCCTCTCCTGCAGGGTCTTGATGTCGTTCGTCGACAGCTTGTCCTGGCCGCGCAGGTGGTCGTAGGCCTCACACAGGAAGCCCGCACTGCCGCAGGCGCCGTCGTAGATGGTCTCGCCGATCTGCGGGTCCAGCACGCGGATCATGGCGCGGATCAACGGGCGGGGCGTGTAGTACTCGCCGCCGTTGCGCCCGGCATTACCCATGTTGCGGATCTTCACCTCGTACAGGTGGCTCAGCTCGTGCTTCTCGGCGCTGCTGCCGAAGCGCAGCTCGTCCACGCGCTCGATCACGTCGCGCAGGTTGTAGCCGCTGCGGATCTTGTTGGTCAGTTCTCCGAAGATCTCGCCGATCTTGTATTCCAGCGTCTGCGGGCTGCTGGCCTTGATCTTGAAGCCCTGCAGGTAGGGGAACAGCTCGTCATCGACGAAGTCCACCAGGTCCGGGCCGGTCAGCGCCTTGTTGTGGTCGAGCTTGCCATCCCTGCCCTTGGGTGCCGCCCACGATTCCCAGCGGAATTTCTTCTGCAGCAGGTACTCGTACTTGCGGCCCTCCAGCTCGGCCTCCATCGCCCGGTCCCGTTCCAGCGCGTCGAGGTACTTGAGGAACAGCAGCCACGAGGACTGCTCGGTGTAGTCCAGCTCGCTGGTGCAGCCGGCATCCTTGTGCAGGATGTCGTCGATGTTCTTGAAGGCTTGTTCAAACATTCTCTTTTCCGGTTGAGATGAGGCGCAGCGGGAGGGGATGAGCTCGCTACATCTCCGCCATCGCCTCCAGCGCCGCGCGGTCACCCGCACTCTGCTGCTGCCGCTGCGACTGCTGCATGTGTCCTGTCGTCGCCCGATGCTGCGCGCGCATCCCGGGATCCAGCGCATCCACCGTCCGCGCGCGCTGGAACAGGGAGTGATCCCCCGGCGCGAGCTGGCAGTTGCGGCTTAGGGTGTCCATGCCGTCGCGATCGATGGGCGCGGCATCCTGCACATGCACGATGACGGCCAGAGTGTCGCCCAACGGTTCAAGCTGCACGCACAACGCATCGATGGTGTCGTGGCTGCGCAGGTGCGCGCCTTCCACGCGGACCAGCAGGTTGTGGCGATCGATCCAGTTGGCGGAGCGTACGCCGGGCATGGCGCGGGTAATGCCGCGGGCAGCTTCCGGGTTGATGGGGCGCGCCGGGTCGGCCAGCTTCATCGCGCGGCGCATGTCGTCGTTCATCGCCTCCATGCTGCGTTGCACGCCCGCTTGGTCGCCCGTGAGTGCGGCAACGCGCACGCCGGCCATGTGGCTGGCGGTGCGCAACGGGTCCATCGGCTGGCCCGCCTGTTGCGGGCGCGGCGCCTCGGGTGCGTCCGCCTGCGGCGCGCTGCATGCTGCCGTCATTGCCATCGCCACCAGGGCGGCAACCATCCGTGTCGTCATGCCAGTCCTCTCCCCTCCCCGAAGGCTAACCGACGGGGGGTGGGGATGCACCCCCGGCGGCTGATCGCGGCTGAAGCTGCTCCTACAGTGGGCATGACAGCGCTAGGTAATCGCGGCTGAAGCCGCTCCCACAGGGGGCGGTCGGTCGAGGGCAAGCGGGTAACCGAATTCGTGGACCCGCGCCGGGACACCGGGGAACTCGGGCGTTGATACCCAGGAACTCGGCGGACCGAGTTCGATGATGTCAGCCTTGATACTCAGGAACTCGGAGCGCCGAGTTAAAAGCTTGGGCGTTGATGTTCGGGAACTCGGGCCGAGACACTGGGGAACTCGGGCGTTGATACCCGGGAACTCGGAGCGCCAAGTTAAAAGCTTGGGCGTTGATGTTCGGGAACTCGGGACGAGACACTCGGGAACTCGGGCGTTGATATCCGAGAACTTGGCGGGCCGAGCTCTGAACTCGGAGCGAGACACCCCAGAACTCCGACGGAGACACTCGGGAACTCGGGCGGAGACACCAGGGAACCTGGCGCGCCGAGTTCAAAGCTTGGGCGTTGATACCCGGGAACTCGGGCCGCGAGTGGAAGATCACTGCAAGGACGCGCCTTTGCGCCAATTGGCCCTTTGGCAGGAGGCCGCAGAGCGGGCAAGGCAACCCCCCCCAGCCCTCCCCTTCGCCTGCGGCGAAAGGGAGGGAGCAAAGCAAACGCACCCCTCCCCAGCCCTCCCCTTCGTCTTTGGCGAAAGGGAGGGATCAAAGCAAGCGCACCACTCCCTAGCCCCCTTCGGCTGCGGCGAAAGGGGGGTGCAAACAAGGTCCAGTGTTCTAGCCAGGTAATACACCTGACCTACAGCAGTAGGTCGCGGAGGTACTGCTGCAGGTTCCCGACGTACTCGGGTGGGTCCATTGACGTAGCCAGCTAATACACCCGACCTACTGCGGTAGGTCGCGGAGGTACTGCTGCAGGTTTCCGACGTACTCGGGTGGGTCCGGTGACGTAGCCAGCTGGTACACCTGACCTTCTGCGGTAGGTCGCCGAGGTACAGCGGTAGGTTCCGAACCTACCGCTCCAGGTCGCGCACCCACTCGTCCAGCTTCGGCGGGTACTGCTGCAGGTCAACCCACCTACTGCTGTCGCGGCCGGACCTGCTGCCGTCGCTCCGCGCAACGCAGACGGCGGAGATGAAGAGCACCCCTCCCCAGCCCTCCCCTTCGCCTGCGGCGAAAGGGAGGGAGACAAGCGGCTATCCTCCGCAAAACCCCGGAACCGCCGATGGCCCATTCGCAGTTCGACCTGCTCCGCGAGCGCCGCTTCCTGCCGTACTTCGCGGTGCAGGCGCTGGGGGCGTTCAACGACAACGTGTTCCGGCAGGCGATCATCGGGCTGATGGGGGCGATGGTGCTGGCCGGCACTCTGGACCCGTCCACCCGCGGCATCTACACGCAGCTGGCGCCGGCGGTGTTCATCCTGCCGTACTTCCTGTTCTCCTCGATCGCCGGGCAGTTCGCCGAGCGCACCGAGAAGGCGCGGCTGATCCGCATCACCACCGCGATGGAGATCGCCATCATGGCGCTGGCGGCGGTGGGCTTCGTATTTCAGAACATGCCGGTGCTGCTGATCGCGCTGTTCGCCACCGGCATGCAGTCCACCCTGTTCGGGCCGGTGAAGTATTCGATCCTGCCCAGCGTGCTGGCGCCGGAGGAGCTGACCGGCGGCAACGGGCTGGTGGAGATGGGCACCAGCATCTCGATCCTGCTGGGCATGCTGCTGGGCGGGCTGGTCTTCACCGTGGCCGGCGACAACGGCCCGCAGGCCGCGGCGCTGCTGGTGGTGGCGCTGGCCATCACCGGCAACCTGCTCAGCCGAGCGATCCCGCCGGTGCCGGCCTCCGCGCCGGGGCTGAAGATCCAGTGGAACCCTATCCCGGAATCGCTGGCGATCTGGCGGCTGGCGCGCAAGCAGCTGGCCGTGCGCAACGCGGTGCTGGGGGTGAGCTGGTTCTGGTTCACCGGCACCCTGCTGACCGGCAACCTGCCGGTGTACGCGGAGACCCACCTGGGCGGCACGCAGACGCTGTACGTGTTCGCGCTAGCGGTGTTCTCGATCGGCGTAGGCGTGGGCTCGCTGCTGTGCGAGAAGCTGTCGGCGCGTACGGTGGAGATCGGACTGGTGCCGCTGGGCGCGATCGGCATGAGCGCGTGCATCGCGCACCTGGCGCTGGCGCCGGCGATCGCCGCGCAGGGGCTGGACGTGTCGAGTTTCCTGCAACAGCCGGGCGCCTGGCGGGTGGTGGCGGACCTGGCCGGGATCGGGCTGTCTTCCGGCTTCTACGTGGTGCCGCTGTTCGCGCTGATCCAGAGCCGCACCCCGCGCGAAGAGCTGAGCCGGGTGATTGCCGGCATGAACATCCAGAACGCGGTGTTCATCGTGCTGGCCGCGCTGGGCGGGGTGGCGCTGCAGCAGCTGCTGGGCTGGAGCATCCCGCAGGTGTTCCTGGCGCTGGGCGTGGCCAGCATCCTGGTGGCGGCGTGGATCTTCAGCATCGTCCCCGAGTTCCTGATGCGCTTCCTCAGCTGGCTGCTGGTGCGCGCGCTGTACCGGCTGAAGCTGCACGGGATCGAGAAACACGTGCCCGACGAAGGCCCGGCGCTGCTGGTGTGCAACCACGTCAGCTACATGGACGCGCTGATCCTGGCCGCCAGCATCCCGCGGCCGGTGCGCTTCGTCATGTACTACCGGATCTTCAACATCCCGGTGATGCGCTGGATCTTCAGGACGGCGAAGGCGATCCCGATTGCCGGCGCCAGGGAAGACCCGGCGCTGATGCAGCGCGCGTTCGATGAAGTGGACGCCGCGCTGGCCGAGGGCGAACTGGTCTGCATCTTCCCCGAAGGCGCGCTGACGAAGGACGGCAACATCGCGCCGTTCAAGACCGGCGTGGAGAAGATCCTCGCCCGCCGTCCTGTGCCGGTGGTGCCCATGGCCCTGCGCAACATGTGGGGCAGCATGTGGAGCCGCCGCGCGAATGCGAAGGAAGGCGACCTGCTGGACCGCATGCGGGTGCCAAGGCGGCTGCGCGCGCATATCGAAGTGGTAGCGGCCGCACCGGTGGATGGCGTGATGGCGACCGCGGCCGGGCTGGAGGCGAAGGTGCGGGAATTGCGGGGGGATGCGGCCTGAGGCGCGCGCGTTCGCGGCTGAAGCCGCTCCCACCGGCCTATCAGTTCCTCGGATCGCGGCCGAAGCCACCAGGCCTATCGGCTCCTCCGATCGCGGCTGAAGCCACTCCCACAAGGCCTATTGGCTCCTCGGATCGCGGCCCAAGCTGCTCCTGCAGGCAAAGTGGCACCTTGGATCCCGGCTGAAGCCGCTCCTACCACCTCAGGAATCCCCCCTGTGCATCCCCTCCCCTGTGGGAGCGGCTTCAGCCGCGATGACCAGCCGCAGATGGGTAGCAGCTCCCCCTAACCCACCCCCTGTGGGAGCGGCTTCAGCCGCGATCAGACGCCCCGACATGTCGGCGGCGATAACCAGCTGCAGATGGGTAGCAGCTCCCCCAACCCACCCCTGTGGGAGCGGCTTCAGCCGCGATCAGACACCCCGACATGTCGGCGGCGATGACCAGCTGCAAGTGGGTAGCAGCTCCCCCAACCCACCCCTGTGGGAGCGGCTTCAGCCGCGATCCGGGGAATCCAGCCATTGGCAATCCCAGTAAGGGTAGTCGCCAACGCGACGAGCGAATCCCGCGCGGACGGGGTTTGCGATGACATAGCGCGCAGCAGGCCGCAGGTCGGCATCGGAGCGCAACGCGCGATCATGGAAGCCGGCTTGCCACACCATGTCGATGTGGGGATGCAGCAGGCGAATCGCGCGCGACACCCTGCCCTTGGCCTGCCCGACCACCAGCGAAAGCCCGGTGCTTTCGCCAAGCTGCACGATCCCGTGCCAGTGGTCGGGCATCAACACCCAAGCCAGCAGGCGCGCATCTCCCCAAGTCGCAGGGGCTGACAGCCAGCGGCAGGTGTCACGGGCCATCTGCGGGTCGGCGAAGATCGCGCGACGACGCGCCGTGGCGAAGGTGACGAGGTAGGCCTGTCCGGGGAGCGAATGGCGTCCGGATCTGAGCGCGGCGGATCCTTGCGGCATGCAGGGATGGTGGGCGCTCGGCGAGGTGCTGGGGATCGGGCAATACCCCATGGAGGTGTGGGGCTAACCGAGATCGCGGCTGAAGCCGCTCCCACAGGTACAAGTGCAAGCTGGCTCGGCTTGAGGCTGAAGCCGCTCCCACAAGGACCAGCAAGAGCAGGCCCGGAGGGCGGCTGGAGCGACTCTTGCAGTGTTCGGCCACTCGGATCGCGGCTGAAGCCGCTCCCACAGGTACAAGTGCAAGCGGCTCGGAGGACGGCTGGAGCGACTCATGAAGTGTTCGGCCACTCGGGTCGCGGCTGAAGCCGCTCCTACAACCTCTTTGGAATCCCCCTTTGAATTCCCAACCTGTGGGAGCGGGTTCAGCCGCGATCAGGCAGCCCGACTTGGCCCCAGCTCCGGCCGCGATGACCAGCTGCCATGTGGGTAGATGCTTGCTCGACCCTCACCCTCCGGGCCGGCCTCACCCCACCCAACCCGCCAGCACCAGCAGGGCGATGAGGGCGAGCCAGAGCACCAGCACGCGCCACGCGAGGCTCATGGCGTCGCGCAGTTCGGGCAGGTCGCCGAACACTTCGGCGATGGCGGCGGCGGCAGGAACGCCGGTGTCGGCGTAGTCCGCCACTTCCTCAGCGATCTCGCTTCGCACGCTCGCGCGGGCGGCGTTGGCCAGCAGGCTGCCGTGCAGGGCGAAGGCCCCCGGTTCGCGCCAGGCGGCCATCACGCTGTCGAAGTTGCCGACCAGCGCCAACGACAGGGTCGCCAGCTGCGCCACCGGCCAGTCGAGCGCGGCGAGCAGGGTGCGGGCGCCCTCGCGGGTTTCATGCGGCAGCAGGTCGGCGTCCGCCTCGGCGGCCAGCGCGCCCAGGCGGTAGAGCAAGGCGCCGAACGGGCCCAGCAGCAGGAACCAGAACAGCACCCCGAACCAGCGGCGCAGCGCATTGCGGAACACCGCCTCGACCAGCGAACCGCCGTCCATCCGCACCGCGGCACCCGGCGGGTACAGGCGCGCGGCGGCGGCGCGGCGGCTGGCGGCGTCCGGGGCATCCAGCACCGCGGACACGTCGACATCGAGGTCGCGCGGGCCCCAGCAGAAGAACAGCACGGCGATGGCGAACAGCAGGCCCGGCAGTCCCCACAGCGGATCGTCCAGCGCCCGCTGCAGCAGGCCGGTCACCAGCAGCGGCGGCAGCAGCGCCAGCGCGATGCCGTAGCGGCCGCGCCAGAAGCTGCCTTCGGGGAACTGCGCGCCCAGCCACTGCAGCCAGCCGCGGAACCAGCCGAAGCGGCGCAGGCGGGAGGCCAGCGGCGGCGCGAGGTGGCCCAGCGCCAGTGCAACGACGACGGCAAGCAGGGTGGCGGCCATGCCCCGATTCTACCCAGCGCCCTCGCCGGCCCGCGCACGCGCGTCCTGCGCCTGCAGCCAGGCCTGCACCACGTGGCGCGCGATCGACACCGGCGACGGCAGCACGATTCCCTCGCCCTGCGCGCCGGCGTCGCGCCAGTCGCGGGCCAGCCCGGCGCGCACCTCGTCGGCGCTGAACCAGCGCGCGTCCTCCAGCTCCTCGCGCGCGACCGGCGCGTCGGCTTCCGCATCGGCGATGAAGCCCAGCATCAGCGAGCCCGGGAACGGCCACGGCTGCGAGCCGACGTAGCGCGCGCTGCGAGCATGGACCCGCACCCCGGTTTCCTCCATCACCTCGCGGGCGATGGTCTGCTCCAGGGTCTCGCCCGGCTCGACGAAGCCGGCCACCAGCGACCAGCGCCGCGGCGGCCAGCTGGCCTGCCGCCCGAGCAGCAGGCGCTGGCCATCGCTGACGGCGACGATGATCGCCTGGTCGGTACGCGGGTAATGCTCGCTGCCGCAGCCCTCGCAGCGGCCGAGCCAGCCCGCGCGCAGGAAGCGCAGCGGGCCGGCGCAGGCGGGGCAATAGCGGTGCCGCGCATGCCAGTGGCGCAGCGCGCGGGCCTGCGCGAAGAGGGTGGATTGCCAGGACGGCCATTGGCTGGCGGCCTCGCGCAGGTCGATCCACCCGCTCGCGGTCGGCAACGCTGCGTCGGCACCCGCGAGAAACCAGGCCCGGCCCTCGCGCAGGCCCAGGAACGTGTGGCCCTGCGGTCCCGCCGCCAGCGCCGGACCGGCCACTGCGGCCAGCTCACCGCGTGCATCCAGTGGCGCGCGTCCCTCGCCGTCCAGCACCAGGACCCGCGCATCGGGCCACGCCAGCGCCAGTGCCGCCGCGTCGTCGCGCAGGTGGTCGGCGCGGTCGAGCGCGCCGTCGACGAACGCATGCGGCGAGGCGGGCGGGCTCACATCGTGAACGACGAGCCGCAGCCGCAGGTGGTCTTGGCGTTCGGGTTGCGGATCACGAACTGCGCGCCGCCCAGCGATTCGCTGTAGTCGACGCTGGCGCCGGCGAGGTACTGCAGGCTCAGCGGATCCACCAGCAGGGTCACGCCATCGGTGACGATGGCGATGTCGTCCTCGCCCTGCACTTCGTCGAACTCGAAGCCGTACTGGAAGCCGGAGCAGCCGCCGCCCTGGATGTAGACCCGCAGCTTGAGCCCGGCGTTGCCTTCCTCGGCGATCAGCTCGCGCACCTTGGCGGCGGCATTGCCGGTGAAGTCCATGGGCGCGGCCGGCAGGCCGGGCAGCGGGAGCGGGGTGGCGACGGTATCCATCCCGTCAGGATGGGGGGGCGGGCGCCGCGATTCAACCAGCGCCGGGCGCGGTCGCGGGCGGCGGCGCGGTGGCGGGAGCGGCGCCGGCGGTGGCATCGCTCCAGGTGAAGCTGCGCTCCAGCGCCGTTCCGCTCACCGGCACCAGCCGCACCACCACCCGGATCGGCTTGACCCCCTCGGGCAGCACGATGTCGCCTTCCACCTGCTGGAAGTACTTGAACGAATACTCCACCCCCGGCGCCGAGGCCTGCTGGCGCAGCGTGCCCCAGTCCAGCCGGCGCATGCGCCCGCCTTCGCTGACCTCCAGCGCCAGCTGCAGCCGGCCCTTGTTGGTCGCCCCGCGGTTGAGGTTCTGGGTCAGGGTGGCGACGAAGTGCCAGAGCTGCGGATCGCGCTGCGGGGTAAGCGACAGCTCGTGCACCGCAAGGCCGTGGCGCTGCGCGGTGGCGCCGACGAAGCGCTCGTAGAAGGCGATGTCCGCGCGCAGGCCGGCGATCTCCTCGTCGCGCTCGGCCAGCGTGCCCTGCAGGTCGCCGTTGGCCTGGCGGCTGATCTGGTCGGAGCGCTTGAGGGTGGCGACCTCCTGCTCCAGCGCGTCGATCGCGGCGGCCTGCTCGCGCAGCGTCTGCACCGCGTTGGCCGGTTGCGGCGCGAAGCTGCGCCACGCCCCCCAGGCGCCCAGCAGCAGGGCGGCGGCCACCAGCAGGACCAGGGCGAGGCGCGGCTGGCCGGTGCCGCGCTGGCGGGTGCGGTTGGAATCTCGCATCGGCGCATGAAGCCCCCGCGGCCACCCCTGCGTCAAGCGCCGGCTGCCGTTAGACTGCGGCCAGGGCCACCGGCCGGCGTCGAGGACAGCGTCATGCAGCTGGATCAAACCCACCTGTTTGCCATCGGCGTGCTGCTGGCATGGCTGGCCGGCATCCGCGTGTACCTCACCGTGTTCGGAGTGGGGCTGGCCGGGATGCTGGGCTGGCTGGACCTGCCCGACGCGCTGCAGGCCACGCAGTCGGCGTGGGTGCTCGGCACCTCCGGCGTGCTGGCCGCGGCGGAATTCTTCGCCGACAAGATCCCGGGCGTGGATTCGGTGTGGGACCTGCTGCATACGGTGCTGCGCATCCCGGTGGGCGCGTTCCTGGCCGCCGCGGCGATGTCGCCGGATGGCGAGCTCGGCACCGGCATGCTGGCCACCGGCGCGGGCGTCGCCCTGACCAGCCACTTCATCAAGGCCGGCTCGCGCGCGCTGCTCAACACCTCGCCGGAACCGGTCAGCAACTGGACCGCCTCCATCACCGAGGACGCGGCGGTGGTCGGTGGGCTGGCGCTGGCGTTCACCCATCCCTGGCTGGCGCTGGCGCTGGTTGTCACCTTGAGCCTGGTGTTTGCGTTGTCCATCTGGTGGCTGTGGCGCAAGCTGTTCCGCCGCAGCCCGCGGCCGCCAGCACCCGGCTGAGCGTCCCGCCGCACCGTCCTTCCCCCGGACATGACATGGAGTCGCGCGTGGTCCGTCATCCCCCTGTTCGCGTGAGTTCCCGCAACACCGTGCCGGAGTGCGCGGCGTGAGCGCCGACATTCCCTCGCCCCCGGCCGCCACCGCGGCCCAGGATCCGTATCGGGTGCTGGTGGTGGAGGACGACCGCAGCCAGGCGGTGTTCGCCGAGGCGATCCTGCGCGGCGCCGGCATGCTGGCCGAAGTGGTGGCGGAGCCCGGGCGGATGATGGAGGCGCTGGAGCGCTTCCGGCCCGACGTGGTGCTGATGGACCTGCACCTGCCGGGCATCCGCGGCACCGAGCTGACCGACCAGATCCGCGCCCGGGCGGGGTTCGAGGACACCCCGGTGGTGTTCCTGTCCGGCGACAGCGATCCCGACCGCAGGGTCGAGGCGCTGGAGCACGGCGGCGACGACTACCTGACCAAGCCGGTGCGCCCGCGCCACCTGATCGCGGCGATCCAGAACCGCGCCCGGCGTGCACGCGCGACCGCGCGCCGACGCCCGCCGGCGGCCGATCCGCGCCAGGGCCTGCATGGCCGCGCCGCGCTCAAGCGGCTGCTGGACGCGCCGCTGTCGCGCAAGCAGGGCGGCGCGCTGCTGGTGGAGATCGAGAATGCCCCGGCCCTGCGCGAGCGTTACGGATTCGCCGATTTCGAGGCGATGATGGACCAGGTGGCGCGCCGCCTGGCCGCCCCGCCCGGCGAGCGCGCGCTGGCGCCGCTTGGGGAGCATGCGTTCCTGGTGGTGATGGAGGACGCCTCCGCGCTGCAGGAGCAGGCGCGGGTGCTGCGCGACCGCATCGGGCACCAGGTGTTCGAGGCCGACGATGAAAGCGTGCGCCTGCGCGCGGTGGTCGGGCATGCCGCGCTGGACCAGGGCTTCCACGATGCCAGCAGCGTGCTGGCCGCGCTCGAGGAGGCCACCCGCGCCGCACGCGCGTCGACGGTGGGCGTGGCCGCCTACACGCCGCCCGAAGTCGGCGGCGCGCACGACCTCGCCACCGCGCTGGCCACCTCGCTGGCCACGGACGATGGCCGGCTGCACCTGACCTTCCAGCCGGTGGTCGCGGTCGACGGCGGCAACGAGGCGCGATTCCAGGTGCTGGCGCGCATGCGCGACGCCGACGGGCAGGTGATCCGCGCGCGCGACTTCCTGCCGGTCGCGCGCGCCGCCCACCTGCTGGCCGAGCTGGATCGCTGGGTGCTGCGCACCAGCCTTGCGCTGGTGCAGCGGCGGCGCGCCGAGAACCGCCCGCTGCGACTGTTCCTGTCGCAGTCCTCGCGCACGCTGGCGCAGGAGGACTTCGCGGCCGCGCTGCTGCAGGCGCTGAATGAGGCTGGCGTGCCCGGCGATGCGCTGGTGATCGACATCCGGCTGGAGGATGCGCTGGTGCACGGGCTGCTGCTGGAGCAGGCCTGCGCGCAATTGCATGACGTCGGCGTGGGCTTCTGCCTCAGCCAGTTCCGCCAGGGCGAGGACGCCGATGCCCTGCTGCAGCGGCTGCCGCTGGCCTATGTGCGGCTGGACGTGGCATTCGCGGTGAGCGCCCTGCCGGAAGCCATGCGCGAGGAGCTGGCGCGGATCGTGCAGACCGCGCACGGCCTGGGCATCCAGGTGATCGGGCAGGCGGTGGAGGATCCGCAGGCGGCGGCGGCGCTGTGGACCGGCGGCGTGGATTTCCTGCAGGGCAACCTGGTGCACGAGGCGGAGCAGGCGCTCGATTACGACTTCAGGAGCGGCGCGCTGTGAACACCCCGGAGACCGCGATGACCCGCTCCGTCGCACTGTGCTGGGTGGCCCCGGCCGCCGCCGCGGGCGCCGCGCTGGCGCTGCTGCTGCAGGCCGGAGGCGTGCCCGGCCCCTGGACCGGCGCGGCGCTGGTGCTGGCGCTGGTCGCGCTGGGCACCGCGGCCGCAAACGCCCTCGCTTCCCGGCGCGAATTGGCGCGCGCGCGCGAGGCCGAGGCCCGCGCCCGCGAGCACGCCGGCGAGATCGACATGCTGCGCAACCAGATCGTCGACCACAACCGGCTGGAGGACGAGCTCACGCAGGCCAAGCAGGCGGCGGAGTCAGCGGTGATGGCCAAGGGCGAATTCCTCGCCACCATGAGCCACGAGATCCGCACCCCGCTCAACGGCATCCTGCCGATGCTGGAACTGCTGGGCAGCTCCAAGCTGGCGGTGGACCAGCAGGAACTCCTGCGCACGGCGTCCGCCTCGGCGCAGCAGTTGCAGCGGATCGTCGATGACATCCTCGACTATTCCAAGCTGGAAGCCGACCGCCTGGACCTGGAGACCACCGGCTTCCACCTGCGCGAGCTGCTGCAGAGCGTGATCACCCTGATGGAGCGCACCGCCGAGGCCAAGGGCCTGCGGCTGTCGCTGGTGATCGACCCGTCGGTGCGGCTGCCGGTGCGCGGCGACCCGGTGCGGCTGCGGCAGGTCCTGAGCAACCTGATCAGCAATGCGATCAAGTTCACCGAGCGCGGCGGGGTCACCGTCACCGTTCGCCGTATCGGCGAGACCAGCGGCCAGCACCAGCTGCGCTTCGAGGTGGCCGATACCGGCATCGGCATCAACAAGGCGGTGCAGGAGAAGCTGTTCCACGCCTTCAGCCAGGCCGACGCCTCCACCACCCGGCTGTACGGCGGCACCGGCCTGGGGCTCGCGATCTGCCGGCGGATCGTCTCGCTGATGGGCGGGCGGATCGGGGTGGAATCCGCCGTAGGCAAGGGCTCCACCTTCTGGTTCGAGATCCCGCTGCTGAAGGCGCAGGGCGACATGCCCAGCCGGCAGGCCGACCTGCATGGCGGGCGGGTGCTGCTGATCACCACCGAGTCGCGCCTGCGCATGCGGCTGACCCTGCTGCTGCCCAACTGGGGCCTGCGGGTGACCACGGTGGAGAACACCCACGACGCGCTGGAGCGCCTGCGCCAGGCGCACGGCCAGGGCGAACCCTGGCAGTACTCGGTGGTGCTGGCCGACCTCGGCAGCATCCCCGGCACCGCGGTGGCACTGGCGCGCAACATGCAGCGCACCAACCAGTACGGCACCGCGCGGCTGGTGTACCTGGGGACCGATGAAGCGGCGTCGCTCGACTTGCCGGAGAACGCCCACTTGCTGCCGCGCGCCGTGAACGATGCCGACCTGCGCGCCGCGCTGTCCGCCTCCGGCGTGGCCTGGGCCGCGCACGACCCGCACCCGGCGCCCGCCGCGCGCGCGACGGAACCCGCCAATCGCAAGGCGCGGGTCCTGCTGGTGGAGGACAACCCGGTCAACATGATGGTTGCCCAGCGCCTGCTGGAGGTGCTGGGCGCCGACTGCGACGCGGTCGGCAACGGCCAGGTGGCGCTGGAGAAGCTCGAGGCCGACAGCGACGGCTACGACCTGGTGCTGATGGACTGCCAGATGCCGGTGCTGGACGGCTACGCCGCCACCCGCCGCTGGCGCCAGGTCGAGCAGCAGCGCGGCGCAAGGCGCCGGCTGCCGATCGTGGCGATGACCGCCAACGCGATGGCGGGCGACCGCCAGAAATGCCTGGACGCCGGGATGGACGACTATTTGGCCAAGCCGGTGACCCGCGCCGAACTGCAGGCCTGCATCACCCAGTGGCGCAGCGCGCGGCTGACCGTGCCCGACTCCCCGCAGCCGCCGGCCGAGCGCCAGGCGCGGCGCCCGTCGGTGCTGGACGCCTCGGTGCTGGGCGAGTTGCGCGAGGTGCTGGGCGCCGAGGTGGATCGCATCATCAAGGTGTACCTGGAGGATGCGCCGCGGCAGATCGCGCAGCTGGAGCACGCGTCGACCAATGGCGACCCGATCGGGTTGCGGGTGGCCGCGCACACCCTGAAGTCCTCCAGCGCCAACGTCGGTGCCACCACCCTGTCGGAGATGGCGCGCGAGCTGGAACATGGCGCCCGCGACGGCACCATCGCCCAGCCGGCGGCGCAGGTGGCGAGGCTGGTCGCCGAGTTCACCCAGGTCCGCGCGGCGCTGCAGGAGCAGCTGGACGCGCCGGCCTGAACCCCCGCGTCAGCCGTCGAGTTGCTGGGCGAGGTAGTTCTGCTCGCCGAGGCGCTCGACCAGCGACAGCTGTGTCTCGATCCAGTCGACGTGCTCTTCCTCGGATTCGAGGATGTCGGCGAACAGCTTGCGGCTGACGTAGTCGTTGACCGATTCGCAATGCGCGATCGCCTCGCGCAGCAGCGGGATCGCCTCCAGCTCCAGCGCCAGGTCCGCGCGCAGGATCTCCACCGGCGTCTCGCCGATCCGCAACCGGCCCAGCGCCTGGAAGTTCGGCAGCCCGTCCAGGAACAGGATGCGCTCCGACAGGCTGTCGGCATGCTTCATCTCGTCGATGGACTCGTGGTACTCGTGCTCGGCGAGTTCCTTCAGGCCCCAGTTCTTCAGCATCTTGGCGTGCAGGAAGTACTGGTTGATCGCGGTCAGCTCGTTGTAGAGCGCCTTGTTGAGCAGTTCGATGACCTTGGCGTCGCCCTTCATGGCGGCCCTCCGGCAGGTGTCGGGAAGCCGACAATCTACCTGCTGGGCGCGGGCGCGGGCGGAACGCGAATCGTCCGCAAACGGGAACGGGTTGCGACTGGCCTCAGGCGGCGTGGGCCAGCACCGGCAAATCAAGCGCCCGGCGGGCGTGCAGTTCCTGCAGCAGCTCGCCGGCCAGGCCCAGGCAGGAGCCGCAGTTGGCGCCGACGCCGGTGCGCATGGTCAACTCGGAAACGGTGCTGCAGCCGGCTTCCGCGGCCGCACGGACCTGCTGTTCGGTGACGCCGTTACAGATGCAGACGTACATCGCGGCAACCTTCTGGAGTTGACGCGATTGGATCGCAAACACGAATGATTGTCAACAACGGGCGCTGCTCTTCCCGTCGTTGTTGCTGGCCGCTCAGGCGGGACCGCGGTACCGGCAGCCCGAGGTGCAGGTCTCGTGCACCACCACCTCCGACAGCAGCGGCACCCGCGGCTTGACCTGCTCCCACAGCCAGATCGCCAGGCGCTCGCTGGTCGGGTTCTCCAGCCCCACGATGTCATTGAGGTAGTGGTGGTCGAGGCGGTCATAGATCGGCTGGAACGCGGCCTTGAGGTCGGCGAAATCCATCACCCAGCCTAGCCGCGGGTCGGGTTCGCCGCTCACATGCAGTTCGATCCGGAACGAATGCCCGTGCAGGCGCGCGCACTTGTGCCCGTCCGGGACGTTCGGCAGCCGGTGCGCCGCCTCGATGGTGAAGGCCTTGAAGATGTCCATGCGGTGTCCCTGCGGCGCCAAGGCGGGCACCTTAGGCGTTTCCCGGCGGGCTGGAAAGCCTGCGCTGCCGCCGCGCGCCGCTTCGTCCGGTCAGAACCAGCGCTTGCGCAGGCCCACCAGCAGCGCCAGCGCGGAGATGCCGCTCATCAGGCCCACCGCCCAATAGAACCCGCGGTTGCCGGTGTCGAAGAAGTCGGCCTGGAAATTCATGCCCAGCGCGCCCGCCACCACCGACAGGAACCCCAGCAAGGTTGCCGCCACCGTGAGCAGGCGCATGCTGCGGTTGGTGCGCAGCGCGATCCGGTTGCTGAGCACGTCCAGGGTGCCGATCACCAGCTCGCGGATGTTCTCCACCGCATCCATCGCGTGCTGGAACTGGGTCTCCACGCCGGCAAAGGCCTCGCGGGTGTCGCGGTTGGCCTCGGGCAGGAAGTCGGGGCGCGCCAGGCTCGCGAACACGCTGCGGTGCGCCGCCAGCATCCTCCGCAGCCGCGAGGCCGCCCGCCGCATCGCGCTCAGCCGCACCGAATCCTCGTCGTGGCGGTCCTCCAGGATGTCGGCCTCGACCCGTTCGAGCTCGGCCTCGAACGCCATCACGCCCTCGAAATACGACTCCAGCACCCAGTGCAGCAGCGAGGCCATGAAGGTGGTCGACCCCAACCGGCCCAGCCGCGTGCGGCCATGTTCGCGCTCGCGCAGGTCGTCGAGGAAGCCGATTTCCTGGCCGTGGTGGGTGACCACGAATCCGGGCCCGGCAAGGATGCGCAGCATCCGCCCCTCGAACTTCAGGTCGCCCCCCGGACTGGCGAGACCGACCAGGCACCAGACGAAATCGCCATCCACCCCGATCCGCGGCGTGGTGCCCTCGCTCCAGGCGGCCTCGCCGATCCAGGCCGGCACGTCCAGCTGGCGGCACAGCTCCGGTCCGGGCGGATCGCCCTGCACGTCCACCCACAGCAGCGCGCCCTCATCGGTGGGACACGCGATCCGCTCGGGCGCCAGCGCGTGGTCGCAGCCATCCGAGTCGTATAGGACCGCCAGCAGGCGGCTTTCCGCGCGCAGCGGCTTGCGGTCCTCGTCCGCAGCGTCAGCGGTCGCCTTGGCGGGCGTGTTCATCGCAACGCCGTGAGAACAGCACACCCACGCGTGCCCCGCGCCGACGGAAGACGGACGATGGGCAGATACGGCGTCGGGATCTTGGCCATTGCGAGGCGAAGGCTAGACACGCCCGCGTGACGGCGTGCTCACGGCGACGCGGCGCACCTGGTCGCGATCAACCGGCCGCTTAGCGGTCCAGCGGGCTACGCACCCCATGCCCGCCGCGGTTGAGCACGTGCGTATAGATCTGGGTGGTGGCGACGTCCTTGTGCCCGAGCAGGTCCTGGATGGTGCGGATGTCGTAACCGGCCTCCAGCAGGTGGGTGGCGAACGAATGGCGCAGGGTGTGGGCGCTCAGCGATTTCTCGATCCCGGCCTGCGCACGCGCTCGTTTCAGCGCGCGCGCCAGCACCGCATCGTCCACGTGATGGCGATGGATTCCGCCCCCGCGCGGATCCAGCGCGCGACGGTCGGCCGGGAACACGAACTGCCAGCGGAATTCCCGGCCCGCGTTGGGATACTTGCGCGCCAGCGCACCCGGCAGCGGCGTCTCCCCGAACCCCTCCGCGAGGTCGCTTTCGTGCAGCACCTGGGCGCGTGCGATCTGCTGGCGCAGCGGCTCCTCCAGCACGCGCGGCAACATCGTGCGGCGGTCCTGGCCGCCCTTGCCGTCGCGGATCAGGATCTCGCTGCGGGCAAAGTCCACGCACTGCACCCGCAGGCGCAGGCATTCCATCAGCCGCATGCCGGTGCCATAGAGCAGGCTGGCCATCAGCCATGTGCGCCCCTCCAGCATCGCCAGCAGGCGTCGCACCTCGTCGACCGACAGCACCGTCGGCAACCGTCGCGGCCGTTTCGCCCGCACCACCGATTCCATCCACGGCAATTCCAGCCGCAGCACGTCGCGATACAGGAACAGCAGCGCCGATAGCGCCTGGTTCTGGGTGCTGGCGGCCACGTTGCGCTCCACCGCCAGCCCGCTCAGGAACGCGTCCACCTCCGCACCACCGAGGGTGCGCGGATGACGGCGCCCGTTCACCACGATGAACTGCCGGATCCAACCCAGATACGCCTGCTCGGTGCGCAAGCTGTAATGCCGCGCACGCAAACGCGCGCGAACTTCCTCCAACAGGCCGGCTTTGCGTACCCCGTCCGGCACCCATGCTACACCCCGCTCTTGCGCCGCCGAATCCATTACGCCCCCAAGAGCGAACCGTATCGGGCAAGCTTCAGTGAGGAGGCGATCGACTGGGATAGGCGAAGGGATTGAATTTGCGTAGGAATTTGCCTTGACCGAAGGCAGAAGCACCCGCACCATCGGGTCGATTCCCCGCTTCTGGGGACTACTAAGGTGTTAGACCGCTGACGGAGGGTTCATGACGGTTCCAACGGCATTCGGACTGTTTTTCGTTGCGCTTGGACTCGCAAGCGTTTTGGTAGCTTGGCTGCATCCGGCGCCGCACCAGACTCTCTTGGTCAAGGCGCTGGCTTGGCCACGTAAGGCGCAAGACCGTATCGGCATTTCGCTCGTCTCAGTCATGTTCATGGCTATTGGTGCCATGTTCGCTGTCAATGTGTCCGGTGTGAGCTGGATTCCAACTGCCGTCTGCGGCATCGTTGTCCTGGTCACGGCCTTGGCTATCGGCCTCCACGAGCCAGCGGTCTAACAATTCATTCAAGCCGACGCCGCTTCGCGGCGCGGCTTAACTCAGGTGTTAGCGCTCAGATGACGGACATCCTCGCAATCCTATCTCTGCTGTCGCTAGTTCTGCTGCTGCCTTCCTTCATTTGGTCCCTAGCTTCTACTGACCGACTGTTTAAGTACCTGCAGGAGCATCACGCAGAATCTTGGACTTCTCTCGGGAGTCCGCGAGTTAGGCTTGGACGTGACTACACAGCTAGCTCTCCGCCTATCCGCTATTTCACACAATCCCAATATCTGCAAATCCCTGATTCCGCGCTCCATGTTCTTGGAGACAAGGCTAAGCGAGCACTCTACATTGCGTGCGGCGTATTCCTGGTCTTCACCGTCAGCACTCTTTCGGAGACTGTCGGATCGGAGATGGGTTGGCTCTGAGCGCTAACAATTCGTTCAAGCCGAGACCGCTTCGCGGTCTCGCGCGTGATTCACTCGCCGGCTGCGGTCCGGCTTAACTCAGGCGTTAGGCGCTAATGACAGCAGTGTCCCTGCTCGAACAAATCGACCAATGCGATTACCTCTTTCTCGCTAGCATTTCTGAGCCGGAAGAGAGCAGCCTGCGCCTGATCATTCAAGAAGGACTTCGGTCTGGCCCACCTGAGACTTGGGAAATCGGCTCCGGCTCAATTGAGGGAGTTACGCCAATTGAGGTGACCTCCAACTCGCGCACGTTTGAACTCCTCTGGCCCAGCTACATAAGCTATGCGGTACGGAATGAGTCATTCTGCTCATGGGACAAGGAAGAGACGTGGGAAGGGTCTGGCTTTCGTATCTACACACGTTCCAAGTTCCTGGATTTCGTGAGTAGCGGTACCTTCGCCACCAGCGAATACCCAGGGCCTTTCCGTCACTACGCAATTCTCTGCGCCAATCACATCATCGACATAGCGTCGCAAGAGGCGCCCAGAGTTCAGGAAATTAGCGCCTAACAATTCGTTCAAGCCGAGCCCGCTTCGCGGCCTCGGCGCCGGTTTGTATGATTGAACCATCGCCGTGGCCGCAAAGCGGCCCGGCTTAACTCAGGCGTTAGGGCTGCTGCCATGAACTTCAGCGCACTTATTATAGGGACTGTTGTCGGGACACTCGCCGCCGTAGCTGCCCTCGTTATTCATGACTCGTTTGATCCTGGCTTCTACTTCTTGAAGAATCCTGTGCTGATCCTCTTCCCACTTCTCGTAGCCGGTGCTCAGGCCTTCTTCCTCGGCCTCCCCACTCTCTTAGTGCTCAATCGTTTCAGACGGCTCAACTGGATCACCGCCACGTTGTCCGGCGTAATATGCGCTTCCCTTCCGTGGCTGCTTGCTTTTCTCGGGAGTTCTGAACTCGGGACGCCCATGACTTCCTGGCTAGCACTGTTCGGTGCCATCGGTGGCGTGGTGGGCTACGCAACAGCTCGTGCAGTCAGCCCTAACAATTCGTCCAAGCCGACGCCGCTTCGCGGCGCGGCTTAACTCAGGTGTTAGGCCCGCTTGGCACATCATGGCTAACCAAACTCTCGCTCTCACGGATGCGCAACTGACTCGTGCTATCCAGTCATGCGGAGACTTTCAGCAAGCCTTATCCGCGCTAACTTTCCTCTTGGAGGAATGCGACTACTCGGTTAAATACTCCACCGCGGCGCTACGCAAATTCCAGTGTTACGAGAACGCAGCCATTATTGCGTTCGCACGTCCCTTTGAGGTGTCCCGGGGTCGGACGGTTCTCGGTACGCGCGCCGCCGGTGTGCGGCTTAACGGGCCCGAGGAGCAGCTAAAGAGCAAGATCATTGACCTGCGTCGTAAAGTCGTCGCTCACTCGGACGACGAACTTATGCACTTCAGGATCTCCACATTGCAACCGTTTGAAGATTCCGCCGTCGCGCTTCCGGTCTTGCAGTTCCACGAGTCACTGCGCCTCGACCCAACCGACGTTGTGGAGTTGCAAGCTCTTCTCCGCAAGCTGGTTCGCGGTCTAACCGAAATGCTCTTTGCCTTGGCACAGACTCAACCGGAACGCCTCAAGGTCTACAAGCTTCCTGTTAGTTGGCCTTCCCAGTAGCGTAGAGTGCGGGCCTAACAATTCATTCAAGCCGACGCCGCTTCGCGGCGCGGCTTAATTCAGGTGTTAGCCACTATGAAGATCATCATCTCCGCCCTACTAGCTTCAATTCTCACGCCCGCATTCGCGGCGCAATCGGAGGATCGGCCAGTTGGTGAAGTGCTTGGTGCTACTGTCCATGAGAGTCAAGTCGAAAGTTCAACTTTGCAGAAGAGGTCAGACAGCCTCAGGGCGCTGGTGATTTCACCCGCGATCAAGAATTATTTGGAACCCCATAAAAAAGAGTGGTCTTTAGACGACTCTGAGATTGCTGCCTTGACCGAGTCATACAAGGCCTATGTCAAATGCAAGCCCGAACTTGGATTGCGGGTTATGGAACCGCCGTTCGACAAACTTTTTGCGCTCATGATTGGTGGAAAAGCCAAGGTAGAACGATTCATCTATCTCAATCATGGGCATGGCCGAATCCTGTTTCAGCAATCCGGATCTGAAGCGTTTGATGCAACTTACAACCTTGTGCTGAAGCTTGAGAAGGAAAAGAAGTTTAAGTTCCATGACCAAGCAGATCGTGATCTGGCCCTGAGCTACTGGACACGGACGAACCAGCCATCACCTCTTCCTGACCCTGGTCCGGACAAGGCATTCCAATTGGACGATCTCCTGTTGAAGTGCCCATAGTGGCTAACAATTCATTCAAGCCGACGCCGCTTCGCGGCGCGGCTTAACTCAGGTGTTAGAGCTCATCTATGAAGACATCGGCGTCGACCTGGCAGCAGTTTGAAGATCTTGTTCGTCGCATCTTGCAAGCGAACAATTTTGAGGTTGCAGTTCATAGCCCGCGAGGTGATAAGGGCTTCGACTTCATTGCCCAACTTGCAGGGGAAACATGGGCAATTGAAGTCAAGTACTACCGCACCGCACGCGCTCAGCCTGCGCTTATTGAAGCTGCAGCTACACGCGTTGTTGGTAACGGCAAAGATGCGGATGCCCGGAAGGGCATGCTCGTAGTCTCCTGCTTTCTAACTGGGGAACTACGGAACGCGCTCGAACAGAAATTCAGCATTACGTTTGTAGACCAAGTCGACTTGAGGAACTGGTGCACGGCGCACCCAGACTTGTCCGAAGAGCTTGATGCGCTACTCGAAGCCAATCCCAGCCAGCCACAGGCCACTGACCCTAGCCGCCTGAGTCCTGCCACACACAGCAAGCCGATCAATGATTTGCCTGCCCGCGTACCGGACACGAGGGGCACTGAACTCTGTCAAGAGCTAAAGAGCATCAATAGAGGAAAGAAGTCGTGGGCCAAATACGAAAAAACATGTGAGAAGGTTCTCAAGTACCTCTTCCCAAACGATCTTCATGGATGGCACTCACAAAAGCGCACAGATGACGGACTGAATCGTTATGACTATGTCTGTCGCGTCAGACCCACCACCGAGTTCTGGAAATTTGTAATCGATCACCTAGATAGCCGCTACATTCTTTTTGAGTTCAAGAACTATTCCGGAAAGATCAAGCAGGGGCAGATTCTGACGACTGAGAAATACCTCCTAGAGCGTGGCCTCCGTCGCATGGCAATCATTATGACCCGTGCCGGCGCAGATAAGCACGCGATCGCAATGACTCAAGGAGCTATGAGGGAGCATGGCAAGCTTATGCTCATCGTCGATGACGAGAAAGTGTGCGACATGCTTCATATGAAAGAGCGAGGAGAGGACCCTACTGACTGCCTCTTTGAGATCGCAGACAATTTCTTGCTGACACTCCCGAGATGAGCTCTAACAATTCGTTCAAGCCGAGCCCGCTTCGCGGCCTCGGCAGAGCGCCGTAGGATTGTCACTCTGCCGTGGCCGCGCAGCGGCCCGGCTTAACTCAGGCGTTAGCCCTTATGCTGAAAGAAAAGCCGCAAACCAGAGCTCCCAAGCAGATCGGCGATTTCGGAGAAGGGCTTGTGACTTACGCCTTGATTCGCGGCGGCTACGAAGTAGCTCACGTTGATCACGTTGGTGCAGACCTAATCGCGGAGAAAAACGGCGAGCGAATCGCAGTTTCTGTAAAAACCAGAAACAGAAGCACCGATACAAAGGAAAGTGAAATGGTTGTCTTCGCGCAAGACAACATCAATAAGCTCAAGTTCTTCTCCGAGCAGTTCGGAATGTCCCCTGTCTATGCGCAAGTGATCTGTCACTCGAAGTCGAATTGCATTCATCTCTTTATGATCCGTGTATCAGACATTGAAACGAATATGAAGAAGGCAAAACACGGCTATAGCCTCTCATTTGGTCCTCGCGGCATCGACGCAGCTCAGAAAATTTCTGGCATGCGTTACAGCCGCTGGTCAGGCGAAACGATTGCAGTCGTCTAGGGCTAACAATTCGTTCAAGCCGAGCCCGCTTCGCGGCCTCGACTTTGCGCTATCGTGTAACGCATCGCTCGGCCGCGCTCGCGGGCCGGCTTAACTCAGGCGTTAGACCACTAGTGAAGATTGACGTCGCCCAAGTATTTACCGCATGCGTGAAACGCAGTGGTGGTATTTCTCTTGACGAAGAGCTTGAATCGCCTCAGTTTGAGAATGCTGATTACTGGGTTGGTG
>JAEWFT010000053.1 GCA_023388715.1 Pseudomonadota bacterium
CCTCGCTGGCGCGCGCGCTGCGAAGGCGCAAGGGCATCCCAGGCGCGCTGGCGGTCGGCAAGCGCGGCGGCGCCGTCGCCGGTCGGGGGAAGCGCGCCGGCATCGGTCGCGTCGCGAATGGGGGGCGGCAGGCTGGGGCCGAACTGCGCATCGCTCGCGGCCACCGCCAGCCACGACAGCAGCGGCAGTTCCCGCGCCAGCGCCAGCTCGTTCGGTGCCGACAGCAGCTCATGGTCGGGATGGCGGGCAATGTCGGCCGGATCGAAGCGCGCGCGCGGCGCCGCCGCCGCATCCAACGCCTCCACCCGCACCTGCATCCGCCATTGCGCCATCAGGTCGCGTCCGCGCGGATGCAGGAGGAAGGTGGCCGCCATCGCGATCGTGGACAGCAGCAGGCCCAGCCACAGCCAGCGCATGCGCCTGCGGTGGCGCCCATCGTCATCCTGCTCCGGCAGTTCCGACTCCGGCACCGGCACCGGCGGCGGGGCGCCGGGCGCGTTGCGTGCGCGCTGCACGTCGGGCAACGGCGGCTCCGGCATGGCCGCCAGCTCGCGTTCCGCCTGCGCTCGCCACGCGCGCCAGACATCCAGGTCGGGCTGGCCGAGCACGTCGCGCGGCAGTGCGTCGCGAATGCGCTGCTGGTAGCCCTGCACCCCGATCCCGAGCACCGCCGCGGCATCCGCCTCGTCCAGGCCTGCCACCAGGTGCAGCAGCACGGCCGCTCGCTGGTCGGGCGGCAAGCGGGCGATGCCGGGCAGCCGCGCTCCGGGCGCGGCGTCGGCACCCCGGCGCAGGGCGGGCGCCGCCAGCAACAGGGTCCAGAACTGGCGCGGCCACTCCGCGATCGGGCGTGGGCCGACCTCGCTGGCGAACACCTGCGAGGCCACCTGCAGGGCCTGTTCGGCGGACGCGTGGTGGCCACCGGCCTGGACCTGCACCAGCAGCGCGGCCCGCCGGGCGACCCCGCGCAGGAAGGCGGCGATCGCGGCCGGGGCCGGGGCGGGCAGGGAGGTCATGGAGGAGCGATCCGCACCCGCGGATTCTAGCCGCGCGCCATTGTCCCATCGTCGCTGCCCCCCCCGACTTGCGGACGCTTGACATCCGCCTGAACCGCGGCTCCTCCAGCACTGGCGCGGGTTGCGGCTCCGCCAGTTGTGCACAAGCGTCAAAAAACCGTCACTCACGCATGTTTCACGGATTGCTCACGTCCACCGCCGTGGTTGTTTCACGGGCAAGTGACTGAAAATTATGGGATTTGTCCAGTTGGCGCTTTTTTCACCATACCGGTGTGAAGGCCGTTGGCGCGACGCTTGCGCATCCCGGCCCAAGCCCCGTGCACAGACTTATCCACAAATGATGTGGATAACGATCCTTTCCCAGCGAATTCAGTGGTTTGTCGCACTTTGATCGGTCACGCATCAGGTGTGGGACGCAACTGTCAGTGCCCGTGGCGGCGCCCGCTAGACTGGCACGATGTCCTGCCCCCCCGCCGCGCTGCGCGTTGCCTTGCCGGTCCCGCTGCCGCGGCTGTTCGACTACCTGCCGCCGCCGGGAATGGAGGTCGATGCGATCGCCGAGGGCTGCCGGCTGCGGGTGCCATTCGGCGGGCGCGAGGTGGTTGGCCTCGTCGTGGGCAAGTATCGAGGCGAGCCCGGCATGGAACTGCGGCAGGCGCTGGCCGCGCCGGATGACGCGCCATTGCTGGCGGGTGAACTGCTGGCGTCGCTGCGCTGGCTCGCCGGCTACCTGCACGCCCCCCTGGGCGAGGTGCTGGCCAGCGCGCTGCCCGCCGCCTTGCGGCGCGGCGAACCGCTGCCGGACACCACGCTGTTCGGCTGGGCGCTGACCGAAGCCGGACGCACCGCGCTGCCGTCCCTGCGCGCGGGCAAGCCCAGGAGCCTGGCCGGACTGCTGGACCATCCCCGCGACGAGGACTGGCTGGATGCCCACTCGCCCGGCTGGCGCGCGCCCATGCGCAGCCTGCGCGAGCGCGGACTGGCCGAACGCATTGCCTTGGGCCAGGCGCAGGCACCCACGCCGCGTCCCGGGCCCGCGCCCAATCCGGAACAGGCCGAGGTCGCCGCGGCGATTGCCGCCAGCGAAGGCTTCGCGCCGTTCCTGCTGGACGGGGTGACCGGCAGTGGCAAGACCGAGGTCTACCTGCAGGCCATCACCGACTGCCTGGCGCGAGGCCGGCAGGCGCTGGTGCTGGTGCCGGAGATCGGGCTGACCCCGCAATTGCTGGCGCGCTTCCGCGAGCGGCTCGGGATCGCGGTGGATGCGCTGCACTCCGGCCTGTCGGATGGCGAACGCGCGCGGGTGTGGACCCGGGCACTGCGCGGGCAGGCGCAGGTGGTGGTAGGCACGCGCTCCGCGGTGTTCCTCCCGCTGCCGCGGGCCGGGTTGATCGTGGTCGACGAGGAACACGACGGCAGCTACAAGCAGTTCGACGGCCTTCGCTACCACGCGCGCGATTTCGCGCTGGTGCGCGGCAAGGCGCTTGGCGTGCCGGTCGTGCTTGGCAGCGCCACGCCGTCGCTGGAATCGCTGCACAACGCGGTGGGGGGGCGTTATCGCCACCTGCGCCTGCGCCACCGCGCGGGAACGGCGCAGCCGCCGAGCGTGCGCGTGCTGGACGTGCGCAAGCGCACGCTGCACGCCGGCCTCTGCGACGATGCGCTTGCCGCGATCCGCGCCGCCCTCGACGCCAAGGGGCAGGTGCTGGTGTTCCGCAACCGCCGTGGCTACGCGCCCGTGCTGCTCTGCCATGACTGCGGGTGGAGCGCGCACTGCGCGCGCTGCAGCACGCCCGAGCGCGCGGTGCCGATGACCGTGCATGCCCAGGGCAGGCGCCTGCAGTGCCACCACTGCGGCCAGCGGCGTGCCGCCCCGCAGGCCTGCCCGGACTGCGCCAGCCTGGCGCTGCGGCCGCAGGGCCACGGCACCGAGCGCATCGAGGAGGAGCTGGCGGCGCGCTTCGCCGATGTCCCGGTGCTGCGCATCGACCGCGGCAGCACCGGCCACCGCGATGCCCTGCAGGCGCACCTGCAGGCACTGGGCACGGCGCCGGGCATCCTCGTCGGCACCCAGATGCTGGCCAAGGGCCATGACCTGCCCGGGCTGGTGCTGGTAGTCGTGGTGGGCATCGACGAAGGCCTGTTCTCGGCGGATTTCCGCAGCGCGGAGAAGCTGGCGCAGCTGCTGGTGCAGGTGGCCGGGCGGGCCGGGCGCGCGGAGCGGGCGGGCACCGTGCTGTTGCAGACCCACCACCCGCAACATCCGCTGCTGCAGACACTGGTGGGCGCCGGCTACCACGCCTTCGCCGAGGGCGAGCTGGCCCAGCGCGAGGCCGCCGGCTTCCCGCCGTTCGCGCACCTTGCGCTGCTGCGCGCCGAAGCCCAGCAGGTCGATCCCCCCCTGTGCTTCCTGCAGGCGGCGGCCGCGCTGCTGCCCGCGGACGAGGCAGGCATCGAGGTGCACGGCCCGCTGCCGGCGCCGATGCCACGGCGCGCAGGCTACCAGCGCATGCAGCTGCTGCTGGCCAGCGGCGAGCGCGGCCGCCTGCAGCGCGCGCTGACGCTGCTGGCACCGGCGCTGTACGCGCTGCCGGAGGCGCGCAAGCTGCGCTGGTCGCTGGACGTGGATCCAGTGGAGTTGTACTGACCCCGGCATCCGCCACAATCGCGGCCATGCCGATCTTCGTACAAGCGCTCGACCTCGCCGGGATCTTCGTGTTCGCGCTCAGCGGCGGGGTGCTGGCGGTGCGCCACCGGCTGGACTTGTTCGGCGTGCTGGTGCTGGCCTGCGCCACCGCCGTGACCGGCGGCATCGTGCGCGACGTGCTGATCGGCGCGATCCCGCCCGCCGCGCTGGCCGACTGGCGCTACCTCGCCACCGCCCTGCTGGCCGGCTTCGCCAGCTTCTTCTGGCACCGCACGATCGAGCGCCTGCGCAACCCGGTGCAGCTGTTCGACGCGGCGGGCCTTGCGCTGTTCGCGGTGCTGGGCACCGACAAGGCGCTCACCTTCGGGCTCTCGCCGTTTGCCGCGATCCTGCTCGGGATCATCACCGGGATCGGCGGTGGCATCGCCCGCGACCTGCTGGTGGTGCGCACGCCGGTGGTGCTGCAGCATACCGAGCTGTACGCCGCGGCGGCGATGGCGGGCGCCGGCATCGTGGCGATCGCGCACGCGGCGGGCTGGTCGCAGGCGCCGGCGATGGTGGCGGGCGCGGTGCTGTGTTTCGGCCTGCGCTTCGGCGCGATCCGCCACGGCTGGCGGCTGCCGGTGGCCGGCGGCGAGCGTGGCCCGCCGCCCTAGTCCTTGGCGGGCGCCTTGCCCGCGGCCTTGCGCGCCTTCTTGGCCGCCTTGCCCGGCGGCCGGGCGCGCAGGTGGTGGCCATCCTTGTCGAACTCGAACAGCTCGGTGGCGACCATCAGTGGCTTCAGCGTCCCGTAGCCGTAGTTCTTCGGGGTGAACGAGTGGCGGTTGACCAGGTACTGGCCCACCGTCCCAAGGTGCGACCAGCCATCTTCGCGCCGGGTCGCCTCGGTCGCGGCGCGCAGCAGGCTGACCAGCGCGGCATCGCCGCGCAGCTCGCCGGTGGCCTTGCGGGGGGCCGGCGCCGCCGACGATTTGGCCGCGGCCTGGCCCACTGCCGCCGCCGGCTCGGCCCTGGGCGCCGGCGGGAGTGGCTCCGGCTGCGGATCGACATGGAAGAACACCGAACAGGCGCGCTGGAACGCGGCCGGCGCCTGCGACTTCCCGAACCCGTACACATGCATGTTGGCGCTGCGCAGGCGCATCACCAGCGGGGTGAAGTCCGAATCGCTGGACATCAGCGCGAAGGCATCGAACGCGCCGGCGTGCAGCAGGTCCATCGCCTCGATCACCATCGCCATGTCCGAGGCATTGCCCTTGCTGGTGTAGGCGATCTGCTGCACCGGCTGGATCGCGTTGGCCAGCAGCGCCTCGCGCCAGCCGCGCAGGTGCGGGCTGCCCCAGTCGCCGTAGGCGCGGCGCACGTTGGCCATGCCGAGGTCGGCGATCTCCCCCAGCACGTAGTCGAGGGTCGACACCGAGGCGTTGTCGGCATCGATCAGCAGGGCGATGCGCAGGCTGTTCTTCATGGCGATCCCCGTGCGTTCGCCACAGCGTAGCAGCCGCAACGCAAACGGCCCGGATCGCTCCGGGCCGTGGCGGCGACGCAGGCGACCGGCTCAGGCCGCGAACAGCGCCTTCATCTTCTTCAGCGCATTCGCCTCGACCTGGCGGATGCGTTCGGCGGAGACGCCGTACTCGTCGGCCAGTTCCTGCAGGGTGACCTTGCTGTCGGCATCCAGCCAGCGGCGCCTGATGATGTCGCGCGAACGCGCGTCCAGCCGGGACATGCCCTCACGCAGCAGCTGCAGCTGGCTGTCCTCCTCGTCGGCGGCCTCGTACGCGGCGGCCGGATCGTCATCGCCGGCCATCAGGTAATGCGCGGGCGCCGGCGGCGCGTGGTCGTCGTCGGCATCGTCCGGGGCGTCGAAACCGACGTCGCGGCCGGACAGGCGCGACTCCATCTCCAGCACTTCGCGCTTGGAGACGTTGAGATCGTTGGCCACCGCGGTGACTTCGGCGTCGTTGAGCCAGCCCAGGCGCTTCTTGCTCTTGCGCAGGTTGAAGAAAAGCTTGCGCTGCGCCTTGGTGGTGGCGACCTTGACGATGCGCCAGTTCTTGATGATGAACTCGTGCATCTCGGCGCGGATCCAGTGCACCGCGAAGCTGACCAGGCGCACGCCGACGTCGGGGTCGAAGCGCTTGACCGCCTTCATCAGCCCGATGTTGCCTTCCTGGATCAGGTCGCCGAGCTGCAGGCCGTAGCCGCTGTAGCCGCGCGCGACGTGCACCACGAAGCGCAGGTGCGAATACACCAGCTCGCGGGCCGCATCGAGGTCTTCATGGTCGCGGAAGCGCTGCGCCAGCGCCTGCTCGTCTTCCACGCTGAGCACCGGGATCTGGTGCACGGCGCCGATGTAGGCGTCGAGCGACCCGATGCTGGGGATCGGCAGGTTGTTGGGGACGAGCGCGGTGGACATCGTGGTTTCCCTCATGCGGCCAATTTTAGCAGTCGGCACATTCGACTGCTAACCGCGGTGGAAGTTCATAGCGTTCCATTCATGGAACGCACGCGGGTCACGGCATGGAAGCACGCCGGGCGTTCAGCCGGCGTGGGGACGGCTAGCAAGCCAGCGCGCTGGCCGGCGGTAGCCGCCAGTCCACCGGCGGCGTCCCGCGCCGGGCCAGGTACTGGTTGGCCGCGGAAAAGTGCCCACAGCCGAGGAAGCCGCGGTGGGCAGACAGCGGCGAGGGATGGGGCGCACGCAGCACCCGATGGCGGGCGCTGTCGAGCAGCTTGCCCTTGGCCTGGGCGTAGCTGCCCCAGAGCAGGAACACCAGGGCCTCGCGCTCGCGGTTGAGCACGTCGACCACGTGGTCGGTGAAGCCCTCCCAGCCCTTGCCCTGGTGCGAACCGGGCTTGCCCGCCTCGACCGTCAGCACGCTGTTGAGCAGCAGCACGCCCTGGCGCGCCCACGGTAGCAGGCAGCCGTGGTCGGGGCGCACGAAGCCGGTGTCGCGCGCCAGTTCCTTGTAGATGTTGTCCAGCGAGGGCGGCACCGGAATCCCGGGCGGCACCGAGAAGCACAGGCCGTGCGCCTGGCCGTGCCCGTGGTAGGGATCCTGGCCGAGGATGACCACTTTGACCGCGTCGAACGGGGTGGCGTCGAAGGCGGCGAAGATGTCCGCGCCGGCGGGGTAGATCGTCGCGCCGGCGGCCCTGCGCTGGCGCAGGAAGACGGACAGCTGCCGCATGTCCTCGCGCGCGAACCAGCCGCCGACGCGGGACTTCCAAGAGGTTTCGAGACGGAGGCTTTGCTCTGGCATCAACGCGTGGATTCCGGGACGGGTGCGCGCGAAGCCGATCAACCAAGCGAGTATCGGGGAGCGACTTGATCGGCTTCGTGCGCGCCCGTCAACGAGTGACCACTCCCGGCTCGGGCAGCTTGCCCAGCCGCAGCTGGAACAGCACCTTGGTCACCAGCAGGCGCTCCTCGATCGGCTTGAGCACCAGGTCGTTGGCGCCCTCGCGCAGCAGCGTGGCCTGGTTGTCGCGGTTGTCGTCACCGGTCATCACCAGCACCGGCAGCCGGCGCTTGCCGTAGCCGAACGCCCCGCGCACCTGGTTGAGCAGCTCGCGCCCGCTGAGCGCGCCCTTGAGGTACACGTCGGTGAGCAGCAGGTCGCAGCCGACGTCGCCATCCTCGCGGCCTAGGAACCGGTGCAGGTGCTCGAGCCCCTCCTCCGCGCTGATCACGTGCAGCACCTGCAGGCCCTGGCGCTCCAGCATGCGGCGGGTCGCGACCGCCACCACGCGGCTGTCCTCGACGTACAGCACGCGGGCGCCCTCGATCGGCGCCGGCTGCACGTAGCCACGGATGAAGGCGGCTAGCGCGGCCGGCCCCAGCGACTTGTCGAAGTAGTCGGTGACGTCTTCGGTGAAGGCGCGCAGCTCCAGCGTCTCCTGCGCGCTGCCGGACACCACGATCACCGGCACGTAGGCCTGCCCTGCTGCCTGCCGCACGCTGCGCGCCAGCGCCAGGCCGTCGCCGTCGGGGAGGACCAGCGCGGTGGTGACTAGGTCGACCGGGCCGTCGGCGAGGATCGCGCGCGCCTCGGCGATGCCGGCGCAGGCGATGACCTGCGCCCCGGGAAGTTCGCGCAGCAGGGTGTCGCCGATCAGCTTGCGCACCAGCTTGCTGCCATCGACCACCATCACCCGCGGCGCGTCGCTGACCACGTGGCGGACGTCGGGACCTGCGCCCACCTCAGCGCGCCACCGGACGCGTCTGCCGCAGGTAATGGCCGGCCACCAGCGCGGCGCCGGCCCACCCGAGCAAGCCCGCGCCGACCAGCACCGCCAGCGCGTGCAGCGGCGGCAGCCCCTGCAGCGCGAAACTGCTGCCGTAGCGTTCGGCCAGCGCCGCCAGCGGCGCGCGCAGCGCGATCCAGCAAAGGGTCAGCGCGCCCAGCGCGAGTGCGCCCGCGCCCAGCCCGTACCACGCGCCCAGGTACAGGAACGGCCGGCGCACGAAGCCATCGCTGGCACCCAGCAGTTGCAGCACGCCGATTTCCTCGCGCCGCGACTGAATGTCCAGGCGCACGGTGTTGCCGACCACCAGCAGCGCGCCAAGTCCCAGCAGCACGCCCAGCACCTGCACCAGGCGCGCGCCGAAACCCAGCCACGCGTCCAGCCGCGCGCGCCACGCGTCGTCGTGCTGCACGCGCTCGGCGTCCGGTAGCGCGCGCAGCGCCGCGGCGAGCGCGCGTTCGTCGCCGCGCGGCGTGACCCGCAACACGCTCGGCAGCGCCGCCTGCGACGCCTCCTCGCCCAGCACCGCGATCGCCGCCGCCATGTCCGGCCGTGTCTTCAATGTCTCCAGCGCCTGCGCCGGCGCCACCACCGCCACCGCGGCGACGTCTTTGCGCGCGCGCAGTTCGCCGGCGAGCGCGGTGACCCGCGCGCTGTCGAGTCCCGGCGCCAGGAACACCGCCACGTCGCGCGAGGCCTGCACCTCGCCACCCAGTCGCGCCGCGTTCTGCAGCACCACCCACAGGCCCAGCGGCAATGCCAGCGCGAGCGCCATCACGCCGACCGTCAGCAGCGTCGCCCACGGCTTGCGCAGCAGACGGCCCAAGCTAGCGACGATGCTGTAGCCATGGTGGTCCAGCCACGCGCCGAAGCGGCTGGACTGGACCTTGGCCACGCGTCCGTTGCCGCGCTCACGCATCGACCAGGTCCTCGGGCGCGATGTCGTCCAGCAGCCGGCCGTGGTCCAGCACCAGCACGCGCTTGCGCATGCGCCGGACCAGGTCCAGGTCGTGGCTGGCGACCAGCACGCTGGTGCCCTTTTCCGGCAGCGAGGCGAACAGCGCCATGATTTCCGCCGACAACGTGGGATCGAGGTTGCCGGTCGGCTCGTCGGCGATCAGCAGCGCCGGCTCGGCGACGATCGCGCGGGCGATGCCCACGCGCTGCTGCTCGCCCGCCGACAGCTGGCCCGGCAGCGCGCGCTCGCGGGCGGCGAGCCCCACCTTGTCCAGGATCGAACGCACCCGCTTGCCGATCTCGGCGCGGCGGATCCCGCGCAGCACCAGCGGCAGGCCGACGTTCTCGGCGACGCTGCGGTCGGTCAGCAGCTGGTGGTTCTGGTAGACCACGCCCACCTCGCGGCGATGGCGGGCGATGCCGCCGCCGCGCACCTTGGCCAGGTTGCGCTCGCCGAACACCACCGCGCCGCTGCTCGGCCGCTCGGCGAGCTGGATCAGCTTGAGCAGGGTGCTCTTGCCGGCGCCCGAATGCCCGGTGACGAACAGCATCTCGCCGGCATCGACCGCAAAGCTCACCTCGGACAGCGCCACGTGCCCGCCGGGGTAGGACTTGCTGACATTGTCGAAGCGCAGGACCGTCATCGCGGGGCGTCGGGCGGGCAGTCGCCAGTATCGCCCGAGCCGCCGCGGCCGGCCAGCGCGGCGCGCCTTTAGTGCTGCTTGCTGGGCGAGCGCGTCACCAGCGAACGCAGGCCGCGCCCGATCCGCCCGAGCAGCGACGGCGCCTCGGCGGCCTTCGGCGCGACCGACGCAACGGTCTCCGCGGCCTTCGCCGCCGGCTTGCGCGGCGGCGGTGCGCCCGCGCTGGCC
>JAEWFT010000009.1 GCA_023388715.1 Pseudomonadota bacterium
GGGCGCGGCATCGCGGTGACCGCCAGCGCATCCACGTGCCAGTGCGCGGAGACGGCCAGGATCGCGCGCGGGCGCGGCACCGACGCCCCGAACGTGCGCCAGGCCTCGGTGAAGCGGTTGCGCTCCACGGCGTTCATCGGGCTGCCGTGGCCCAGGAATGCGGCGGGCATCAGCGGTGGCATGGGACGGCTCCGGGTGGGCGGCGGGCCACTCTAGCGCGGCGCGCGTGCATGTCCGATGCCGGGGCCGCAACGCTGCGTCGCATCCGCCGGAGTAGCGCCGGTAGTCGCAGCCGCGCCGCGTCGAATCAGGCCAGCGCCGGTCGCCCGGCCAGCGGCAGGCGCAGCTCGAAGGTGGAGCCCTGCCCCGGGCCGTCGCTATGCGCACGCAGGCTGCCGCCATGCAGGTGGGCCAGACTGTGCGCCAGCGCCAGGCCCACGCCGAGCCCGCCCTCGCGGCGCTCCGGGGTACCTTCGGCCTGCACGAACAGCTCGAATACCCGCGCCATCAGCGCTTCGTCCATGCCGCGCCCGTTGTCGCGCACGGTCAGCACCGCCTCGTCGCCCTCGCGCACAAGCTGGAGCGCGATCTCGCCGCCTTCCGGGGTGTATTTGGCCGCGTTGTGCAGCAGGTTCGCGATCACCTGGGTGATGCGGGTGGCATCGATCGGCAGCGCCAGCCCCGGCGCACGGTCGTCCACCTGCAGCCGGTGCCCGCGGCGGTCCACCAGCGGCGCGACCTGCTCGACCGCCGCCGCCACCGCGTCGGCCAGCGGCGCCGGGCGCAGCTGCAGGGTGGTCAGGCCGCGGGTCACCCGCGAGACGTCGATCAGGTCCTCGACCAGGTCGCGCATGTGCCGCGCCTGGCGCTCGATGATCTCTGCGATGCGCTGCACCGCAGCGGGGTCCTGGCCGCCGTGGCGGAGCGCGCGCGCGGCGTTGGCGATTGGCGCCAGCGGGTTGCGCAGCTCATGCGCCAGCACCGCCAGGAACTGATCCTTCTGCCGGTCGGCGAAGCGCAGCGCGGACTGGCTCGCCTCCAGCGCCTGCTGCACGCGCTTGAGCTCGTGGATCTCGGTGCAGGTGCCCATCCAGCGCACGATCGCGCCGGAGGCATCGCGCACCGGCAGCGCGCGCCCCAGCACCCAGTGGTACTCGCCGGCGTGGTCGCGCAGGCGGTATTCGACTTCGTAGGGCTCGCCGCTCGCCAGGCTGTGGCGCCAGCGGGCCCAGGCATGTTCGCGATCCTCGGGGTGGAACATCCCCTCCCAGCCTTCGCCGTCCGTGCTGCCCACCGGCACGCCGGTGAACTGGTACCAGCGCTGGTTGTAGTAGTCGTGGAAGCCGTCCGGGCGCGTGGACCAGATCATCTGCGGCACCAGGTCGGCGATGGTGCGAAAGCGCGTCTCGCCTTCGCGCAGCGCCGCCAGCGCGGCCTCGCGGTCGCTGACGTCCGACCCCTGCACGAAGATGCCCTCGACATGGCCGTCGGCGTCGATGATCGGCTGGTAGATGAAGTCGACGTTGAGGTTGCGCTGCTCGCCTTCGGGCGTTCGCAGCGACACCGGCAGGCCGCGCCCGACGAACGGCTTGCCGGTGTCGCGCACCTGGTCCAGCAGTTCGAAGAAGCCCTGGCCGCGCAGTTCCGCCAGCGCCTCGCGCACCGGCTGGCCGACCACGTCGCGGCCCACCAGCGCGATGTAGGCGGGGTTGGCCAGTTCGAAGACGTGCTCGTGCCCGCGCACCACCGCCATGAAGCCCGGCGCCTGCGCGAACAGGTCGGTGAGGAAGGCCTGCCGCGCCGACAGCCGCACGTTGTCCTGCTGCACCGCCGCTGCCCGCGAGAGCACGCCGGAATCGCTCTGCGCCTGGGTCAGGCCGGTGGCCTCGCGCGCGCGCCGCAGTTCCTCGCGCAGGCGTTCCACCTCGGTGACGTCGCTGGTGTGCTGCAGCACCGCCACCACGTTGCCGTCGGCATCGCGCAAGGGCGTGTGCGTGGCGCTCCAGTACCGCAGGTCGACCACCGGCCCGTCGGGGGTCTGCGCTTCGATCGCGTAGGGAATCAGCGCCAGTGTGTCGCGTTCGCCGCTCGCCAGCGCGCGCTCGAGCGAGCCGCGCAACACGTCGGCCTGGTTGCTGCCATCGGGATTGGGCTTGCCCGGGAACAGCTCGAACAGGCCATGGCCGAGCAGCTGCTCGCGCGTCGTGCCGGTGAGCAGCGCATACGCGCGGTTGGCTTCCAGAAAGCGCAGGTCGCGGTCCACCACCATGTAGGCGTTGGGCGAATGCTCGAACAGGGCATCGAAGGCAAGCGGCATGCGGTAGTTTCCCAGATTGCGCATTCATCCGCGACGTCCCCCGCGCCGGCGCCCCCCAGGCGGCGGCAGGCGCTACGCTGGCAACCCGACCCCGCCCAGCGTCCTGCCCATGCGCCCGATTCCCGTGCCGACCGCCCTCGCGACCGCCCTGCTGCTGGCGGCGCCCGCCTTCGCGCAAAGCCCGCCGCCGCCCGCCGCCAACCCGCTGCTGGATGCGATCGGCAGCGCGCCCTCGGCGGCCAACATCGAGCGTGACATCCGCACCCTGGTCGGCTTCGGCACCCGCCACACCGCCTCGGAAACGGAGTCGACCACGCGCGGCATCGGCGCGGCCCGGCGCTGGATCTTTGACGAGTTCACCCGCATCTCGAAGGCCTGCGGCGGCTGCCTGGAGGTGCGCTACTCCAGCGCCATCGTCCAGGGCGAAACGCGCATCCCCAACCCGGTGGACGTGGTCAGCGTGATCGCCATCCAGCGCGGCACCGCCGATCCCAACCGCCACGTCATCATGAGCGGCGACATCGATTCGCGCGTGTCCGACGTGATGGACGCCACCTCCGATGCGCCTGGCGCCAACGACAACGCCAGCGGAGTGGCCGGCACCCTGGAGGCCGCGCGCGTGCTGACCAAGCACCGCTTCCCCGGCACGATCGTCTATGCCGCGCTGGCCGGCGAGGAACAGGGCCTGTTCGGCGGCAAGATCCTGGCCGAGCAGGCCAAGAAGGATGGCTGGCGGATCCTGGGCGTGCTCAACAACGACATGATCGGCAACACCGCCGGCATCACCGGCGTGGTGGACAACGTGACCGCGCGCGTGTTCGCCGAGGGCACCCGCGCCACCGAGACCGCGGAGGAAGCCCGCCAGCGCCGCTTCACCGGCGGCGAGGTGGATTCGCCGACCCGCAACCTGGCGCGCTACGTGCACCGCATGGCCGCGCACGTGCCCAACCTGGACGTGATGATGGTCTACCGCCTGGACCGCTTCGGCCGCGGCGGCCACCACCGCCCGTTCAACGACCTGGGCTACCCCGCGGTGCGGATCATGGAAACCCACGAGCACTACGACCGCCAGCACCAAGACCTGCGCACCGAAGGCGGGCGCGTGTACGGCGACACCATCGACGGCGTGGACTTCCCTTACGCGGCCAAGCTCACCGCCCTCAACGCGGTGACCCTGGCGGCGCTGGCCTGGGCGCCGCCGCCGCCGGCCAACGTCACCATCGAGGGCGCGGTCAGCGCCGACACCACCCTGAAGTGGACGCGACCGGATGCGAAGCAGGCGCCCAACCTGGCCGGCTACAAGGTGTACTGGCGCCTGACCACCGAGCCGCAGTGGACCCACAGCCGCTGGGTGGGCAACGTGGACTCCTACACCCTGAAGGACATCGTGATCGACAACTACTTCTTCGGCGTGGCTGCGGTGGCCAAGGACGGCACCGAGAGCCCGGTGGTGTTCCCCGGCGCGGCAGGGAGTTTCGGGGGGTATTGAGCGCCCGGAGCGGTGTGAGACCGGGCGAGCGCTCAGTTGCCAGCCATGTCAGAGCTGTATAACATTCGTTCTAACGTGTCATGCACCGACCCGAGCCATCCAAATGAAGCTGAAAATCACCGCGATCGGAAATTCCGCCGGCGTCATCCTGCCCAAGGAGCTCATGGCCCGCCTGCGCGTGGAGAAAGGCGACGAGCTCTACGCCGTGGAAACGCCGGACGGCGTGCGCCTCACCACCTACGACCCGGAGTTCGCCGCGCAGATGGAAGTGGCGGAGCGGATCATGCATGAGCATCGCGATCTTCTTCGCAAGCTGGCGCAGTAACGGCGCATGATCGTCTGGATCACCCGCGCCCTCGCACTGGCCATCCATGAGCGCCAGATCGCCACACACGGTGGTGGAGCGGGCGTGCGGGACGAAGGACTACTAGAATCCGCGTTGGCGAAGCCGCAACAGCTGTTTGCCTATGGCGATCCGCCGCCGGACCTCGCGGCGCTCGCGGCCAGCCTGGCTTTCGGGCTGGCAAGGAACCACCCGTTTGTGGACGGTAACAAGCGCACCGCACACGTCTGCTACTTCGCTTTCCTCACGTTGAACGATGCGCAGTTGGATGCGAGCCTGGAGGACATGTACCTCCAAATGATCTGCCTCGCCGAAGGCAGCGTGACCGAAACCGAGTTTGCAGATTGGCTCCGGCCACGATTGCGCGTGAGTCCGAAGCACCAGGTCAACGAGGGCAAGCGGCGCTACCGGCGCTAACCGTTCGGGCTTCCGGGCGCCATGCCCTGCGGCTTGTCGTCTTCCTCACTCTTCCAGCACGTGGTCGCCGATGCGGCCCCAAGTCTGGATGCGCTGCGCGCTGACCTTGAGCAGGGTGACGTCCGGATCCTCCGGGCCGTTCTCGAACCAATGCTCCAGTTCCGGATGCCAGTGCTTCTTCTTCAGCTCAACGTCGTTCACCACCTCGCCGCTGCCCCACACCGAGATGAAGCTGGGGCCTTCCGGATCGGAAAAGGTGAGCTGCACGCGGTCGTCGGCCTCGATCTCCTCGACCTTGGTGGACGAGGTGCGCGCGAAGAACCAGTTGTCGCCGTCGTACTGGACCTCGCCATTGTTCGACATCGGCCGGGTGTTGACCCCGTGCTCGCCGACGGTCTGCATCATGCAGAAGTCCATCTTCGCCATCGCGTCCGCCACGGCGCGGAACTCCTCGGTCTTGCGCATGCGCTTGCTCCAGTCGGGGAGCCAGAGCCTCCCACCGGCGGCGTGGCCGGGCCGTGACGGGATGCGCAATGGGCCGCGGTCGCCGATCATGGCGCCCATGTCCCTCGATCCCGACCATCCCGACGCCTGGAAGGTGCGCAGCCGCTGGATCGGCGTGCTGATCCTGCTGGCGCTGTCCGTGTTCCTCGCCAGCCGCTTCCTGCCGCAGGTGCATGGCAACGAGCGTGCCTTCGTCGCCGGCGAGTCGCAGGCGCTGCAGGGCACCTTGCTCTATCCAGGCCTGCGCCGCCGCTACAACCAGCGCGAGTGGGGGCTGGTCGACTACTTCCCGCGCGTGGCGCTGGAAGACGGGCGCACCGTGGTGCTGGAAACCAGTGTGCCGAAGGATGACATCCCCGCCATCGGCCAGCCGATCGCCGTGCGCTGCCTGCTGCAGGAGCCCGCGCGCTGCCGGATGGACACCGACGCCGGCCTGTTCACCAACGCGATCGGCTTTAGCGCGATCGTGCTGATCTGGCTGCTGGGAATGGGGACGATGGCGGTGAAGATCCTGCGCGGGCCGCGCCGGCGCACTGCGACCTGACGTCCACGGGCCACCCGTTCGCCCTGAGCGCAGGCCAGAGGACCACCCGTTCGCCCTGAGCGTAGACCGGAGGCCGGAGCCGAAGGGTCATCGTCCCGCATTGACGGCGCCCGGCGTATCGTCGCCACAGACCATCACCCCGGTGCCCCATGTGCTATTCCGCGCAAGCCTGGCAGGACTACCGCAAGTACATGCGCGTGCATGGCGCCGCGCTGGGGCTGGACGAATTCATCCGCCTGTTCTGGGACTGGCGCAACAACGCGCCGCACAAGCTGCCCAAGGCGATGGTGGACGCCTTCGCCGACCCCGCCACCTGCCCGGATTCGCGCATCCGCGATTGGATCGAGGAGTGGAAGGAGCAGCAGGCCAACGCGCTGGAACAGGAGCTGTTTGCGCAGAAGACCCGGCTGGCCGGCGCCGAGCGCGCGCTGCAGTCAAAGGTGACCAAAAAGGCGCAGGACGACGTGCGCATCGCCACCGGCAAGATCGAGCGCGCCAGCCAGCGCCTGAAGGACCTGCGCCGCAGCGATGCGTTGCCGCGCGATTCGCGGATCTTCCCCGGCCAGATGAGCTGCGTGATGGTGGCGCAGGCCGGCCAGCGCGTGGTCCTGCCGATGCGCTACCTGTGCCGGCCGCAGGGCAAGCCGGCCAGCTACGACCGCCGCTTCCCCGGCACCTACAACGCGCGCCGCGACAGCCTGGGCAGCTACTGGAAGGACCTGTTCGGCCATCACCACGCGGTGATGGTGGTAGAGACCTTCTACGAAAACGTGGAAGGCCCCGACGGCCGCAACCGCGTGCTGCAGTTCACTCCGCGCGACGGCAGCCCGATGTACGTGGCCTGCCTGTGGTCACGCTGGAGCGACCCCAAGGGCGTGGAGCCCGACCTGCTCTCGTTCGCCGCGATCACCGACGAGCCGGAACCGGAAGTCGCCGCCGCCGGCCACGACCGCACCATCGTCAACCTCAAGCCCGAGCACCTGGACGCCTGGCTCAACCCGAATCCGAACGACCTTGCCGCGCTGCACGCGCTGTTCGATGACCGCCAGCGGCCGTTCTATGAGCATCGGGAGGCGGCGTAGGGTCCGCGATTGCCGGCGCTACGACGACGAGTCCCGGACCACGCGTCCCTCTCTCAGGGGCGGCTACACCAGTGCGTCCAGCCCCTTCCGCCGCACCAGGTCCAGCAGCTTCAGCGCCGCGCCGTCCGGCTTCTTCTCGCCGATTTCCCACTGCGACACGCTGCTTTTGCTGACGTTGAGATAGCGCGCGAACACCGGCTGGGACACCTTCTCGCGCCTCCGCAGCGCGGCGATCTGCGCTGGCGCCAAGGCCACCACGGGCGGCAGGCACAGCGCATCGATCTCGCGCATGGTGGCCGGCTTGACCAGACCGGCGCGCTGCAGCCCGGCCACCCCGTCGTGCACGGCGGCCAGGATCCCGCTGTCGGGCGTGCGCTTGCGTCGGGTGCCTGCTTGCGGACGCCTGCCCTGAGCCTCGCCGACCTTGTTTGCACGCTTTGCTTGCCTAACTGTCTTGGTCATCGTCCAGTACCTGAAGTTCACCCGCGCGCAGCGCGGTGGCGAGTTGCTCCGCATCCAGTTCCGCCAGCACGTCTCCCCACGCGGCCAGCGCACGTGTTTCCGTGCTGCTGATCGTGGCACGCGCGTTCTTGGCAAATCCGAACAGGAAAAACACATGGCCATGCGCGCGATGGGCCAGCACCGTCCGATAGCCGCCGGACTTGCCCGCTCCCGGGCGCGCCACGCGCTGCTTGTACAGCCCGCCTCCCAGATCGGCATCTGCGTGACCCTCAACCACGCGACGGCCTGCAGCGACGAGCGACGCGCCGGGAATCCGCTGGCTTCGGGCGAACCTGCTGAACGACTTGACCATGTAAAACGCCACCGAGGGCTCCCGGAAACATATCACCAGGTGTGACAGCCAGCAACGGCGTCGCCGCTGCCGGTACAGCTGCCAGAGTGATTGCCCGGAGGACTTCCAGGGGTAAGGCAAGACCGCGATGCGGAGTCAGTAACCGGCGCTCACATGGGAAAGGAAGCCGGACGAGATCCGCCACCTTCCAGCCTGCGCTCCACCGCCGCCAGGAACCCCGCAGGATCATCCAGGCCCAGGTACACGCACCCAACATCCTTGCGCCCGAACAGCGTCTGCAACTGCGTCCCCGGCCTGAGCCGAAGGGCCACGTTGGCGGTCCCGGCGCCCAGCAGGCGCAGGCTGCGGCGTTGGCGTCGTGGCCGGAACGCCACGCGCTCGATACCTGCTAGCTGCGCGTAGGGCACGTGGACATCGCCCAGCAGGCCATGGCGGACGTGGATGCCGGCGTCGTCCAGGGTGGTGGGTCGCAACAGGGTGGCGCGATAGCCCGCATACAGGAACAACCAGCCGTACGCGGACAGCGCCGTCACCAGCGCCGCCACCCACGGGCCGGCGAACAGGTGCAGCAGCACGTGCACCACCGGGATCTCCATCGCCATCAGCACCAGGAAGCCCTGCTGCGCCGAGGCGTTGTCGTCGTGCTTGCCGGAGTGGAACGCCGGTTGCGGGAACACGAAGCGCTCCGGTCTGCGCACGAACGCATACAGCCACATGCGTGCATCCGCCTGCAGCAGGCCCGCGATCGTGGCGTCCGGCACGCGGCCGGCAATCGCACGATGCACGGCGTATTCCATGTTCGGCTCCGCCCGCCCGCGCCATGCATCGCGTGCCACCGCCGACATCAGCGCCACCTGCCCGACCACCAGCGCACCGAGGTAGACCCAGCGCAGCCGCTCGAACAGCAACCACGCCTGCTTGTCCTGCTGCGGAATGATGAAGGCACCCGCCAGGATGCCGATGGACGCCAGCGCCAGCACGGCCAGCACCGCCTTGCCCGCCGAAGGCCGGTACAGCAGCACGTATGCCAGCGGGACCAACACCAGCAGGTCGAACCCGACCGTCCACTCCGGCACCGACAGCCCGGTGCGCTCGGCATACGCTCCGCTGATCACCGCATTGCCCAGGTACACGGCCAGCGCGAACGGCCAGAACCACAGGGCGGGCGACCGGGGCTGGAGGGATGCGTTCATGGGCCGGGTGCGCATGCGGCTTGGTGTGTGCGTAGTTTAGAGGTGTGGAAGTTTTTCAGAACTGAGATTCCCGATGACCTGACACGCTCCTCAAAGGGATCTCAGTTCACTCGCCCAAAGGGTGGCGTCGGTATGCCCCGGATGACCTGGGCAACGCGCGTCAGGACCGAAGCGCCAACCCCTCTTCAGCCCTTCCCACATCCAAGTCGCTGACAGCATTGCTCGACGCGGCATCTAGGTTGACGAAGATCACCGCGCCAGGCTTATGAACGTATGGGATCGGATGTGGCAGCTTGATGACATCTCCGAGCACCCAAGCGTATCTCCACTTCCCGATTGCGTGCGTCGGTACCTTGTGGCGTTCGAAGGTCTCTTCGATTCGGGCGTCATCGAACGGCCCGAGCACGTCCTTGATTGTCGCCAGCCCCACCAGCGTCCCGGAGCCCTTCCTCACGAGCGCGATGCGCCCACGCTTGCGGGTCGCGGTAGATCTCATCTCCCAGGCCTTCTCGCCAGCCAGTATCTTGGAGATCCACGGCTCATCGATTACCAAGCCAGATTGGACGTGTCCGTGCGCGCCACTGGGGATCGGTGGTACCGAGAATCCCTTGCCTGTGCCCGGAGCTCTGGGCCTTCGTTGCCTACTTTGTTTCGGTGCGGGCGGTACTTCACCCGGAATAGCAAGGACGAAAACGGTCGCCAGCACTAATAGGCCAACAAACGACCATACAACAGTGGAGATTCCGAACTTGTAGCAAAGGTAGAGCAGCCCTACCAACGCGATCAGGTGACCCAAAACGTTAACCCCCGAGACTCATTACGGTGAGGCGATTCAAGGCATCCGCGAGTCTGATTTTCCCTCAGTGTCTCGCTGATACAGGTACCTCTGGAACCCCACAAAGGTCTGCCGTATCTGCTCCGGGGTCCCAAGCTCCGCCGCAGCATCCGCGATGGCCTGGTATTTCAGGCGAAGCAGCGGGGTCAACTTGTCGATCGCCAGTTCGTCCACACCATCGGTCACGTAGTGATCCAGCACGAACTCCACAAATGAAAGGTGCCGGTGGCTTTCATACCGCCTGTTGACTCCCGCTTTCGCCAAGCGGGCTCGCTCTCTGCGAGGTAGAGGCGGCTTCGCCCATGCGACGAATGCGAGCACGTCGTAGAGATCGCTGTCGTCTGCCTCGATCAGATGCTGGATCTCGGCCAGCGCATCTCGCCCAAAGCCCTTCTCGGCGAGTCCCTCCAGCAACGCGCGCCTGGTGGCAGGATTGCTCCAGATCTCGCGCAGCTGGTCTTCGTCGCGGAAGAACGTCGGCAATTCCCCGAAGAGGCTTTCCAGAAACTGCGCGGCCGACATCGGCTTGCCGTCTGCGCTCCAGAAGGTCGTGGCCATCATGCTCTTGATGCGCCGCGCCTTGCCGTCGGCCAGTTTTACGATGGTTCGCTTCACGCACACGCAGGGACGCTGCCCGCACGTCTCGCACGGTTTCGGCTCAGGCGGCGGCTCGTCGCACGTGCATGGCACCCGCC
>JAEWFT010000032.1 GCA_023388715.1 Pseudomonadota bacterium
GCTACCCCGGCATTCGCTACGCCATGCTCCACACGCTCTCGCACCTGCTGATTCGTGAGCTGGCGTTGGAGTGCGGCTACAACGCAGCGAGTATCCGCGAGCGAATCTATGCCGACACCTCGGGCGAAAGTCCGCAAGCCGGTATCCTCATCTACACGGCAGCGGCGGACTCCGATGGAACGCTGGGCGGTCTCGTCGATCTCGGCAAGCCGGAGAATCTGGGTCGCCTATTGGAACAAGCCTTGAATCGCTCGAGGATCTGCTCCTCTGACCCGCTCTGCTCCGAGCACGATCCCGAGAAAGATCGCTCACTTCATGCGGCGGCGTGTCACGCTTGTAGCCTGGTGGCTGAGACCTCCTGCGAGCGCGGCAATCGATACTTGGATCGATCATTGCTGGTTCCGACCCTGGAACGCATCGACGCGGCCTTATTCAAGGGCTTGTGACATGGAGAAGCTCTTGGATGCAGTTGCAGCCGTGGTCTGTCTGGTCTCTCCAGAGAAGGTCCAGGCCTTAGCCAGCCGGATTCGTCGGACTGATGCCGTCAAAGCAGCCGGTGCACTGTCGGGCGCAGTCAGCACCCCCGTTGCTGCTGAGGTCGTGGATCAGCTCATCGATGCTTGGCGAAGCACCTCTGTCAGCGCCGAGGAACTAGCATCGATGCTGCTCGCCGCCGGCCATGTCTTCACCAAGGCGACGAATCAACAATCCACCGAACTCGTGTGGACGGGGCCGACGACACCCTTCGTCTCCGCACGACGAACCGAGCAGGCGCTACTGCAGGTCATCAACGCCGCAGAGCAGACCCTGTTTATCACCAGCTTCGTGGCCTATGACGTCTCGACCATCGTCAAGGCGCTGAATGCGGCAAATGATCGCGGAGTGGTCATCTCCATGCTGCTTGAATTGTCTCAGGACCACGGCGGCAGCATCACCTTCGATGCTATCGGCAAGATGAGGACGCTGGTCCCCGCCGCCACACTCTATGCCTGGCGAGACAAGGCCGACCCTTTCTCCGACGGGCGCGTCCACGCCAAAGTCGCTGTAGCCGACGGCAGGATGTGTTTCATCACCAGCGCGAACCTGACGGGGCACGCCATGGAGAAGAACATGGAGGCTGGCGTCCTAATAGCCGGGGGAGCGCTCCCGCACATCCTGGGAGAGCATCTCGCCTCGCTAGTGCGAATGGGCTACATCGGCTTAGCCTGAGAGGTGTCTGCAGGAAGGGTGGAAAGTTCTTAGACAGTGCTGTCACCACTCTCTGTTACCCCGCTGGTAGATCGGTTGCGGACGGTCTTTCGCTCAACGGGGTTGGTCAGGGGGGCACACCCCGATCAAACTCTCCGCCGGAATCCCCAGGTTCCGGTGCAGGTTGCGGATCATCTCCAACGTCAGCCCGCGTTTGCGGTTGAGTACTTCGTAGACGCGGTTGGGTTGGCCGATGGACGGCCCACGTCCTTCACGGTCAGGGCACCTTGTTCCATGCGGAGGCGGATTGCCTCGATCGGGTCGAGCGCTTCGATCGGGAAATGCTTCGTCTCGTAGGCTTCCACCAGCGTGGCCAGGATCTCGAAGCGGTCGCCGTCCTCGCTGCCAGGTTCGGGTTCGTCGTTGAAATAGGCGGAGACCTCGCGCAGCGCGCGCTTATAGTCGGCCTTTGTGCGGATGGGATGGATGTTCATGCGTCCTCCACGGTGGAAAAATCTACCACCCCAGCGCGCTTTGCTCCTCCACCCGACTAAACGCCGACCGCTCCCCCGCCTCCGGCTTGTCGTTCCCGGTACTGAAATGCACCACGCCGGTCCCCGCCTTGCGGTCCACCCATAGCCCGGCCAGCAGGCCATATGCATTGCCGCTATGGCCGACGCGTTGCACGCCGTCGCCGAAGGGATCGTCGCCGCAGCCGGGCAGGCCGCTGGCCAGGGTCTGCACGGCCAGGCCGTACTGGCAGGTGAAGCCGCCCTGGGTGCGGATCGGGTCGTCTTCCTCGAGAGTCAGGCCGTTGCCGCCATCGAAGCGCCACTCCGGGCCGATCATCGCGCGCACGGATCCGGGCTTGAGCAGGCGCACGCCGTCGACCTCGCCATCGCCGAGCAGCAGGCGGCCGATCTTCGCGAGATCGGCTGCGGACACCCGCAGGCCTCCCTGCGGCCCGAACACGTTGGCGGCGGCGCCGGCGCGCCAGATGGACAGGTCGCAGCTGCCGTCGCGCGCCTTGGTGATCCCGCAGTCGGGCTTCTTGCCGTGGTTGTCGTCCACCTGCGGTTTGCCGTCGCGGTAGAGCACGACCGCGCGCGCGGCGGTGGCCGCATCACACGCGGGCCAGCCGTAGCAGGCGCGCATGCCCAGCGGCTGCAACACCAGCCGCTGCATCAGCAGGTCGAAGCGCTCGCCGGTGGCGCGCTCCATCGCCGCGGCGACCAGCGGGAAGCCGACATTGGCGTAGCGCCAGTAGGTGCCGGGCGCGTGGCTTGCATCCCACGCCTTGGGATCGTCCAGCAGCACGCGGAACTCGCCATCCAGCGGCACCTGCCAGTAACCCGCGCCATCGGTCAGGCTGGCGGTGTGCGAGAGCAGCATGCGCAGGCTGATCGGGGTCTTCGGGAACGCGGGGTTGCGCAGCCGCCATCCCAGCGCCTTGGAGACGTCGGCATCGAGGTCGAGCTTGCCCTGCTCGACCAGCCGCATCACCCCGATCGCCAGCACCAGCTTGGAAATCGACGCGATCCGCACCGGGTCGTCGATGGTGATCGCGCGCTTGGTCGCCGGATCCGCATAGCCGGAGGTCTGGGTGGCGGTGATGCCGTCGCGGTCGAACGCCACCCGCACGCGGGCCGTGGGCGTCGCGGCCTGGGCCAGTCCGGCGAGCAGGAGCGCGCAAAGGAAGAGGAGCGGGCGAATGCGCATGCATGGGACTCCGGAGGGTGCGGGAGTCTTATAGCAGGCGGGCGCCGCCGGGCGGGGGCAAGAAAAAAGCCGATGCCGCCCGAGAGAGGAGGCGGCACCGGCTGGGGAGAGTGGGGCGTCCTGCCCGTCCGTCGTCCATGCGATGGACTTTGATTCTCCGGGTGGCGGATGACGCAGGCGTGACACCGATGCACCCGATTTCACGCGCCCGCGCTAGGCTTTTGCGATGCAGGCGATACCCGGCGACCCGATGCACTGGCGGCTCATCCTCAACGGCAAGGCGGCCGGTGAGCCGGTGGTGCGCGAGGCCGTGGAAGCGATGCGCGCCGACGGGCTGCGGCTGGACGTGCGGGTGACGTGGGAGCAGGGCGACGTCGCCCGCTTCGTGGCCGAGGCGATCGAGGATGGGGTGGACACCCTCGTGGGCGGCGGCGGCGACGGCACCCTCGGCGCGATGGTCAACGCGCTGGCCGGCAGCGGCCGCGAAGCCAGCGACCTCCCCGCGCTTGCGATCCTGCCGCTGGGAACGGCGAATGATTTCGCCACGGCCGCCGGGATCCCGGTGGAACCGCTGGAGGCGCTGCGGCTGTTGCGCGAGGTCGCGCCGGTGCCGGTCGACCTGCTGCGGCTGGACGCCGACGGCGAATGCCGCTGGGTCGCCAACATCGCCAGCGGCGGGTTCGGCACCGAGGTCACCACCGAGACCAGCGAGGGCCTCAAGAAACTGCTCGGTGGGCTGGCCTACGTGCTCACCGGATTGTCGCGGCTGGGGCGGATCGAGCCGCTGCAGGCGTCCCTGCGCGGGCCGGATTTCGCCTGGCAGGGCGACTTCATCGCGCTGGGCGTCGGCAATGGCCGCCAGGCCGGCGGCGGGCAGGCGCTGTGCCCGGATGCGCTGATCGACGACGGCATGCTCGACGTCACCGTGGTGCCGCCGCTGCAGGGCGAACTGCTGGCGACGTTCGGCACCGCGATGACCGACGGCAAGGTGGCCGCGCTGGACGAGGTGGCGGTGCGCCGCGCGCTGGCGTGGGTGCAGATCGAAGCCGGGCAGCCGCTGTGCCTGAACCTGGATGGCGAGCCGGTGCAGGCGCGTCGCTTCCATATCGAGTGCGTACCGGGACGCCTGCGGATGCGGCTTCCGGCGGATTGCCCGCTGCTGGGACTTCCCGCTACAGTGCGGGCATGAACCGGGACGTGTCCTTCAACCGAGGGTCTTTCGAGCATGGCTGGCGATGGTGGCGCGACCCCGCCGCCCCGAACGCCCGCTTGCCCTTGAAGGACGCCCCGCTTGACCACGCCCGCGCAATTCCAGCAGCACGCCGCTGACGGCTTCACCCTGGTACCGGTGGTGCGCGAGATCCTCTCGGACCTCGACACCCCGCTGTCTGTCTACCTGAAGCTCGCCGACGGGCCGCACACCTACCTGTTCGAATCGGTCGAGGGCGGCGAGCGTTTCGGCCGTTATTCGATCATCGGCCTGCCCGCCCGCCGCGTGTACGAGGTGCGCGGGCACACGCTGCAGGTGCGCGAGCACGGCGAGGTGATCGAGACCCGCGAGCTGGCCGATCCGCTGGCGGAAGTCGAGCGCCTGCGCGCCGAGCACCGGGTGCCGAAGCTGGACGGCCTGCCCGGGTTCACCGGCGGCCTGGTCGGCTGGTTCGGCTTCGAGTGCATCGAGTACATCGAGCCGCGCCTGCGCGCGAACGCGAAGCCGGATGAACTCGGCACGCCGGACATCCTGCTGATGCTCAGCGAAGAGCTGGCGGTGTTCGACAGCCTGAAGGGCCGGCTGTACCTGATCGTCCACGCCGACCCGCGCGAGCCGCAGGCGCTCGCGCGCGCCAACCGGCGGCTGGACGCGCTGGTGCATCGCCTGCGCCATGGCGGCGCGCCGTATCCGGAAACGCTGGTGCCGGCGGCGATCGACGAATCCGACTTCCGCTCTAGCTTCAGCCGCGAGCAGTACCACGAGGTGGTGCGCAAGGCGCAGGACTACATCCGCGCCGGCGACATCTTCCAGGTGGTGCCCAGCCAGCGCCTGAGCGTGGCCTTCCACGCGCGGCCGGTGGACGTCTACCGCGCGCTGCGGGCGCTGAACCCGTCGCCCTACATGTATTTCCTCGACACAGGCGCGACCCAGGTGGTCGGCTCCTCGCCGGAGATCCTGGCCCGCCTGCAACATAACGATAAAGGCGAGAACATCGTCACCGTGCGCCCGATCGCGGGCACCCGCCCGCGTGGCGCAACGGCCGAGGAAGACGCCGCGCTGGAAACCGAACTGCTGGCCGATCCCAAGGAGCGCGCCGAGCACCTGATGCTGATCGACCTTGGCCGCAACGACGTCGGCCGCATCAGCGAGCCGGGTAGCGTGCAGGTGGGCGAGCAGTTCGTGATCGAACGTTACAGCCACGTCATGCACATCGTCAGCGAGGTCACCGGCACGCTGCAGCCCGGGCTGTCCTACGCCGACGTGCTGCGCGCGACCTTCCCGGCCGGCACCGTCAGCGGCGCGCCGAAGATCCGCGCGCTGGAGATCATCCGCGAGCTGGAACCGGTCAAGCGCAACGTCTACTCCGGCGCGGTCGGCTATATCGGCTGGCATGGCGATGCCGACACCGCCATCGCCATCCGCACCGCGGTGATCCAGGACGGCCGCCTGCACGTGCAGGCCGGCGGGGGCGTGGTCCACGACTCCGATCCGGACGCCGAGTGGCAGGAAACCATGAACAAGGGTCGCGCGCTGTTCCGCGCGGTGGCAGAGGCGGCGAGGGGATTGTGATGCGGACGCAAGGACGGATGGCGATGAAGCGGATGTTGCTGGCAGCGGCGCTGCTGGTGGGCGCGTTCAACGTGCAGGCGCAGGCGATTGGCGGGCCGCCGTTCATCGCCGTGCATGGCAGGGCCAAGGCGGAGGTGGTGCCGGATGTCTTCCCGCTGCAAATCACGCTCAAGGACACCAGCCTGGATGCGGCTTCCACGCAGCGGCAGATCGAAGCGCACGCGCAGGCCGTCATCGCCTTGGCCAGGCAGATGAAGCTGCCCGATCGCGACGTGGAAGTCGCGAACCTCAACGTGTCCCCGCAGTACCGCTGGGACGACAACGAGAAACGGCAGGTGTTCCTCGGCAATACCTACACGCGCATGATCAAGCTGCGCTTCCGTGCGCTGCCGGACCTGCAGGAGGCGATCGCGGCCTTGCCCAAATCCAGTCAGGTGCAGCTGGATACCGGCAGCTTCGAGTCATCACGGCAGGCGCAGCTGCGTCGCGAGCTGCTGACGGAGGCGGTCGCCGATGCGCGCAAGACCGCGGAGGTGATGGCCGCGGCGGTGGGCCGCTCGCTGGGCAGCGTTCACAACATCTCCAACCAGGGATTCAACGTGCGCTACGTGACCGGGGGCGACACCGCGCTGGACCGCGTGACGGTCACCGGCAGCCGCATGGCCCCGCCGGCACCGCCCGCGCCCCCCGCGGCGCTGCGGGAAGGCGTGATCCAGCTCGCCCAGGACGTCTACATCATCTACACCCTGGTGGACTGAGTCCCATGCTGCTGATGATCGACAACTACGACAGCTTCACCTTCAACCTCGTGCAGTACCTGCAGGAGCTTGGCGCCGAGGTGCGGGTGGAGCGCAATGATGCGCTGACCGTGGAGCAGATCGCACGGCTCGCGCCGCAGCGCATCGTCATCTCCCCGGGGCCGTGCACGCCCAACGAGGCGGGGGTGTCGCTGGCGGTGGTCGAGCGGCTCGGCGCGACCACGCCGATCCTCGGCGTCTGCCTGGGCCACCAGGCGCTGGGCCAGGTGTATGGCGGCGACGTGGTGCGCGCAGGCCGGATCATGCACGGCAAGACCTCGCCGATCCGGCACGAGGGCAGGGGCGTGTTCGCCGGCCTGCCGGATCGCTTCGAGGCCACCCGCTACCACTCGCTGGTGGTCGACAAGGCGACGCTTCCCGATTGCCTGGAAGTGACCGCCTGGACCGAGAACGAGGACGGCAGCGTCGAGGAAATCATGGGCCTGCGCCATCGCGCGCATCCGGTCGAGGGCGTGCAGTTCCATCCCGAGTCGATCCTCACCCAGCACGGCCACGCGCTGCTGAAGAATTTCCTGGAACGCTGAGCCGCGACATGCCGATCACCCCGCAGGAAGCGCTGCAGCGCGCCATCGAACACCGCGAGATCTTCTTCGACGAAATGGTCGACCTGATGCGCCAGGTCATGCGCGGCGAGGTGTCGCCGGCGATGACCGCGGGCATCCTGACCGGGCTGCGGGTCAAGAAGGAAACCGTGGGCGAGATCGCGGCGGCGGCCACCGTGCTGCGCGAGTTCGCGCGCCCGGTCGAGGTTGCCGACCGCACGCACCTGGTCGACATCGTCGGCACCGGCGGCGATGGCGCCAACACCTTCAACATCTCCACGGCCTCGATGTTCGTGGTCGCCGCCGCCGGCGCCAAGGTCGCCAAGCACGGCAATCGCAGCGTGTCGTCGAAGTCGGGCAGCGCGGATGCGCTGGAAGCGCTGGGCGCACGCATCGAATTGCAGCCGGATCAGGTCGCCCAGTGCATCGAGCGCTGCGGCATCGGCTTCATGTACGCGCCGGTGCACCACCCGGCAATGAAGGTGGTGGCGCCGGTGCGCCGCGAGATGGGCGTGCGCACGCTGTTCAACATCCTCGGCCCACTGACCAATCCGGCCAACGCCCCCGGCATCCTGATGGGTGTGTTCCACCCGGACCTGGTCGGCATCCAGGTGCGCGTGCTGCAGGAACTGGGCGCCGAGCGCGCGCTGGTGGTCTGGGGCCGCGACGGCATGGACGAGCTCTCGCTTGGTGCAGGTACCCTGGTCGGCGAACTGCGCGACGGCAAGGTGCGCGAGTTCGAGCTGCATCCCGAGGACTTCGGCATCGCGATGGCGCACAGCCGCAACCTGCAGGTGGCCGGTCCCGGCGAGTCGAAGCGGATGCTGCTGCAGGCGCTCGAGAACGAGGACGGGCTCCCGCGCGAGATCGTCGCCTACAACGCCGGCGCCGCGCTGTACGCAGCCGGGGTGGCGGAGGACATCGCCGATGGCATCTCCCGCGCGCGCGCGGTGCTCGCCTCGGGGGCGGCGCGCGCCAAGCTGGACGAGTACGTGGCCGCCACGCGTTCACTGGCCGGCGCTTGACCCGCGCATGGCCGGCTTGCACGCTGCAGCGATGACCACGCCGCTGCTCCTGCTGCGCAATGCCGACGTCCACGCGCCCGAGGCGCTCGGCCTCCGCCACCTGCTGCTGGGCGGCGGCCGCATCCTGTGGATGGGCGCCGATGACGTGGCGCTCCCGCCGAGCCTGGCGGCGGACACCATCGACCTGCACGGCGCGCGGCTGGTGCCGGGTTTCATCGACGGCCACGTCCACGTGGGCGGCGGCGGCGGCGAAGCCGGCTTCGCCAGCCGGGTGCCGGCGCCATTGCTCTCGCGCTACACGCGGGCGGGCGTGACCTCGGTGGTCGGATTGCTTGGCACCGACGACTGCACCCGCAGCACCGCCGAACTGCTCTCGCATGTCTACGCACTGCGTGAACAGGGGCTGTCGGCCTGGGGCTGGTGCGGCGGTTACCACCTGCCTTTGGCGACCCTGACCGGCAGCGTCCGTGGCGACATCGCGCTGGTTGATCCCCTGATCGGCGTTGGGGAGCTCGCGATCAGCGACCACCGCTCCAGCCAGCCCACCCTCGACGAGTTGCTGCGCGTGGCCTCTGAGGCGCACGTGGCCGGGCTGATGAGCGGCAAGGCCGGGATCGTGCACCTGCACCTGGGCGACGGTGCGCGTGGCCTCGAACTGGTGCGCCGGGCGCTGGACACCAGCGAACTGCCGCCGCGCGTGTTCCAGCCGACCCACGTCAACCGGCGCAAGGCGCTGTTCGAGGAAGCACTGGAACTGGCGAAGCGCGGCTGCCACATCGACATCACCGCGTTCCCGGTGGACGACGGCGAGGATGCCTGGCCCGCCGACGAGGCGCTGGTGCGCTACCTCGATAGCGGCGAGCCGCCGGAGCGGGTGAGCATCAGCTCAGATGCAGGCGGCTGCCTGCCGTGCTTCGACGGCGAGGGCCGCATCACGCACATGGATGTCGGGCATTCCGGCAGCCTGCTGGACACCCTGAAGGCGCTGCTTGCGCGCGGACTGTCGCTGCAGCAGGCGCTGCCGGCGTTCACCTGCAACCCCGCGATGCTGTTGCGGCTGCCGCGCAAGGGGCGGATCGCGGTCGGGATGGACGCGGATCTGGTGGTCCTGGATGCGGCCGGCGACGTGCGCGAGGTGTTCGCTGGCGGCGTCGAGCACGTGCGCGCGGGCGCGCCGGTGCGCCGTGGTATGTTCGAAAACTGAACGAAGGAAACACGTACCCCATGTGTCCCAGCAAGGTGGCCGACGGCGAGGATCGCGGCTGGATCGTCCCCATCGGCGGCGCGGAGGAAAAGGAAAGCCGGCGCCGGATCCTCAAGCGTTTCGTGCAGCTGAGCGGCGGGCGCGACGCCCGCATCGCGGTGATCCCCACCGCCAGCAAGCTGCCCGATACCGGCGAGCGCTACGAGGAGCTGTTCGACCGGCTGGAGGTGGGCAGCGTCAGCAGCCTCGACTTCCAGTCGCGCGCCGACGGCGAGCGCGAGGATTTCCTGGCGGTACTCCGGGAAGCGACGGGGATCTTCATCACCGGCGGCAACCAGCTGCGCCTGTCGACGATCATCGGCGGCACTTCGGCGGCCAAGTTGATCCGGATCCGCAATGCGGAAGGCGTGCATGTCGGCGGCACCAGCGCCGGCGCCAGCATCCTCTCGGAGCACATGATCGCGTTCGGCAGCGAGGGCAGTTCGCCGCGCGCCAACAGCGTCAACCTGGCGCCTGGCTTCGGCCTCACCAATCGCTTCGTGATCGACCAGCATTTCCGCCAGCGCGACCGCCTTGGCCGGCTGGTGGCGGCGCTGGCCTACAACCCGTTCGTGGTGGGCATCGGCCTGGACGAGGACACCGCCGCGTTCATCGGCCCGGACAATACGCTCGAGGTCGAAGGCAGCGGCGCGATCACCGTGGTCGACGCCAGCCGCGTGCAGTTCACCTCGATGGACCAGGCCGACGACGACGACGCGGTCTGCGTGATCGGCCTGCAGGTCCACATCCTGACCGCCGGCGCCACCTTCAACCTGCACACCCGCGAGGCATCGCCGGGTACCCTGCTGGGCCGGTCCGGCTGACGCCAGCGGTTCGCCTGCCCAACCAACGAGCGGAGGCTCGATGCGGATCCTCAATCGCAACGTGTACGTCGGGCCTTCGCAGTACGCGAAGTTCCCCGTCATCCGCCTCGAACTCGACCTTGGCCCGCTGGAGCAGTGGCCCACCGCGAAGCTTGGCGAGGGGTTCATCGACGGCCTGCTGGCCGCGCTGCCGGGGCTCGCCGCGCACGGCTGCTCCTACCGGGAGCCCGGCGGCTTCGTGCGGCGCATGCGCGAGGGCGAGGGCACCTGGCTTGGGCATGTGCTCGAGCACGTGGCGATCGAGCTGCAGAACATCGCCGGCGAGGACGTGACCTTCGGCAAGACCCGCAGCATCTCCGACGATCGCCCGGGCGTGTATTCGGTGGTGTACGAATACGCGCAGCGCGAGGAAGGCATCGCCGCCGGCGAGCTTGCGTTGAAGCTGCTCGATTCGCTGCTGCCGGCCACGCTGCGCACCGCCACCCGCGACGGCTGGAACTGGGAAGACGAGCGCGACGGCTTCATCCGCTACGCGCAGCGGCGGGCGCTGGGGCCATCGACGATGTCACTGGTGCGCGCGGCGGAGGAACGCGGGATTCCGTGGCTGCGCCTCAACCAGCAGTCGCTGGTGCAGCTGGGCCACGGCAAGTACCAGCAGCGCATCCAGGCCACGGTCACCGGGCGCACCCCGCATATCGCGGTGGAGCTGGCCAGCGACAAGGAGGAGACCAACAAGATCCTCGCCTCGCTCGGCCTGCCGGTGCCGCGCCAGGAGCTGGTAACCAGCCAGACCGATGCGCTCAAGGCCGCGCGCAAGCTCGGCGGCCCGGTGGTGCTCAAGCCCTACAACGGCAACCATGGCCGCGGCATCACCATCAACGTCAGCGCCGACGACGACATCCGCGCCGGCTTCGAGGCCGCGCAGGAACATTCGCGCTCGGTCATCGTGGAGACGTGCCTGGCGGGCGATGACCATCGCCTGCTGGTGGTCAACGGGCAGCTGGTCGCGGCCACCCGGCGCACGCCCGGCCATGTGGTGGGCGACGGCGCGACGACGGTCGCGGGACTGGTCGAGATGGTGAACGCCGACCCGCGTCGCGGCGTCGGCCATGAAAAGGTGCTGACCCGGCTCAAGCTCGACCGCGAGGCGGAACTGATGCTGGAACGCGCCGGCTACACCGCCGATTCGGTGCCGGCGGCCGGGGAAGTGGTTCCGCTGCGCTCGACCGCCAACCTGTCCACCGGCGGCACCGCCACCGATGTCACCGACATCATCCATCCGGACAACCGCGCGATGGCCGAGCGCGCCGTGCGCGCGATCGGGCTGGACGTGGGCGGCGTGGATTTCATCACCACCAACATCGCCGAAAGCTACAAGGCGATTGGCGGCGGTATCTGCGAGGTCAACGCCGCGCCCGGGTTCCGCATGCACATCGCGCCCAGCGAAGGCACCCCGCGCGACGCCGCCGGCCCGGTGATCGACATGCTGTTCCCGCCGGGCACGCCCTCGCGCGTGCCGATCGCCGCCGTGACCGGCACCAATGGCAAGACCACCACCGCGCGGATGCTCGCGCACATCGCCAAGATGGCCGGTTACACGCCCGGCCTGACCACCACCGATGGCGTCTACATCGACGGCCAGCGCACGGTGGAAGGCGACATGACCGGGCCGGTGTCGGCGCGCATGGTGCTGGCCGATCCGCAGATCGACTTCGCCGTGCTGGAGACCGCGCGCGGTGGCCTGGTGCGCGCCGGCATGGGCGTGCCGGAGGTCGACGTGGGCGCCGTGCTCAATGTCGCCGCGGATCACCTTGGCCTGCGCGGCATCGACACCCTGGAGCAGCTGGCCGAGGTGAAGCGGATCGTCGCCGAGGCGGCCACCGAGTGCGTCGTGCTCAATGCCGATGACCCGAACGTGCTGAAGATGTCGGCCTACACCGATGCCAATGTCATCTGCTACGTGACCATGAACCCCTCGCACCCGCTGGTGCGCGAGCACGTGCGCGCCGGCGGCCGCGCGTGCGCGCTGGAGGCGGGCGTCAATGGCCACATGATCACGCTGTACGACAAGGGCAGCCACATCCCGCTGCTGTGGACCCATCTGGTCCCGGCCACGCTGGAAGGCCGCGCGCTGCACAACGTGCAGAACGCGATGTTCGCGGCGTCGATGGCGTTCTCGATGGGGATCAAGCTGGACGCGATCCGCCAGGGCCTGCGCACGTTCGACACCACCTTCTTCCAGGCACCCGGCCGGATGAACGTGTTCAACGAACACCCGTTCAAGGTGGTCATGGACTACGCCCACAACGCGCATGCGGTGGGGATGATGGCCGACCTCGCCGGGCGCCTCGACGCCGCGCGCCGGATCGTGGTGGTGGCCGGCCCCGGCGATCGTCGCGACGAGGACCTGCGCGAGATCGCGGCGGCGGTGGCCGGCAGGTTCGACCATTACGTCGTTCGCCGCGATGACGGGCTGCGTGGCCGCGACGGCGACGAGGTGCCGCGCATCATCGCCGCGGCCTTGCTCGATGCCGGGGTTCCCGAGCACGCGATCAGCACGATCCCGGACGAACAGCAGGCGGTCGATGCCGCCTTGCGCCTGGCCCGGCCCGGAGACTTGCTGCTGGTCTTCGCCGACACGCTCACCCGCACGTGGAAGCAGATCATCCGCTTCAAGCCGGATGGCGACACGCCGTCGCCGACCCCGCGCAACGAGGTGCCGGAGCTGCCCACGACGCTGGATGAACAGCTGGTCGCGGCGATGGACGGCGTGGTGCGCGACGAGCGCGGCCTGCGCTTCGAGCGCGAGGAGAGCGATTGAGCGAGGCCGCCCCGTTCGAGGATTCGCGCAGGCTGACCGGCGCCAACCTCTATTTCGACGGCGCCGGCGCGGCGCTGGAAACGGCGCCCGGCCTCGCCCTCGACGAGGGCGTCCTGCAGCGCTGGCAGGCCAACATTGAGCGCGTCCGGCAGGCGCTCGGGTGGAAGGGGGGGGGCGTCGTGCAGCGCGTGCACGCGACGGGCGCGTCGCTGGCGTTCGAGGCGCCCGACGACCAGCTCTACACCGCCACCGAGGCCAACGAGTGGGCGCTCTACGCCGCCCTGGGCCAGCGCGCGGACGACACGCCGGTGGACGGGGAGGCGTCGCCACGCCCGCATGTCGCCCATTTCATTGAGCCGGAGGCGCTGGCGCAGTTGCGCCTGCTGGCCGCGGCGGAGGCGCGTCCCGCGCTGCGTGAGTTGATGCGGCAGGCTGCGGCCCGCGGCATTCCCGCCTACGCCGACGACGACGTGCTGTCGATGGGCGAGGGCGAGGCGTCGCAGGCATGGCCGGTGGCGGCCCTGCCCGCGGTCGCGGACGTGCCGTGGCCACGGCTGCGCGCCGTTCCCAAGGCCGTGGTCACCGGCTCCAATGGCAAGACCACCAGCGTGCGCCTGATCGCGGCGATGCTGCGGGCGCACGGGTTGCGCGCCGGCTACAGCAGCACCGATGGCCTGTTCGTCGATGGCGTCCGGGTCGATGCCGGGGACTACTCGGGGCCGGTGGGCGCGCGCACCGTCCTGCGCGATCCGCGCGTGCAGGCGGCCGTGCTCGAGACGGCGCGTGGCGGCCTGCTGCGGCGCGGGCTGGTCGCCCGCGATGCGCGGGTGGCGTTGGTGACGAACGTCGCCGCGGACCATTTCGGCGAGTACGGAATCCACGACCTCGACGACGTGGCGCGGGTGAAGCTCACCGTGGCCAAGGCAGTGGCAGCGGACGGGTTGCTCGTGCTCAATGCCGACGACCCGACCCTGGTCAGGCACGCCCCGGCGGCCACGGGCCCGCGGATCGGATGGTTCGCGCTGCAGCTTGCGGATGCACGTGCGCGCGGCCTGCCGGCCTGCGGCGTGCGCGACGGACGCCTGCTGCTGGTGACCACGACCGCGGAGCATGACCTAGGCGCCATCGCGACGATGCCGCTCACCGTGGGTGGCGCCGCGCAGTACAACGTCGCCAACATCGCCGCTGCAGCGCTGGCCGCGAGCGCCCTCGGGATCGAGGCCGCGACGATCGCGACGGTGCTGGCCGACTTCGGTCGCCGCAACACCGACAACCCCGGCCGGCTGCAGCGCTGGCAGTTTGGCGATGTCGAGGTGCTGCTCGACTACGCGCACAACGCCGACGGCCTGCGCGGCCTGCTCGAGGTTGCCGCCGGCTTGCGTGGTGGCGGCAGGATGGGGCTGTTGCTGGGCCACGCAGGCAACCGCCTCAAGGCCGATTTCCATGCACTGGCGAATGTCGCGGCGCAGGCCGGGCCCGACCGCGTGTGGCTCAAGGACATTGGCGGCGATTACCTGCGCGGCCGCGCGTCCGGCGATGTCGCGGCGATCCTGCGCGATGCGTTGCTTGCCGCGGGCCTTGCGGAAACGGCCCTGCCGGTTTGCCTGGACGAGGCGCGCGCGGCGCGCGAGGCGCTGGCGTGGGCGCAGCCCGGCGACCTGCTGGTGCTGCCGGTCCACGAGCCGGCGCGTCGCGAGGCGGTGGTCGCGCTGCTGGACCGGCTGCAGGCCGTCGGCTGGCGCGCCGGCGATCCACTGCCGCTGGAGCACCAGGATTCGCCCGCGACGGAATGACGCGGCGATGCTGCGCCCCTAGAATCCGCGTTCCCCCTCCGGTGCCGGCCCATGCAAGACGTGCTGCAGCGCATCCTTGCGCGCAAACAGGAAGAAGTCTCCGCGCGCCGTGAGCAGGTCTCGCTGTTCGAGCTGAAGACGCGCTCGGCCTCGATGCCGCCGCCGCGCGGGTTCGCCGATGCGATCGAAGCGAAGATCGCGATGGGCCAGCCCGCGGTGATCGCCGAGATCAAGAAGGCGAGCCCCAGCAAGGGCGTGATCCGCGCCGACTTCGATCCGGTCGCGATCGCGCGCAGCTACGAAGCCGGCGGCGCCGCCTGCCTGTCGGTGCTGACGGACATCGACTTCTTCCATGGCAGCGACGATGACCTGCGCCAGGCGCGCGCGGCCTGCGCGCTGCCGGTGCTGCACAAGGACTTCATCGTCGATGCCTCCCAGCTGTACGAGGCGCGCGTGATGGGCGCCGACTGCGTGCTGCTGATCGCCGCCGCGCTGGACGATGCGCGGCTGTCGGAGTTCGCCTTCATCGCCGGCGAACTGGGCATGGACGTGCTGGTGGAGATCCACGACCTCGACGAGCTGGAACGGGCGCTGCCGGTGCCGGCGCGCCTGCTCGGCATCAACAACCGCGACCTGCGGAGCTTCGATGTGCGCCTGCAGGCCACGCTCGACCTGCAGCCGATGGTCCCGGCCGATCGCGTACTGGTGACCGAAAGCGGCATCCGCACGCCCGCCGACGTGGCGGTGATGCGCGACGCCGGCGTGCACGCCTTCCTGGTCGGCGAGGCCTTCATGCGCGAGCCGGATCCCGGCGCCGCCCTGCGCGGGCTGTTCGCATGAGCCTCGCCGGCCCGACACGGGCGTTCCCCGCGCCTTCCGCTGACGCGCCGCTGGTGGTGTTCGACTTCGACCACACCCTGTACGACGGCGATTCCGGCGGCCACCTGTTCCGCTGGCTGGTGATGCGGGCGTGGTGGCGGCGGCTGCTGGCGCTGCTGGCCGCGCCGGTGGCCGGGCCGATGATCGCTTTCCTGCCGACCCGCCGCGCGGGCATTTCGGTGTTCGTGTGGATCGGGACCATCGGCCTGCACCGCCGCCGCGACCTGGATGCGCTGATCGACCGCTATGTCGCGGCGCATGTCGAGACGATCCGCGGCCGCCTGCTGCCGGTGGCGCTGGAGGTCCTGCATGCGCACCGGGTGGCTGGCGACCGCGTGGTGGTGGCCACCGGGGCGCCGCCGGAACTGGCGCGCGCGATCCTGGCGTTCGCCGCGCACGAGGATGTCCCGGTGGTCGGCACCCAGGTCGGTCCGCGGCTGGGCGGGGTGGTCGCCACCCGCCATTGCCACCACGAGATGAAGATGACGATGCTGCGCGAGGCCGGTTTCGTGCAGCCGGTCGCGCGTGCCTATACGGACAGCAGCGCCGACCTGCCGCTGCTGCTGGCCGCGCGGGAACCGGTGGTGGTGAACCCGAAGACGGCGCGCATCCCGATGTTCCGGCGCGTGCTTCCGCCGGGAACGCCGATCCTCAACTGGGGCTGCCCGGGCCGCGGCGGGGAGCCGGTCGCCGGCTGAGCGCGGTCAGGTCCCGAGCGACTTGACGAAGCGCACGGTGCCGTCGCTGTAGCCGCAGGCGCGGTAGAACTTGTGCGCCTCGGTGCGCTGCGAGCCGCTGGTCAGCTCGATCCGGGCGGCGCCGCCGGCGCGCGCGCGGCGCTCGGCTTCCTTCAGCAGCGCGCGGCCGATCCCCAGCCCCTGCGCGGTCGGCGTCACCACCAGTGCATTGACCCGGCAGGTGGTGGTGCCCAGCGGCAGGTAATACATGAAGTCCAGCGCGACCAGGCCGCAGACCGCGCCGTCGCGGCGCGCGACCACCAGTGCCTGGCGGTCGTTCTCCAGGATCGCGCCGATCCGCTCCAGCGCATCGTCGATGTCGCAGGGATAGCCCATCTCGGTGAGCAGGCGGGCGACGTCGTCGGCGTCCGCCGGCATCGCGATGCGCAGGTCCATCCCGAGGGGATGGTGCCCGCTGGAGAATGCCTGGCTCATCCCTGTGCTCCGGTGTCAGCGGGTGCCGTAGACGACGACGGTCTTGCCGCGGGCGTGCAGCTTGCCCTCGGCCTGCAGTTTCTTGAGCACGCGCCCGGCCATCTCGCGCGAGCAGCCGACCAGCCGCGCCAGTTCCTGCCGCGACACGCGCAGCTGGGTACCCTGCGGGTGGCTCAGCGCGTCGGGTTCCCGCGCGAGGTCGAACAGGGTGCGGTAGATGCGGTCGCTGACGTCGAGGAAGGCCAGCCGGCCGGCCTTGCGGCTGGTGTCCAGCAGGCGCTGGCTGATCTGCGCGCCGATCGTGTAGAGCAGGCGCGTGCTGTCGTTCGCCTGCTGCGCCAGCAGCCCCTGCAGACGCTCGTAGCTGATCTCGGCCAGTTCACAGGCGGTGCGCGTGCGCAGGCACACGCCGCGGTGCTCGGCTTCGACGAACAGGCCCATCTCGCCGACGAAGTCACCGGCGCCCACGTAGCCCAGCACCAGCTCGCGGTCCTCGTCCTCCAGCGCGACGATGCTGACCGAGCCGGAGATGATGTAGTACATGGTGCCGGCCGGGTCGCCGGGACGGAAGACGTCGGTCCGCGCCGGGTACTTGCGGCGGTGGCAATGCGCGATGAAGCGCTCGATGGTGGCGGGATCGGCTGCCAGGGGGTTGGAAGCGCGCGGCATCACGGGATTCATCTGGGACGGGGGACTCGACGAAGTGGTCGTTCCGCAGCTTAGGCCCAACCGGCGGCCCGGGGCAAACGTGCACGCGCCACGACGGGCTATGCCGCATAATCGCCGGCCTGTCCCGTTTCGTTGGATGTTCCTGCCGTGGTCAAACCGCTGCCGCGCCTGAAGCTGCAAGGCTTCAACAACCTCACCAAGTCGCTCAGCTTCAACATCTACGACGTCTGCTATGCGGCGTCGGAGGACGAGCGCAGGCGCTACATCGAGTACATCGACGAGGAATACAACGCCGACCGCCTGACCCAGATCCTCACCGACGTGGCGGAGATCATCGGCGCCAACATCCTCAACATCGCGCGCCAGGACTACGATCCGCAGGGCGCCTCGGTGACGATCCTGATCTCCGAGCAGCCGGTGGTCGACAAGGCGGATGCCAAGGGCGTCATCTCCGAGGCGGTGGTCGCCCACCTCGACAAGTCGCACATCACCGTGCACACCTATCCGGAGACCCACCCGGACAACGGCATCGCCACCTTCCGCGCCGACATCGACGTCTCCACCTGCGGGGTGATCTCGCCGCTGAAGGCGCTGAACTACCTGATCGAGTCGCTGGAATCGGACATCGTGGTGATGGACTACCGCGTGCGCGGCTTCACCCGCGACGTGAAAGGCAAGAAGCACTACATCGACCACAAGATCAATTCGATCCAGGACTACCTGGCGAAGAACGTCAAGGCGCGCTACGAGATGCTGGACGTCAACGTCTACCAGGAGAACATCTTCCACACGAAGATGCACCTGAAGGAATTCGACCTCGACAACTACCTGTTCGAGGAGAAGTCGCGCAACCTCTCGTTCAAGGAACGGATGAAGATCGAGGCGCGGCTCAAGCGCGAGATCGAGGAGCTCTACCAGGGGCGCAACCTGGTCGATTGACCCTTTCCCGGCTGGTCCCGGGAGACCCCGCTTTTCGTTGCGCGTCTCCGGTGAGCCAAGTGGTGCACGACACTAGCGCCTGCGCGCGCGCTGTACCGGGCAGCGGCATCACATCCGGTAGGCCACCGCCTTCATCATGCGCGAGGCCGCGCGCATCGCCGCCTTCACCGGCGGCGGCAGGGCGCGGGCGCCGGCGGCCTGGGCGGCGTCCGCGTGGCGCGCCTCGTCGTCCTTCATCAGCTGCAGGATCGCGCGGCTGCGCTGGTCGGCGGCCGGCAGCGATTCCAGGTGTTCGGCGAGGTGCGCCTCGACCTGGCGCTCGGTCTCGACCACGAAGCCGAGGTTCCAGCCGTCGCCGCGCAGGCCGGCGGCCGCGCCGATCGCAAAGCTGCCGGCGTACCACAGCGGGTTGAACAGGCTGGGGCGGCTGTCCAGCTCGCGCAGGCGGTCCGTGCACCAGGCCAGGTGGTCGGTTTCCTCCTGCGCCGCCTCCAGCAGGTGGGCGCGGGTGGCGGGATCGCGCGCGACCGCGGCCTGCCCGATGTAGAGGGCCTGCGCGCAGACCTCGCCGACGTGGTTGATCCGCATCAGGCCGGCGGCATGGCGGCGCTCGTCGCCCTCCAGCACCACGTCCGGCTCGCCCAGGCCCGGGTTGGCACGTTCCGCGCGCGGGCTGCCGGCCACGGTGGACAGGGCGTTCTGGGCGGCGTCCAGGACGCGGTCGAGCGGGCCGAGCGGGCGCGGGGCATTCATCCGGCCATTGTAGGATCCGTGCTCCCGCTATGGGCGCGGCTTGCGCGTGGCCCGCATCCCCGCTATGATTCCGCTTCTTTCGCGCCCGGATCTGCCTGCAGGCCGGCGGAAAAGACAAACGCGAGGCGACGTTCCGCGGCCGCAACGGCGGCGCAACCAGCCCGACCAGGTACCCCACAAGAGTTCGTCATGAAGACTTTCATCGCCAAGAACGAGACCGTCCAGCGCGACTGGTACGTCGTCGACGCCGAGGGCAAGACCCTGGGTCGTCTGGCCGCAGCACTGGCCTACCGCCTGCGCGGCAAGCACAAGCCCGTTTTCACCCCGCACGTCGACACCGGCGATTACCTCGTCGTGATCAACGCCGACAAGATCGCGGTGACCGGCAACAAGCTGCAGGACAAGATGTACCACCGGTTCACCGGCTACATCGGCAACCTGAAGACGGAATCGCTGGGCCAGGCGCTGCAGCGTCACCCCGAGCGCGTGATCGAGATCGCGGTCAAGGGCATGCTGCCCAAGGGTCCGCTGGGTCGCGCGATGTATCGCAAGCTCAAGGTCTACGCCGGCGCCGAGCATCCGCACGCCGCCCAGCAGCCGCAAGTCCTGGATATCTAAGTCATGGCCATCTCCCAGAATTACGGCACCGGCCGTCGCAAGTCCTCCACCGCCCGCGTGTTCCTGCGCAAGGGCAGCGGCAAGATCACCGTCAACGACCGTCCGCTGGACGAGTTCTTCGGCCGCGAGACCGCGCGCATGATCGTGCGCCAGCCGCTCGAGCTGACCAAGAACACCGAGAGCTTCGACATCGTGGTCACCACCACCGGCGGCGGCACCACCGGCCAGGCCGGCGCGATCCGCCTGGGCATCGCCCGCGCGCTGGTCGAGTACGACGAGACGCTGAAGGGCGAGCTGCGCAAGGCCGGGTTCATGACCCGCGACGCGCGCGAGGTCGAGCGCAAGAAGGTCGGCCTGCACAAGGCACGCCGCGCCACCCAGTTCTCCAAGCGTTAATGCGCTTCTTGCGCCGGTGCCCACCGCCGGCGCTACAATCCGCAGCATAGCCCCGTCGCCAAGCGGTAAGGCACCTGACTCTGACTCAGGCATTCGGTGGTTCGAATCCATCCGGGGCTGCCATTTCCACGAAGACCCGCCGCGAGGCGGGTTTTTCGTTGCCGCAGGCGCCCGCGTTGCGTTCCGGCCGGTTGAAGGTCCCGTCGATGGCCACTCGCTTCTCCGCCCCCACCGTTGCCCTTGCAGACCTGGACGCCGCGCTGGCGTCCACCGGCTACGCGATCCTGCGCGCCGACGCGGTCGCGAAGCTGGCCGGGGTCGCGCCGGGCGCGTTTGATGCCTGGCGCCCGGGCTGGGAGGACCTGGCCCGCGACGACTACCTCAAGGACGGAGGCCGCTACCGCAGGCGCCGGCATTCCTGCTTCGTGGCGGAGGCCGGCGCGCTGCGGCAGGTGCCGCACCGGCGGCACTGGCAGCCGGTGGACTACAACGCCCTGCATGGCGGGATGGATCGCTGGTTCGAGCCGATCGCGCCGTGGACCATCGCCGATCCGGCGTGGGCGCCGCTGCTGCTCGGGATCGCCGCGGCCTGTTCGCGGCGGATGCCGGCGCCGCGCTGGCACATCGAGGCGCACCAGTTCCGGATCGACACCAGCGACGGCCTCGGCCGGCCGACCCCGGAGGGCGCCCATCGCGATGGCGTGGATTTCGTCGCGGTGCTGCTGGTGGGCCGGCATGCGATCAAGGGCGGGGAGACGCGCATCTTCGAGATCGACGGCCCGCATGGCCTGCGCTTCACCCTCGACGAGCCGTGGTCGATGATGCTGCTGGAGGATGCGCGGATCATCCACGAGTCCACGCCGCTCCAGCCGCTGGACGAGGCAGGCGGGCATCGCGACACCCTCGTGCTGACTTACCGCGCGCAAGGTTTCCTGGGCGACGACGCCGGCGACTGACGCGCCCGCGCATGCCGGCGCGCGCGCGCGTGATCGCCGCTTACAATGCGCAGTTCCCATGCAGCGGCGCGAGGTCAGGATGAAACTGGGTTCTCTCAAGGAAGGCGGGCGCGACGGCACCCTGGTCGTGGTCTCGCGCGACCTGACCCGCGCGGTGCGCGCCACCGGCATCGCGCCGACCCTGCAGCGCGCGCTGGAGGACTGGGGCAATGTCGCGCCGCGCCTCAACGCGCTGTCGGACGCGCTCAATGCCGGCGATGCCGACGGGGTGTTCGACCTCGAGATGCAGGCGCTGGCGGCGCCGCTGCCGCGCGCCTACGAATTCGTCGATGGCAGTGCCTACCTGCCGCACGTGGAGCGCGTGCGACGCGCGCGTGGCGCCGAGGTGCCGGAGAGCTTCTACGTCGATCCGCTGATGTACCAGGCGGTGAGCGCCGGGTTTCTCGGACCGCGCGACCCGGTGCGGGTGGTCAGCGAGGACCATGGCATCGACCTCGAAGCCGAGATCGTGATCGTCACCGACGACGTCCCGATGGCGGTCACCCCGGAACAGGCGGCTGCGCACATCCAGCTGGTCGGGCTGGTCAACGACGTCTCCCTGCGCAACCTCATCCCGGGCGAGCTGGCGAAGGGATTCGGCTTCCTGCAGAGCAAGCCGCGCAGCGCGCTCAGCCCGGTGTTCGTGACCCCGGACGAGCTGGGCGATGCGTGGCGCGGCAACAAGCTGCACCTGCCGCTGCTCACGCACGTCAACGGCCAGTGGTTCGGCGCGCCCGAAGCGGGCGTGGACATGCAGTTCGATTTCGCCCAGCTGGTCGCGCACGCGGCCAGGACGCGGCCGCTGTCGGCCGGCACCATCGTCGGCTCCGGCACGGTGGCCAACGAGGACACCTCGCTCGGCGCCTCCTGCTTCGCCGAGCAGCGCACCGTCGAGACCTTGCGCGATGGCAAGCCGTCGACGCCGTTCATGGCGTTCGGCGACAGCGTGCGCATCGAGATGCTGGACGCCGACGGCAACAGCATCTTCGGCGCGATCGAGCAGCGGATCGAGCGCCAGCCGGCGCCCTGATCGCGGCGACAGGCGCCAACGGTCGGGTTGGCGTGGCGAGCGGCGCACCCGGCCGCCGCCACACGTCCTAGAGTAGGCGCGTCATCGGGGGGATGAGAAATGGTCGAGCCGCTGCGGCTGTACTCCTACTGGCGCTCCAGCGCCGCCTACCGGGTGCGCATCGGGCTCAACCTGAAGCGCCTGGCGCACGAGATCGTGCCGGTCCACCTCGTGCGCGACGGTGGGCAGCAGCACTCGCCCGAGTACCGCGCGCTCAATCCGCAGGAACTGGTGCCGACGCTGGCGCATGGCCACCGCAAGCTGACCCAGTCGCTGGCCATCCTGGAGTACCTCGACGAGGTCTGGCCCGAGCGCCCGCTGCTGCCGGCCACCGCGCGGGCGCGCCAGCGCGTGCGGGCACTGGGGCAGCTCATCGCCTGCGACATCCATCCGCTCAACAACCTGCGCGTGCTGCAGTACTTCGAGCAGGAGTGGAACGTGCCGCAGCCGGAGCGCGAGGGCTGGGTGCGGCACTGGATCGAAACCGGGCTGGCCGCGATGGAGGCGCTGGTGGCCGGCCACCCGTCCACCGGCGAGTTCTGCGAGGGCAACGCGCCCACCATCGCCGATTGCTGCCTCGTCCCGCAGCTCTACAACGCGCGCAGGTTCAGCGTGGACATGGGGGCGTATCCCACCCTGGTGCGGATCGAGCAGGCGTGCCTTGCGTTGCCCGCGTTCGACGCGGCGCGCCCGGAACAGCAGCCGGACGCACCCGCGCACGCCTGACCGCGGCCGCTAGTGGGTGGCGAACACGTCCGCGTAGGGGTCGTGCTCGCCGCTGGTGCCTTCCGACAGCCGGAACTTCAGGGCCAGGCCATCGCGCGAATCGGCGGCCCGGAGCGCCTCCTCCATGTCGATCTTGCCCTGCTTGTAGAGGCGGAACAGGCACTGGTCGAAACTCTGCATGCCGTCCTGCAGCGACTCCTCCATCGCGGTCTTGATCTCGTGGACCTGGCCGCGGCGCAGCAGGTCGCGGATCATCGGGGTATTGATGAGGACTTCGGTCGCCGGCATGCGCCGGCCGTCGACATCGACCACCAGCCGCTGGCTGATCACCGCCTTCAGGTTCAGCGCCAGGTTCATGAGCACGTTCTTGTGCGCGCCCTCGGGGAAGAAGTTGAGGATGCGCTCGATGGTCTGGTCGGCGTTGTTGGAGTGCAGGGTGGCCAGGCAGATGTGGCCGGTCTCGGCGAACGCGATCGCCGCCTCCATCGTGTCCGAGTCGCGGATCTCGCCGATCAGGATCACGTCGGGTGCTTCGCGCATCGCGTTCTTCAACGCGGCGTGGAAACTGTGGGTGTCCAGCCCGACCTCGCGCTGGTTGACGATCGAGCGCTTGTGCCGGTGCAGGTATTCGATCGGATCCTCGATGGTGAGGATGTGGCCAGAGGTGGTGTTGTTGCGGTGGTCGATCATCGAGGCCAGCGTGGTCGACTTGCCGGCGCCGGTGGAACCCGCGATCAGAACCAGCCCGCGCGGCGCCATGATGATGTCCTTGAGCACCTGCGGCAGCTGCAACTCCTCGATGCTCGGGATGTCGCTGCGGATCGCGCGGATCACCAGCCCGACCTCGCCGCGCTGCTGGAACACGTTGACGCGGAAGCGGCCGGCGTTCGGCAGCGCGAGCGCCATGTTCATCTCCAGGTCGCGCTCGAACTCGGCGATCTGCGCCGGGCTCATCAGGGTGTAGGCCACGTCCTTGGCCTTCCCCGCGGGCAGCGGCGTCTCGTCCACCGCCAGCAGCGTGCCCTCGATCTTGATGGTGACCGGAGCGCCCGCGCTCAGGAACAGGTCCGATGCCTGCTTCTCGGTCATCAACCTCAGGTAGTGCTCGATATCCATTCACGTTCCCCTGGCGTTGCGCTGCCGCCGCTCGCTTACCACAATGGCCGTGGACATCCCCCAATGCCGCGGCCGCCTCATGCGCAAAAGCTTCGCACACTTCCCCACCGCCCTCCATGCGCCTTCGTTGGCGCTGGCAATGCTGCTCGCCGGTTGCGCCAGCCTGCCGCCGCCCACCGCGGAACTGGACCTCGCGCAGCGCGCGCTGGCCGCCGCCGAGCGGGCGGATGCCGACCAGTACGCGCCGGAGCTGCTGGAGGATGCCCGTCGCGCCTTGCAGCAGGCGCAGGCCGCCATGTCCCGGGGCCGTGATCCGGAGGCGCGCGAGGCCGCCCTGGCGGCCAGCGCGGCGGCGGATCTTGCACGCGTGCAGAGCGGCACCACCCAGCTGCGCGCCGAGTACCGGCAGCGGCAGGCGGACCTTGCGCAATTGCGCGCGCGGCTCCAGCTGGACGACGCGCCAGGCCCGGCCAACCCGCTGGAGATCCCGGTGGACACCACGCCCGCGGCGCAACGCCTGCTGGCGCTGGAGTCGGACACCCGGCTGAACCCGTTCGCCCAATACGAGCGTTCGCAGGCGCGGCAGGCGTTGCTTGCGCTGGACAGCGTCAGCCGCCGCGACCTTGCCGCCGCCATGACCCGCGCCGAGCGGCGGGTGGCGATCGCCGAGCAGGCCGCGCGGATCGAAGCGGCGCGCCGCGAGATCGACCGGCTCGACCGGGTGCACTCGGAGTTGCTGGTGGAGGCCAGCCGCCGGGACGCCGAGCACGCCCGCGCCGAGGCCGAGCGCCTGCGGCTGGAGGCGCAGGTCCGCGCGGAGGAAGCTGCCCGCTTGCGCGCGCAGGCCGAGCAGGCGGAGGCGGCGCTGGACGGTGCGCAGCTGCAGCAGGACGAACGCGTGGCCGCGGCCCGCCGCAAGGAAGCCGACCTGGCCCGCCAGGAAGCGGAGCTGGTGGCCGGCGCCAAGCTGCCGTCGGTGCGGCAGACCGCGCAAGGTGAGCTGTTCATCCTGGCGGGGGAGGCCTTTGCCTCCGGCCAGGCCAGCCTGACGCCTGCCGCCGCCGCCAGCATCAAGGCGCTGGGGCTGTACCTGGCCGCGCTGCCTGGCGGCGCGGTACAGGTGCTGGGGCATACCGACAGCCAGGGCGAGGACGCCGCCAACCTGGCGCTGTCGGAGCGGCGCGCCCAGCAGGTCCGCGCCAGCCTGGCCGCCGCCGGCGTCGAGCGCGGGCGGATCACCGCGCAGGGGCTAGGCGAAACCCGCCCGGTGGCGGACAACACCACCGCCGCCGGCCGCGCGAAGAACCGCCGGGTCGAAATCCTGGTTTCCAAATAACCGTTTAGAAACAAGCGCTTAACTTAGGATTGACGCCTCCCGCGCCGCTTGTCGCAGCGGACACCGGAGCACTTGCGGGACGCGGGCGCCAGGCGTAGTGTCGGTTGTCCAGGGAGGTCGAAATCCCTCGACCGAACTGGCCGGAGACGGCCATATGCCTGTGCTGCACCACAACCCGGGGGACGCCGCCGCAAGCCAGGATCGCGGAGGCCGGACCGGGTGCGATGCACAGGACCCGGGTTCCCGCCGATTTCGCCTACGCCCCGCGCTGCGCAGCCGGGGCGTTCGTGTTTCTGGCGTCCGGAAAACCCTTTTCCGCGGTCGGCAGGGGCCGGCCGTGGCATCTGGCAGGCATGGCCTGCCCCCACCGCGCGCGGCGGCCCCCGCCACCACGCGCACTCGTTGAAGCAGGAGGTTTCCATGTTCGAGGGACAGCCGCAGGCAGACATCGAAGCGCGGATGAAGAATGACCCCGAGTTCAGGCAGCTCTATTACCGGCACCGGGAGCTGGACAAGCAGGTGCTGGACGCCGAGCTCGGCGTGCTGCCGATCGACGACAACACGCTCGGCATGATGAAGCGCGAGAAGCTGGCGGCCAAGCAGCGGCTGTTGCGGATGTACGAGAGCACCCACTAGCCGGCAAGCGTCGGACGCAGCGGGCGGGACGGCCTTGCACGGCCGCCTTCGCCCGCGGGCACGGGGACGGTCGCGCGGGCGCTGGTAGAATCGCCCGTCATCAGCTGCAAGCGCGATTCCATGGCGATCCACGATTCCGTCCTCGACCTCATCGGTGATACGCCCATCGTGCGCGCCCGCCGGCTCGATACCGGCCCCTGCACGCTCTACCTCAAGCTGGAAAGCCAGAACCCGGGCGGCTCGATCAAGGACCGCATCGGCCTGAAGATGATCGAGGCGGCCGAGGCGCGCGGCGACATCCGCCCCGGCGACACCCTGGTCGAGGGCACCGCCGGCAATACCGGCATCGGCCTTGCGCTGGTGGCCCAGCAGAAGGGCTACAAGCTGGTCCTCGTCGTGCCGGACAAGATGAGCCGGGAGAAGATCTTCAACCTGAAGGCGATGGGCGCCGAGGTCGTGCTGACCCGCTCGGACGTGGCCAAGGGACATCCGGACTATTACCAGGACATGGCGGAGCGCATCGCGCGCGAGACGCCGGGCGCCTATTTCATCAACCAGTTCGGTAATCCCGACAACCCGGCCGCGCACGAGACCGGCACTGGCCCCGAGTTGCTGGCGCAGCTGGGCGGCAAGCTGGACGCGATCGTGTTCGGCTGCGGCAGCTCGGGCACGATGACCGGGCTGTCGCGCTTCCTCGCCAACGCCTCGCCGCACACCGAGCTGGTGCTGGCCGATCCGGTGGGCTCCATCCTCGAGGAATACATCAACCGCGGCACCCTGAGCGAGAACTCCGGAAGCTGGATGGTCGAGGGCATCGGCGAGGATTTCCTGCCCGCGATCTCCGACTTCACCCGCGTCCGCCAGGCCTACGCGATCAGCGACAAGGAAAGCTTCCTGACCGCGCGCGAGCTGCTGGAGAAGGAGGGCGTGCTGGGCGGTTCCTCCACCGGCACGTTGCTGGCCGCGGCGCTCAGGTATTGCCGTGCGCAGACCGAGCCCAAGACCGTGCTCACGTTCGTCTGCGACACGGGCAACAAGTACCTGTCGAAGATGTACAACGACTACTGGATGCTGGACAACGGCTTCCTCGCGCGCGAGCAGCATGGCGACCTGCGCGACTTGATCCTGCGGCCGTTCGCGGCGCGCGACACCGTGGTGGTGGCGCCGAGCGACCTGCTGATCACCGCCTGGCAGCGCATGAAGCTGTACGACGTCAGCCAGCTGCCGGTGATGGAAGGCGATCGCATCGTCGGCATCGTCGACGAGTCCGACATGCTGCTGCACGTCTATGGCGACGAGGCCCGCTTCCGCGACCCGGTCGCGACCGCGATGGTGAGCAAGCTCGACAAGGTGCCGGTGGGCGCGCCGATCGAGGCGCTGTTGCCGGTGTTCGACCGCGGCCACGTCGCCATCGTGATGGACGGCGAGAAGTTCCTCGGCCTGATCACTCGCATCGACCTGCTCAACTTCCTGCGCCGCAGGGTTCAGTGAACCCCGGGGCGGGGAGGGTGTCGGGGGCATGTCAACCAAGCGAGTATCGGGGAGCGACTTGACATGCCCCCGGCGCCCTCGCTGCCTGCGAGAGTCTCCTCGCTCGTTGCATGGCCCGCGCCACCGCCGGGCCGGCTTCGCGCAAGGCGTGGCGAGCGTACCGAACAACCTGAAAACGGATATTCGTGATGAATGACAAGCACGACCTCGGCCTCGGCACCCTGGCCATCCACGGCGGGCAGTCGCCGGATCCCACGACCGGCGCGGTGATGCCGCCGATCTATGCCACCAGCACCTACGCGCAGTCCTCGCCCGGCGTGCACCAGGGCTTCGAATATTCGCGCACCCACAACCCGACCCGCTTCGCCTACGAGCGCGGCGTGGCGACGCTGGAGCGCGGCAGCCGCGGCTTTGCGTTCGCCTCCGGTCTGGCCGCGACCTCGACCCTGCTGGAACTGCTGGACAGTGGCGACCACGTCATCGCGATGGACGATGTCTATGGCGGGAGCTTCCGCCTGTTCGAGCGGGTGCGCCGGCGCAGCGCGGGGCTGGACTTCAGCTGGGTCGACCTGACGGATCCCGCGAAGTTCGAGGCCGCGATCACCCCGAAGACGAAGCTTGTCTGGATCGAGACCCCGACCAACCCGCTGCTGAAGATCGTCGACATCGCCGCGATCGCCGCCATTGCAAAGCGCCACGGCCTGCTGGTCGCGGTCGACAACACCTTCGCCTCGCCGTTGCTGCAGCGTCCGCTCGAGCACGGCGCCGACATCGTGATGCACTCGGCGACCAAGTTCATCAACGGCCATTCCGACATCGTGGGTGGCCTGCTGGTGGTGGGCGACAACCCCGAACTGGCCGAACAGCTGGCGTTCCTGCAGAACTCGATCGGCGCGGTGCAGGGGCCGTTCGACAGCTTCCTGGCGCTGCGCGGCCTGAAGACGCTGCACCTGCGGATGCGCGCACATTGCGACAACGCAATGGCGCTGGCGCAGTGGCTGCAGCAACAGGCCGCCGTGGCCGAGGTGGTCTACCCGGGCCTGCCCTCGCATCCGCACCATGCGCTGGCCAAGCGGCAGATGGACGGCTTCGGCGGGATGCTCTCGATCCGCCTGGAGGGCGGCTTCGATGCGGCCAAGCGCTTCTGCGAACGCCTGCAGCTGTTCACCCTCGCCGAATCGCTGGGCGGCGTGGAATCGCTGGTCAACCACCCGGCGGTGATGACCCATGCCTCGATCCCGCCCGCGCGCCGCGCGGAGCTGGGCATCGGTGACGAGCTGGTACGGCTGAGCGTGGGCGTGGAAGACCTCGCCGACCTGCGCGCGGACCTGGCGCAGGCGCTGGGTTGATCAGTCGAAGTGGATGCCGTGGCGCTCACGTAGCGCACGGCGCTGCGGGGCCGTCCACCATCGCAGCAGGAGTCGGGTGACGGGACTGGGCGGCGGGTAGCCACCCACGAACACCGGGGAATACGTGCCCTCCTCAGGCGCGAAGGGCGCAATCCCCAGGAACCGGTGCACCTGCGCCATGCAGCGGGCCGGCTCGGTGCGTAGGTCTTCGCTCCGCAGCAGCAGCACTTGCTCGCGCGAGAAGTGCGCGTAGAGCGCGTCCAGCTGGCGCGCGTAGTCGCCGCGTGCGCGGTAGCTGTAGCGGCGCAGCCGCGACCCGGGTGCGAGCGGGTCGCGTTCGCCGCGGATGCGCAGCGGTTCAAGCAGCAGGGCCAGCCACAGCGGCAACCGCTCGCGACCGCGGGCGCGCTCCATTCGATAGTGCGAGAGTGCGCGGTCCGCAGGATCACGCAGCAGCACGATCCAGCGCATCTTCGGGTTGTAGACGGCGATCCGTTCGACGCACGGTCGATGGAACAGGTAGAACGGGGTGGCGTCGCCGTACAGCACGCCATCGCCATCGGTGGCTTCTTCGAAACACGTGGCGTAGCGCGCGTTCACCGCGGCGCCGGACCAGTCCGTCGCCGGGGCGTCGAAGACGTGCGCTTCCTTGTCGCGGGGCAAGCGGATGGCTGGGTGCCGTCCCAGGTACTGCGCCAATGCGGAGGTGCCGGCCTTCTGCGCCCCGCCTATCAGGAAGCCGACCAGCGGCTCAGCTGGAGGCGCCACGTTCTTCGTCCAGCGTCTGGATGCTGATCTCGGCGGGCAACGGGAACAACCCGCTGAAGCGCTCGATCGAATTTTCGGTGACTTCGAACGACAGTTCTGACTCGTAGCGGCACAGCACGCGCCGGTGGTGCTGGTGCAGCTGCGGCGCTTGCACCAGCCGCGCCCGCAGGCGGTAGATCCCGTGCGCCAGCTGCACGCGGAAGGCGACATCGACGCGCATCCGCACCTGGTCGGACGCGCGGTCGGGAAGGCGGATGCGGCGACCGCTGAGCGGGACGCCGCGCTCGTCGAGGATGTCCAGGATGCAGGCGGCATCGGTCAGGTTGGCGTCCAGCTGCAACTCGACCGTCACCTGCAGCACATCGTCGTACTTCAGGGCCACGTGCTGCGCGCCATCGCGCAGGCGCAGGTCGAGCACGCCGCCATCCTCGCTGCGGAAGCCCTGGCGGATGCGGATCGGCTTTGACTGGCCCTCGCGCACCGACTTCGCGTGCACGCGGAAGAGATATTCCTCGATCACCTCCTCGGGGCTGCCCTGCATCGCCATGCGTCCCTGTTCCAGCAGGATCGCGCGCTGGCAAAACGCACGCAGCGCGTTGAGGTCGTGGCCGACGAACAGCAAGGTGGTGCCGTTGGCCAGGATCTGCTGGATGCGGGTCATCGCCTTGGCCTGGAAGGCGGCGTCGCCCACTGCCAGTGCCTCGTCCACGATCAGGATGTCCGGATCGATGTGCACCTGCACCGAGAACGCAAGCCGCAGCGCCATGCCCGAGCTGTAGGTCTTGACCGGCTGGTCGATGTAATCGCCGATGTCGGCGAAGTCGATGATGTCCTGCAGCACCGCTTCGATCCGCCCCGCCGACAGGCCGAGGATGGTGGCGTTGATATGGATGTTCTCGCGCCCGCTCAGTTCCGGGTTGAACCCGGAGCCAAGCTCCAGAAGCGCCGCGATGCGGCCGTTGGTGCGCACCGTCCCGGAGGTGGGCGGCAGCACGCCCGCGATGATCTGCAACAGCGTGCTCTTGCCGCTGCCGTTGAGGCCGATGATGCCCAGCGCCTCCCCGCGTTGCAGCTCGAAGCTGATGTCCTGCAGCGCATCGTGCACGTGCAGGCGGCGGTGGGCGGCCTCGTGCAGGCGCCCGGACAGGCGCGGCATGCCGCGGGCGACCGCGCTGCCGGAGCGGTGCAGGGCAGGGGCGATCAGCCGCTGCGCCGGTGACGCCCAGGTGCGGAAGGTCTTGCTGACGCCTTCCACCACGATGGCCGGCGCGGGAGTTGCAAGGGGAGCGGCGGACATCGGGCAGCCGAGGGAGAGGGTGGCGGGCATTGTACCCGCGGGCCGCGACCCAAAAAAAACGGGCGGCCCGTAGGCCGCCCGTGGTTACAGCGTCTTGCAGTGGAGCGTATTACAGACCCGGGTTGCCCGGAGCCTCGGAGGTGCCGCCGGCGGGGCCGTCGGAACCATTCGGGCCGCCCGGCTCTTCATCCGAGAAGCCATTGCCGCGGAAGTCCGGGGTGGTCTCCTGCGCGAAGTCCGACGGGCGCTCGCCCGGCATGTTCGCGAAGTGGCCTTCCTCGTAGTCACGCAGGTACTGCTCACCGCGGGTGTCGCTGTCGGTGATGTTGGTCAGCACGCGGGCATTGGCGCTGTTCGTCAGGCTGGAAGCGACCAGGCCCGGGAACTCGGCGGTCACGACCGCACGCCACTTGCCAACGCCGGTACCCCATGCGCCGATCGCAGCGGCACTGCCCTGCTCCAGCTCAGAAGCATCCAGCTGCACCGAGGCACCAGCCGGCACCCACACGCGCACCTGCGAATCACCCTTGCTGCCGTTGTTGTCGTAGCCTTCCAGCGAGACGTAACCGTCGGTCGAGCTGCGGTTGGTCAGGCGGATGAAGCTGCGCTGGGTGGTGTTGCTACCCGGGTTGATGGTGAAGATCTCCATCGTCGAGCCGTTGTAGCGCAGCGGCAGCAGGTTGCACTGCTCGCCGGCGAACGTCTGGCTGCCGCCGAACACATTGGCGCGGGTGAAGGTGGTGGCGACCGAGATGTTCTGGTCGTTGATCACCGTGTCGGTGTTGACGAAGCCGCACACCGTCATCGAGACGCTGGCGCCTTCAACGCCGATGGTCCCCGGGAACGCCGCACCGACGGTGGCGCCGGTGTAGTCGAAGCGGACGGTGTTGCCGATCACTTCGCCGCGCGCGACCGGCACGCCCTGGACGCAGGTGCCATTGACCAGCCACAGGTCGTCGTTGAACGCGGAGTCCGGGCCAGCCGGATCGTTGTCGAACGCCGCCCAGCCGCCGGTGTCACCGGTCAGGGTGGTGCGGAACGCGTCGCCCGCGGCAAAGCTGAAGCCACCGCCGAACGTGTCGTTGGTGCCAAGGGTGACCTGGCCGAGGTTGATCACCTGCGAATCCTGGCTCTCGGCATCAAACGGATTGGTACCGCCCACGGCGTCTTCCGCCGAGCCCAGCTTGCCATCGAAGCTGAAGCGGGTCTTCGGCAGCTGGTTCTCCAGCCAGTTGTCGGCAACGTCGATGTACTTGTCGACGTCGGCACCTTCGGAGCTGGCGCACGCGGCCACGCCGGACACCTTCTCCAACACTTCACGACGGATCAGGGAGCCGGTGAACGGCGCATCGTTGGTGGGGTTCACCAGCCAGAAGTCGCCGTGCACGATGTAGCCGCGCGAACTGCCGGTGCGGGCGGCACCTGCTGCCAGCTCGTTCAGGCTGGTCACGCGTGCATTGTCGTAGCGCAGCATCATGCCGGACGACGGGTTCTGCGGGTTGGTGATGCCCTGCTTGGGAGTCACGCGGATGGAGATGGTGGCGCCGCCGTCGTAGTAGTTGTCGAAGGCGACGTTCCAGGTGCAGGCCAGCGCCGGGTCGAGGTAGATGTCCTCGGTGGTGCGGGCCGCTGCCGGCACGTCGTCGGCGGTACCGGGGATGCCATCGGTGCCGGCGGTGCAGTTGGTGTTGAAGACGCTGGGGGTGTAGGAGGTATCGAACAGGGCGCCGTCACGCAGGGTCATGCGCGCGGTGAAACCGTTGGTGAAGTTGACCGCGTTGTCGGGCGGATTGATGTCCCACACCAGCTGCTCGCGCATCGTGTACGAGTAGTTCGGCGCGAACAGGTTCTGGAAGGCCACCGGCTCGGCAGTCAGCAGGTCCGAGTTGGCGGTCTGCTCCGAATACGGCGCAGTGCAGTCCGTATAGCCGCAGTTCGCCGGATCCTTCAGCGTGCCGTAGTTGTAGGCCGCGGCAGCGCCGGCCAGGCCCAGACCGGCCACGAGGGCGACGGCGAGGGCGTTCTTCTTCATGCTAGACATGTCTAACTAACTCCTGTCAGTTGTAAAACGGATAAGCAACTTGTCTCCGGTTGCACGGCCCATGCCTGGTACCAGGAGGCTGGGCCTCCGGCACCCGGGATCTCCCAGGGCTGGCTTCGAGACTTGGTTTCTCTACGCGTAAAGCAATCGTCCGCGGACAACTGCCCCTACCCCTGCTTTCCCTGGTTGACCAAGTTGCAGTGCGGACGCTAACCGAAGGTTCAGGTTTCGTCAATTGTTTTGATCTGAATGCGTTGTGATATCAACCTGAAGTGGCGTCACACCGATTTCACATCGCGGTGGTCGCGGTGGAACCGCTAGACTCACACCCGGAGCGGCGCGTCCGTGTTCCCCAGTCGCCGTCCGGAGTCAGTTTACGTGTGGAACCAGCTCGTGGGTCCGTTTCGCCATCGGGCGTTGATCCGCATCCTTGCATGGCGGGACATCAGCGGGCGTTATCGCGGGTCCCTGCTGGGGTCCGGCTGGTCGCTGCTCACGCCGTTGCTGATGCTGGCCGTGTTCACCTTCGTGTTCGGCGTGGTGGCTCCCACCCGCTGGCCGGGGGTGGAGCAGGAGGGAATGGGGATGTTCGCGCTGCGCCTGCTGGCCGGGATGGTGGTGCATGGCCTGCTGTCCGAGGTGGTGCAGCGCGCGCCTTCACTGGTGACGGGCCAGCCCAATTACGTGACCAAGATCGTCTTCCCGTTGGAGGCGCTGGGCTGGGTGGCGCTGCTGACCGGCCTGTTCCATACGGTGATGGCGCTGCTGGTGCTGATCCTGCTCAATGCATTCCTTGGCACCGGCGTCTCGCCCGCCCTGCTGGCGCTGCCGCTGATCCTGTTGCCGTACGCGCTGCTGTTGCTCGGCCTGGCCTGGCTGCTGGCGGCGCTCGGCGTCTACCTGCGCGACCTGGCCCAGGTGGTCGGGCCGGTGGTCATGGCCAGCATGTTCCTGGGACCAGTGTTCTATCCGCGCGATGCGATGCCGGCAAGCATCCAGCCGCTGCTGGCGCTGAACCCCATCACCGTGCCGATCGAACAGACCCGGCGGGTGGTGTTCGAGGGGCTGTGGCCGCAGTGGGGTGCGTTGGCGCAGTATTCGCTCGCGGCGGTGGCCGTTTACCTGTTCGGGCTGTGGGCGTTCGGACGCCTCAAGAAGGGATTTGCGGATGTCATCTGAACCTGCGCGCCTTGTTTCGGCACCGCGCGACCGCCTGCTGGGCGAGCTGCTGGTGGAGGCCGGCGTACTGGGGCCGGCCGACCTGGAACGCGGGTTGGCGCTCCAGCAGAAGCTGGGCGGCCGGATCGGCAGCGTGCTGATGCGGATCGGTGCGGTCAGCGAGGACAACCTGCTGCAGACGCTTTCGCGCCAGCTGGGCATGCCGGTGATGGGGATCGATGTGCCGGCACCGGACGAGGACGCGGTCAGGCTGGTGGCGCTGCAGGCGCCCAACGGGATCGACTGGCTGCTCGACCAGCAATTGCTGGTATGGCCGGGGGAGGGCAGCGACCTGCTCTGCGCCGCCCGCGACCCGCTTCAGCCGCAGCTGCGCGACGCCATGCGGCACGCGTTCCCGGGTCGCAAGGTGCACTGGTGCCTGTGCCGCGCGCAGGACCTCGAGCGCATGCTCGATGGCCTGGCGCACCATGCCCGCAACGACGACTTCGGCGGTGGCGACGAACAGCAGCTGCGCGCCATGGCGGAGGAGGCCCCCGTCGTCGAGCTGGTCAGCAACCTGATGGCGCAGGCGGTCGAGCAGCGCGCCTCCGACATCCACCTGGAGCCGGAGGAGCGCAGCTTCAGCGTGCGCTTCCGCATCGACGGCGTGTTGCACA
>JAEWFT010000004.1 GCA_023388715.1 Pseudomonadota bacterium
GTACCACCGGCAAACGCTTCGGCCGCTTGGCACGCGTGACCGAACCGACCCAGGGCAGATCGACGCCCAGCACCTCCTTGTAGAGGAACAGCAGCGCCGACAACGCCTGGTTCTGCGTGCTGGCAGCGACATCGTCGCGGACCGCCAGCGCGGACAGGAAGGCCTCGACCTCGGCAAGCCCGAGCTCGCGCGGATGGCGGCGATTGTTGGCGAGGATGAAACGGCGAGCCCAGCCCACGTAGGCGCGTTCGGTACGGATGCTGTAGTGCTTCGTTCGGCAGCGGATGCGGATCTGCTCGAGAAGGCGGGGTGGGCCTGGAGAAGCAGGCCCACCACCGCCTGAACCCGTGACGCCGCCATCCCTGGCAGCAACGAATACCGCCTCATCCTTGGCCCGGTATGACATACCGCCTCATCCGTGGGGTATTCGACTCCATCATTACCGCGCCGGGCGGAATCAGAAAGGAGATAAAGGATTGATTTCGTGTGGGGTTTTTCTGATAGTCGGGACCGGGACGATGCGGGCGGGTGATGCTACATTCCGGACTTGGAAGCTACTTAGTGTTAGGCCCCAGAGCAGGAAGGGCCGTGATTCTATTTGTCGTCCTCGCAGCAACCTTCGCGTTTGTCGCCATGCGCGTGTTTGAGTGGACAACGATAAGTTCGCTTGGATTCAAATTGGCCGTTCCCCAAGGGTTTCTGGACCATCCTGTGCTTTACAAGCTTCTGATGATCGGCTTGTTCATTGCTGCAATGGCGGCATCTATCGTTCCGGGTTCGCCGCCCTTGCACAAGGCGGTAGTTGTCCTAGCAGGGACTTGGGGAGCAGCGTGGTGGCTCGGACGTAGCAACGCCTTCGATACTTTTCGCCGGATACATCAAGAGCTCCTAGAGTATGAGAGCGGCCTAGGGGAGTCTGACCCAGCCGAGTACCAGAGAATCATGCGAGAGCCCGGCGCGAATCAGCGCCAACAGGAGCTTGAGGCCGGCGCCAGGAAATCCAACAAAGAGCTACGCGACATGCTTCGATTGATGTCTGGGCGCGGGGCCTAACATTGCGTTCAAGCCGAAATTGCATCGCTACGCCAACAACATGGCCGATAAAGCTTGCCATGTTGTCGGCTACGCGCTGCAATTCGGCTTAACTTGAGTGTTAGGCCTCACAAGCAGCTTCGGGAGAGACGATGACTAATCCCCGTAAATTGACACCTCGCCGGGCACTAGCATTCTTCCTTTTCGCTCTCGTAGGATCACTGACCGGGACTCTGGCTGGGCCTCGTATCGTAGGGGCATTTGAGGGCGCACCGGAGTGGCTTCTTCCTGCCATCTTATGCGTCTCAATTTTGCTCGCGCTGGTTGCTACCTACATGGCGTTCCACCTCGCAACAAAGAGCAAGCGAGCGAGGCAACCTGGGCAAGAAGGTGAGGCCTAACGATGCGTTCAAGCCGAAGCCGCTTCGTTCCACCAACCACATGGCAGGTAAAGCTTGCCATGTGGCTGGCTCCACTGCGCGGTTCGGCTTAACTTAGGTGTTAGGGGCCATGTGGAAGATCTTCGCAGCCGCAGTTTTTACAATCGGACTCGTCGGTTGCGAGACCCTGCGTGATCACCAAATGGAACGTTCGGTGGCTCGTTCGCGTGCGGCGGCATTGGCCAAGATCGATCCTGAAGAATGCCGGGCTAAAGGCGGCGCTATCCAGCAAGTGGGCATGTTCGGCACGCCCCCCTGCGTCACGCCGCTACAGGATGGCGGCAAAGCATGCAGCTCCAACTCAGAGTGCTCCGGGGTTTGCTTTGCACCGGACGGCGTTCCCATCGGTCAGGCAGCTACCGGCACCTGCCAAGTGGACACGGCTGCAATGTTCGGGTGCCACGATCACGTTGAGGGCGGTGTCGTGGTCGGGGGATTGTGCGTTGACTAGCCTGGCCCCTAACAATGCGTTCAAGCCGAAGCCGCTTCGTTCCGCCAACCACATGGCAGGTACAGCTTGCCATGTGGTTGGCTCCACTACGCAGCTCGGCTTAACTTAGGTGTTAGGCCCCATGAACAAGCTTCTCGTCATCTGCATGCTCGTATTTGCAAGCACATCAACCTGCCTGGCCGGCGATCAGGTGATCACACTCACTCCGGAAGCACTCGCCGACAAGAAAGATCACTTGAACGGGCGAATCGTGGAGGTAGAAGCCTGCATCTATTTGCACCACCACGGAATGCAAGTTGGGCCATGCGGCGAGCACACATGGCGTCAGATCATCCCGGTCACTGACCCAGACAACTTGATACGCTCAGCACTCAAATCCATCGGCAAGCTGCCATTTTACCACGGGTCTTTCCGGGCAATCTTTCGTGGCCGTGTCGTCACACAGGAATACACATGGCCCCAACACGGAAAACGGCCCGCACTTCAACTAACCCACGTAGAAAATTTTCGTGAGCATGGGCCCTAACAATGCGTTCAAGCCGAAATTGCATCGCTACGCCGTCCACATGGCAGAAAAATCTTGCCATGTGGCCAGCTACGCGCTGCAATTCGGCTTAACTTAGGCGTTAGGCGCTTATGGACACTTCGTCGCTCGTCGACACGGTAGTACGGCAAGTGCTGACTCCCATGTGCGAGCCGGTGCATCCCGCT
>JAEWFT010000014.1 GCA_023388715.1 Pseudomonadota bacterium
GCAAGCTGGAGGCGCGCGAGCGCGAGCTGCGCGCGAGCGACGCCGCCGCGATCGTGCGCAAGTACACCCGGCGCGCGGTGGTCGGCGCGCTGGCCGCGGTTGCCCCGGGCACCGACCTCATCATCCAGGGCGCGCTTGGCACCGCGATGGTGCGCGAGCTGGCCGCGGTCCATGGCCTGCGCATGCGCGATGTCGACGTCGACGAGCTCATCGGCAATGCCGGCAGCCTGGTGCGCACCAGCACCGCGGTGACGCTGGCGATTGCCGGCAACGCGCTCAAGGCATTCCCCGGCCTCGGGACCGTGGGCGGCGGGCTGGTGCACGCAGTCGCCTACGGCCTGGTGTTCGACAGCCTGGGCCGCGCGGTGGCCGCGACCCTGGCACAGGCGCGCCGGCTCGACCGCGAGGCCACCCTGGCCGCGTTCGAGCAGGAACTGCAGCGACCGAGCCGGGAGCGGCTCGCGCTGGTGATGGAGATCGCGCGCGAGGCGCTGGGCGAACGCGGCGGGAAGCACGCGCGATGATCCAGCGCAAGGACATCGAAGGCGTGCTGGCCTGGTTGCGCGGCCTGCTGCGGCCACCGCCGCTGGACGACAGCGCGGCGACCCGCGCCCGTGCCACCGGCCGCGACCACCTCGCGCGCGCGTCCGACAGCCTGCGCGCGCTGCTGGCGGACCGCGCCATCCCGCCCGCCGTGCGCGACGCGCTGCGCGCCGATTACGCGGAAATCGAAGCGCTGCTGGACAAGCTGGAGCAGCAGCAGCTGCACATCGCCGCCTTCGGCCGGGTCAGCGTGGGCAAGTCGGCTCTGCTGAACGCGCTCGCCGGGCAGGACGTGTTCGATACCGGGGTCCTGCATGGCACCACCACGCGGCAGCATCGGCACGCGTGGGACAGCGTGGCCAGCGCCCAGGGCGACCTCGGGCCGCTGGTCTTGATCGACACCCCCGGCATCGACGAGCTGGATGGCGAGCAGCGCGAGCAGATCGCCCGCGAGGTGGCCGCGCGCGCCGACCTCATCCTGTTCGTGGTGGACGCGGACATGACCGCGGTCGAGCACGCCGCACTGCACCAGGTCGCGGTCGCCGGGCGGCCGGCGCTGCTGGTGCTCAACAAGGCCGATCGCTACACCGCCGCCGAGCGCGACGCCCTGCTCGCTCGGCTGCGCCAGCATGCCGGCGGTCGGGTGCGGCCGGAGAACGTGCTGGCGGCAATGGCGCAGCCGGCGCCCGAGCGCGTCCTGCAGCTGGATGCCGACGGCGGCGAGCGGATCGTCGAGCGCGCACGCGCGGCTGACGTCGATGCGCTGCGCCTGCGCATCCTCGCGCTGATGAAGGAAGAGGGCCGGACGTTCGCCGCGCTCAATGCCGCCTTTGCCGCCGGCCATCTCAGCGACGCGATCAGCGAGCGCCTGGTGCTGCTGCGCCGCGAGGCCGCGGCCAGGATCATCCGCGCCTACTGCCTGGCCAAGGGCGTGGCGGTGGCGCTCAACCCGGTGCCCGCCGCCGACCTGTTCGCCGCGGCGGCGCTGGACATCGCGCTGGTGATGCACCTGGGCCGCGTGTACGGGATGGATCCGACCAAGGTGGAAGCCACCGAACTGCTGAAGGTGATCCTGGCCCAGGTCGCCGCGCTGATGGGAGCGGTCTGGGGCGTGCACTTGGTGGCATCGGCGCTGAAGCTGGGCACTGGCGGCGTCTCGACCGTGGCCACCGCCGGCGTGCAGGGGGCGCTGGCCTGGTATGCCACCCTGGTCGTCGGCAGCTCCGCAGAGCGCTGGTACGCGCAGGGCAAGAGCTGGGGCGAGCGCGGCCCCAAGCGGGTGGTGCGGGAGATCGTCGATTCGCTGGATCGCGACTCGGTGCTGCGCGAGGCACGCGACGAGATCCTGGCGCGGCTGAAAGGCCAGCCACCGCGCTGAACCCGGTTTCAGCCGACGAAGCGGCGCAGCGCCTCGACGCTGAAGGGCCAGTCCAGCTCGCGCCCGTCGTCCTCGTTGCGCAGCACCGGCACCCGGATGCCGTAGCGTGCCTCCAGCGCCGCGTCCTCGTCGATCCACGCGCTCTCGAAATCGGGCACGCGCGCCTGCGCAAGCAACTCCAGCGCCTGGTCGCACAGCGGACAGTGGTCGCGCATGTAGAGGGTCAGCCGGGGCATCACGGGTAGAATGGGGGCGATCCGCAAGGACCTCATCTTCGCATGGCTGTCAGCGTCTTCGACCTCTACAAGATCGGCATCGGGCCGAGCTCCTCGCACACCGTCGGGCCGATGCGCGCCGCCGCGCGGTTCGTCGAGCACCACCTCGCCGAGGCGGGCAAGCTCGGTGACGTCGCCCGCGTGCGCGCCGAGGTGTTCGGCTCGCTGGCCCTGACCGGCCGCGGCCACGGCACCGACAAGGCGGTGCTGATGGGGCTGGAGGGCCACTGGCCCGACCGCATCGATCCCGACCTGATCCCGGCGGCGCTGGAGCGCATCCGCGGGCAGAAGCGCATCCGCCTGCACGGCGCGCACGAGATCGGCTTCGACGAGAAGTCGGACCTGGTGATGAACAAGCGGCAGAAGCTGCCCTTCCACACCAACGGCATGCGCTTCAGCGCCTATGACGCCACTGGCGAGGTGATCGCCACCCGAGACTACTACTCGGTGGGCGGCGGCTTCGTGGTCAACCAGGACGAAGCCGCGGAAGACCGCATCGTGGCCGACACCACTCCGCTGGCGCATCCGTTCCACAGCGGCGATGCGCTGCTGGCGCGCTGCGCGGAAACCGGCCTGTCGATCGCGCGGATCATGCTGGAGAACGAGCGCGCCTGGCGCAGCGACGAGGACACCTTCGAGGGCCTGCGCGAGATCTGGCGCGCGATGAGCGGCGGGGTAGATCGCGGCATTCGCCAGTCGGGCACCCTGCCCGGCGGGCTGCATGTGAGCCGGCGCGCGCCCGCCCTGTACGCCGAGCTGTGCTCGCGCCCGGAAGCGGCTACCCACGACCCGCTGACCGTCCTCGACTGGGTCAACCTCTACGCGCTGGCCGTCAACGAGGAGAACGCCGCCGGTGGCCGCGTGGTGACTGCTCCGACCAACGGCGCGGCCGGGATCATCCCCGCGGTGGGACGCTATTACGAGCGCTTCATCCCGGGCGCCAGCGAGCAGGGCCTGTTCGACTACCTGCTGACCGCCGCCGCGGTGGGCATCCTGTACAAGGAAAACGCCAGCATCTCCGGCGCCGAGGTCGGCTGCCAGGGCGAAGTCGGCGTCGCCTGCTCGATGGCCGCCGCCGGCCTGACCGCGGCCCTTGGCGGCACCTCCTCGCAGATCGAGAACGCCGCCGAGATCGGGATGGAGCACAACCTCGGCCTGACCTGCGACCCGATCGGCGGCCTGGTGCAGATCCCCTGCATCGAACGCAATGCGATGGGCGCGGTGAAGGCGATCAATGCCGCGCGAATGGCGATGCGCGGCGACGGCAAGCACAAGGTGAGCCTGGACAAGGTCATCAAGACCATGCGCGACACCGGCCGCGACATGCAGGACAAGTACAAGGAAACCAGCCGCGGCGGCCTGGCGGTTAACGTCATCGAGTGCTGAAGCGGACCGCCAGCAGGATCAGCCCCGCGTCGCCAGCGCCTGGATGCGCAGCACGTCATCGAGCAAGGCCGCGGCGGTGACATCCGCCCCCGCTCCCGGCCCCTGGATCAGCAGCGGCTGCGCACGGTAGCGATCCGACCAGATCGCCACCCGGTTGTCGGTGCCCGTGCCACCGGCCAGCACGTCCTCCGCGGGCAGCGCTTCCAGCCCGACACTGGCGCGGCCACCGTCCCCGATCCGCGCCACGAAGCGCAGGCGCGCACGCTGCCTGTACGCGTCGGCATAGCGCGCGCGCATCGCGTCATCGAGCTGCGGCAGCGCGGCATCGACCGCGCGTGGCGGCAGCGCGGCCAGCGCGGGCGGTACCGGGGAGTCCAGCCGCACCGCCCCCGCTTCGATCGCAAAGCCGGACGCGCGCGCCAGGATCAGCAGCTTGCGGCGCACGTCCTCGCCGGAGAGGTCGTCCAGCGGGTTGGGCTCGGTGTAACCGGCATCGCGCGCCTGCCGCACGAACCCGGAGAACGGCCGGTGTCCGTCATAGGCGTTGCACAGCCAGGCCATCGAGCCGGAAAGCACCCCGGCGATGGCGTGGATGCGGTCGCCGCCCGCCTGCAGCGCGCGCAGGCTGCGCAGCAGTGGCAATCCCGCGCCGACGGTGGCGCTGTCGCCGTAGTGGGTGCCGCCGGCCACGCGCGCGGCCTGGATCGCGTGCCAGCGCGACAACGACGTGCCCTGCCCCAGCTTGCTGGCGGTCACCACGTGGATGCCACGCGAGAGCCAGTGCGCGTGGCGGGCGCTGACCTCATCGGAGGCGGTGGCGTCGATGATGATGCGCGTGCCGACATCGCCGAGTGCGTTCTCCACGCTGGCCTCGCCGCCCGCCAGCGTGCCGTTTGCCGGTAGCGGCCGATCCGCCAGCACGACCCCGTCCACCGCCGTGCGTGCATGGCGCGAATTGGCGACGTGGACCAGGGTCAGGCGCTCGCCCAGCGGGAAACCCGTCCAGCCCCCGAGCCGGGACCACACCGCGCTGCCGACGCCGCCGGTGCCGAGCAGCGCGATCCGCGCGGCCTGCGGGCGCAGCCGCCGCAGCGGCGCTACCCGGGCGTTCATGGCGCCGCCTTGCGCGCGCCACCCGTGCATGCATGCACGCGCCCGAGGGCGGCGGCGATATCGGCCACCAGGTCGCTGGCACGCTCGATCCCCACCGACAGCCGCAGCAGGCCATCGCCGATGCCGGCGGCGGCGCGCGCTTCGGCGCTCATTGCCGCATGCGTCATCGTCGCCGGATGCGCGATAAGGCTTTCCACCCCGCCCAGTGATTCGGCGAGGGTGAAATGCTCCAGCCCTTCCAGGAAGGCGCGAACGGCAGGCTCGCCGCCCTGCAGTTCCAGGCTCAGCATCGCCCCGAAACCGTGCTGTTGGCGAGTGGCGATCGCATGGCCGGGATGCGCGGCCAGCCCCGGCCAGTGCAGCGCGCGCACGGCGGGATCGCCGTCCAGCAGCGCCACCAGCGCCGCGGTGTTCTCCTGGTGCACGCGCAGCCGCGCATCCAGCGTGCGCAGCCCGCGCAGGGTCAGGAAACTGTCGAACGGCGCGCCGGTCAGGCCCAGGCAATTCGCCCACCAGGCCAGCTGGTCGTGCAGGCCGGCGTCGCGGGCCACCAGCGCGCCGCCGACCACGTCGCTGTGGCCGTTGATGTACTTGGTGGTCGAATGCAGCACCAGGTCGGCGTCGAAGTCGGCGATCGGGCGCTGCAGTGCCGGCGACAGGAAGGTGTTGTCGACCAGCGCTAGCGCGCCCGCGCGATGCGCGGCGTCGATGACGAAACGCAGGTCGGTGATCCGCAGCAGCGGGTTGGACGGCGTCTCGACCCACACCAGCGTCGGCGCCCGGGCCAATGCCTCGGCGAACGCGCGCGGGTCGGTCAGGTCGCAGGTGACCAGTTCGAACGCGCCCTTGTTCGCCAGTGCGTTGAACAGCCGCCAGCTGCCGCCATAGCAATCGTGCGGCACCACCAGGCGATCACCCGGCTGCAGCAATGCGTTGAGCGCCAGCGTGATCGCACCCATCCCGGTGGCGGTGACCACGCCGCCGGCGCCGCCCTCGAGGTCGGCAAGCGCCTCGCCCAGCAGGTCGCGGGTCGGGTTGCCGCTGCGGGTGTAGTCGTACGCGCGCTTCTCGCCAAAGCCGGCAAAGCTGAAGTTGCTCGACAGCACCAGCGGCGGCGTCACCGCGCCGAACGCGGTGTCACGGTCGATGCCGGCGCGCACCGCGCGCGTGGTGGGATGGCTGGTGGCGGGCGTGGAGGCAGTCATGCGGCAGTCCCATTGCAGGCGTGGGCGGTGGTACGGAAAGGGGTCGCCGGGCGCTCGGCCAGCTCGGCGGCGAGCAGGGCATCGATACGGTCGGTTTCCTTGAGGAAGGCGTCGTGGCCGTACGGCGAGCGGAGCACCCGCAACCGGCCGTGGACGCCCAACCCCTCCACCAGTGCCACCGCATCGTCCAGCGGCACCAGGCGATCGCCCTCGACGGCGACCACCGTCACCGGGATGCGGATGTCCGTCGGCTCGACGCGGTGCAGGTCGATCGACTCCGACAGCCGCAGCCAGGCCGTGGCCGAGGCGCGGGCCACGAAGCGGGCCCCGGCCGCATCCAGGTAGTCCTCGGCGGCCACCCGTACCCGGCCGTTGCTCACCACCGGCGCTGCATCGAAGCGCTGCCCGAATTCCTCGGCGGTGCGATAGCTCAGCATGGCGAACTGGCGCGCAAGCGACAGCCCCTCCTCGGCCGCGGACTGCAGCTGCCCCAGCGCGACCGCCTTGCGCTGCAGCGCCCGCCAGGCCGATGCATAGGGATGCGGGCGGTGCGCGCCGCTGACCGCCACCAGCCGTTGCAGCCGCGCCGGGTGGCGGGCCGCCAGCTGCAGGCCGACCAGCGCGCCATACGAATAGCCAACGCAGGCCTGCAGCGCGTCGATGCGGAGCGCGTCAAGCAGCAGCGCCACGGCGTCGGCCTGGTCGGCGGTGTCGATCGGGGCGTCGATCGCGCCATCGGCCCCGACGTAGTCGAACGCCAGTACCCGCCGCCGCGCGGGATCCAGCGTGCGACCAGGCTCCAGCAACCCCTGCGCCCAGCCGGCGGCGGCGTCCAGACCGTTGGCGGCCACGTGCCGATCAGCGGAAATGCCGCCGGCCACCAGCACCACCGGGCCGTCGTCGGGCCCCACCAGTTCGTAGTGCAGGCGCAGGTGCCGGGTGCCGGCATGTCGGGTCGCCAGTACCGCGTCCACCACTCCCCGCCGGACGTCGGGCGCGGCGCAGGCGGGTGGCATGGACGGCGGCGCTGTGGACGTGGCCGGCAAGCGATGGGGAGCAGACAGGTTTCGGGCTAGCGGCATGAGACGACTCCGTTGGCGGGGCCATCGGTCATGCGGGGTACCGGAGGAAGGCCGAACGCGTCGGCGTCGCGCCACCGCCATTGGCGATGCCACAACCATCTTCCGGTGGACGCGCAGGTCCCCGCAGGATTTGGCACCACGACGGAACGCGTGCGGCTGCAGCGCTCCATCCGGTTGCCCCGGCGTCTTCGGGCCTGTCCCTCAGCCGGTCTCGATGGATGGGCGCAGTCTGGCGACGATTCCTGCACTTGTCAATCGCTTCATGCGGATAAAGCGATGCCACGTTCTGGCAGCCCTGCGCTGCTCCTGTTCAGCCGGCTCGCACATACTTGCCGCATGCGCGTGCCGTTTCCCGTCCTGCTGGCTGCCCTGCTGGTCCCGGCCTTGCTGCTGGCGAGCGCCTCGCCGCGCGCCGGCGGGCAGGTCTATCGCTGGACCGACAAGCAGGGGCGCGTGCACTACGGCGACCGCCCACCGGCGAATGCGGCGCCCGCCAAGGTGCGCACGATCGCCGTGCCGGTGGAGCCGACCGCCATCGCGAAGTTGCGGGTGGAGCCGGGCGAGGGCGAATACCTGGCCTGGGCCGACAACCACCTGGCCGGCCCGATCGAGGTGCTGCTGGGCTTCAGTGAAAGCCGCAACATCCGCGGCGAGCCGGCGCTGCCCGCGCGGGCCACGGTGCCCGCACGCGGCAGCACGCTGGTGGCGCGCCTGCGCATCGACGACCCGCGCCACGAGGGCAGTTTCGGCCTGACCCTGTCGGGCGTGCCCGGCAACCCCAGCGCCCGCCCGCGCGACGTCGAGTACCTGCTGCCGCTGCGCCAGTCCAGGGTGCGCATCGACCAGGGCTTCGGGGGCACCTTCAGCCACGACGACGAGCAGAACCGGCACGCGCTGGATTTCGCGGCCGACGTCGGTACGCCGGTGCTGGCGGCGCGCGGCGGCACCGTGATGCAGGTCGAATCGGACTTCAGCCGGGCCGGCCTCAAGCGCGAGAAGTACGGCGGCCGCGCCAACTTCGTGCGCATCCTGCATGACGACGGGACGATGGCCCTGTACGCGCACATGGCCACCGACGGCGTGTTCGTGCGCGTCGGCCAGCAGGTGCATGCCGGGCAGCGGATCGGGCTGTCGGGCAACACCGGGTTCACCACCGGCCCGCACCTGCACTTCGTGGTGCAGGTCAATCGCGGGATGCGGCTGGTCTCGATCCCGTACCGCATGCAGGGCGTGGTGATGCCGCGGCGGTGATCCGCGCGCCCCCGCTATACTTGCGCCCTTCCCCCGTCTCGATGACGCGCACCCGCGCGGCGCCACCATGTCCGCTCCCCACCAAGACGTCGCCCTCGAAGCCGCGCGCCGCCGCACCTTCGCCATTATTTCCCACCCCGATGCGGGCAAGACCACGCTGACCGAGAAGCTGCTGCTGTTCGGCGGCGCGATCCAGATGGCGGGCAGCGTCAAGGGCCGCAAGGCCGCGCGCCACGCCACCTCCGACTGGATGGCACTGGAAAAGGAGCGCGGGATCTCGGTGACCAGCTCGGTGATGCAGTTCCCGTACGCCGGGCGCATCGTCAACCTGCTCGACACCCCCGGCCACGCCGACTTCGGCGAGGACACCTACCGCGTGCTCACCGCGGTGGACTCGGCGCTGATGGTGATCGACGTCGCCAAGGGCGTGGAGGAGCGCACGATC
>JAEWFT010000035.1 GCA_023388715.1 Pseudomonadota bacterium
GTCATGGGCTTCACCCTCAACCGGGTCTCGCTGTTCGCGCTGATCTTCTCGATCGGCATCCTGGTCGACGATGCCATCGTGGTGGTGGAGAACATCCACCGGCACATGGCGCGCGGCGGCAAGACGCTGCGGGAGGCGATCCCGCCGGCGGTGGACGAGGTGGGCGGGCCGACCATCCTGGCCACCTTCACCGTGATCGCGGCGCTGATGCCGATGGCCTTCGTGTCCGGGCTGATGGGCCCGTACATGCGCCCGATCCCGATCAATGCCTCGGTCGGCATGCTGCTGTCGCTGGCGATCGCGCTGATCGTGACCCCGTGGCTGTCGCTGAAGCTGCTGGCCCGCCACGGCGGAGACGAGGCCGGCCACGCGGCCGAGGAGAAGCAGGCCGGCTGGCTGCACCGCCTGTTCGAGCGGGTGATGTCGCCGTTCCTGCGCGGGGCCGGCGCCGGCCGGATGCGCGGCCTGCTGTTCGGCGGGATGGTCGCGCTGGTGCTGCTGTCGGCCTCGCTGGCGGTGTTCCAGCTGGTGGTGCTGAAGATGCTGCCGTTCGACAACAAGTCGGAGGTGCAGGTGGTGGTGGACATGCCGGAAGGCCGCACCCTGGAGGACACCAATGCTTTGCTGCTGGAGCTGGCCGCCGCGCTGGACAGCGTGCCCGAGGTGCTGGACTACCAGGGCTATGCCGGCACCGCCGCGCCGATCAACTTCAACGGCCTGGTCCGCCAGTATTTCCTGCGCGCCGGCAGCAACGTCGGCGACCTGCAGGTCAACCTGGTCGACAAGCACCATCGCGATCGCCAGAGCCACGACATCGCGCGCGCGATGCGCCCGATGCTGGCCGGCATCGGCGAAAAGCACGGCGCCTCGGTGAAGGTGGTGGAGGTACCGCCGGGACCGCCGGTGCTGGCGCCACTGGTGGCCGAGGTGTACGGGCCGGATTACGCCGGGCAGCGCCGCATCGCGCGCGCGCTGGCCCAAGGCCCGTTCCGCGCCACCGAGGGGATCGTCGACATCGACACCAGCGTCGAGTCCGACGCACCGCGCGAGGTCATCGCCATCGACCGCGAGCGCGCCGCCCGCCTGGGCGTGCCGCAGGCCAGCATCGCGCAGGCCATTGCCGCGGGCCTGTCCGGCAGCGATGCCACCCACGTGATGGACGGGCGCTCCAAGTATCCGCGCCCGGTCCGGCTGCGGCTGTCGGCGCAGGAGCAGTCGAGCATCGACGGGTTGCTCGCGCTAAAGGTGCGTGGCGGCGAGGGCCAGCTGGTGCCGTTGTCCGAGCTGGTGTCAGTGCGGAAGGCGCCGTGGGACGGCGCGATCCACCACAAGGACCTGCTGCCGGTGGTGTATGTCACCGCCGACGAGGCCGGTTCGCTCGACAGTCCGCTCTACGGCATGTTCTCGATCGTCGGCAAGCTGCGCGGGCAGCCGGTCGCCGGGCAAACGCTCGGGCAGACCTTCATCCGCCAGCCGCAGGACACCGCCGGGTATGCGGTCAAGTGGGACGGCGAATGGCAGATCACCTACGAGACCTTCCGCGACATGGGGATCGCCTACGCCGCGGGCATGGTGCTGATCTACCTGCTGGTGGTGGCGCAGTTCCGCAGCTACCTGGTGCCGCTGGTGATCATGGCGCCGATCCCGCTGACGGTGATCGGGGTGATGCCGGGCCACGCGCTGCTGGGCAAGCAGTTCACCGCCACCAGCATGATCGGCATGATCGCGCTGGCCGGCATCATCGTCCGCAACTCGATCCTGCTGGTGGACTTCATCAACCAGGAAACCGAACGCGGCGTGCCGCTGGTCGAGGCGGTGATCGACGCCTGCGCGGTGCGCGCCAAACCCATCGTGCTGACTGGCGTGGCGGCGATGCTCGGCGCGTTCTTCATTCTCGACGACCCGATTTTCAACGGATTGGCGATCTCGCTGATCTTCGGCATCTTCGTCAGCACCATCCTCACCCTGGTGGTGATCCCGCTGCTCTACTACGTGCTGCTGGCGCGAACGCAGGGCAAGGCGCCCCGGGCCGCTACGAACGAGGCGCCGGCCTGACCGCGCCGCGTGGCGTCATCGCGGCGCTTTCATCAAGGTTGCGGCGAAAATTGCAAGCCTGCATCGCCGCCAAGGAGCCTGGAAAATGACGGAATCGACGCTCATTGCCTGCCCCGCGTGCAACGGCTTGAACCGGGTTCCCGACGAACGCCGCGAGGACGGCCCGACCTGCGGCAAGTGCGGCAAGCCGCTGTTCGACGGCCATCCGGTCGCGCTGGATGAAGCGGGCTTCCACGCCCATGTCGAGCGCGCCACGCTGCCCGTGCTGGTGGATTTCTGGGCGCCGTGGTGCGGCCCCTGCCGGATGATGGCGCCGCAGTTCGAGGCGGCTGCCGAACGCATGGAGCCCTTCGTGCGGCTGGCCAAGGTCGATACCCAGGCGCAGCAGGCCCTCGGCGCACGCTTCGGCATCCGAAGCATCCCGACCCTGGCGCTGTTCCTGGAAGGCAAGGAGATCGCGCGCCAACCGGGTGCGATGAACGCGGCCGATATCCTGCGCTGGACGGCCACGAATCTCACCGAAGGCGGGGAGCCGGCATGAGCGCGTCCCTGACGCGGGCGCTGCTTGCGTGTGCCTGTGCCGTGGCAACGGCCGCAACGGGGTGCACCACGCTGGAGCCGCGCACGGAGCGCAGCGTGCCGGTGCAGCCGTCGGTGCCCGCTGCGCCCGCCACTGTGCCCGGCGTGGTGCTGCACCAGCCGCGCCCGGGGCTATATACCTCCGCCCAGCCTGGCGTGACAGACTGGAGTCGGCTGCACGCGCTTGGCGTCAATACCGTCATCAACCTGCGGCCAGCGGCGGAAATGGGTGGCCGTGACGAGCGTGCGGAAGTACGCGACGCCGGGCTTGGGTACGTCTCGCTCCCCATTGCCGGAGCCGACGCGATCACGGCCGAAAACGCACGCGCCTTGGCGGACGCCATCGCCTCGTCGCAGGGCAAGGTGCTGGTGCACTGCTCATCGGGGAACCGCGCGGGGGCGCTGCTCGCGCTCGCCGCGCAAGCGCAGGGCATGCGCCCCGAAAATGCGCTTGCGCTGGGCAAGGCTGCGGGCCTGGCCGGCCTGGAGCCGGTTGTTCGCGACAAGCTCGGCTTGCCAGTGGCCGCCTGCGCGCCCGGGGACGCCGCCAGCCGCTGCTGAGGAGCCGCCTGGGGCTCAGCCCAGCGTCTGGTTCAGCAGCTGCGCCAGCCGCCACGCTGCCTGCCGCAGGCGCTGCTCGGCGAGCGGCCGCATGGCGTCGAGGTAGCCATGGTCCATCTTGTGCTGGGGCGGATACAGGTTGCGCGCCTCGATCAGGCGGCACGACTCGCCGGCCCACGCGGTGGGCATGACGTCATACGGTGAAGGCGCCGGGAAGGGAGGCCACTGGAAGGCATCCAGGCGGTCGAAGTACGCCTTCCGCGGCGTGCCCAGGCTGGCGAGGATGTAGTAGTCCCAGACCGAATGCAGGTTGGTGCCCATCACCCCGTCGACGTAATTCTTGCGGGCGTAGGCCTCCGGCTCGATCGGGGTGGCCAGGCTGACCTGGAACCCGTTGCCGCCGGCGTCCGGGCGGTCGCCGGCATGCATCGGCTGGTGCACGTCGCCGACGAAGTGGACGACGAACTTCAGCGCATCGCGGCGCGCGGCCAGCGGCTGGCTGCGGTCGGCCAGGATCGCGCGCTGCTCCTCGATCGCGCGCACCACGCAGCCGCCGTCGGCGCAGTCGCGCTCGATATCGAAATGGCAGCCGCCGCCCTTGGCGTTGATGTAGTGCCAGCGAGAGGTGGCCTTGAAGCGCTCCGGATCCTCGTTGCGCAGGGTGTCGGCCCAGTTGGCGATGCCGGCCAGGGTCGGATCCTTTTCACCGGCCAGCAGCGCGGCGACTTCAGTGCGTGCGGCCGGATCGAGGTGGCGCTCGGCCAGCTCGCCAATGGCGCTGTGGCCCAGGGCGCCCCAGGCGCTGGCGGCGGGAACCACGCCCACGCAAAGCAGGGCGGCGAGGGTGATGCGGAAGAGGGGGGAGGTAGCCATGCGGCGAGGATAGCCCGGCGCGGCGCCGGCGTCATGACATGACGGCTGCCGGCCGTGGTGGCGCCACGGTACAATGGCCGTTTCTCTGCCCAGGAGTTCCCGGCAATGGCCATCAAGGTCGGTATCAACGGTTTCGGTCGCATCGGTCGTTGCGTGTTTCGCGCGGCGGTGCAGAACTTCGGCGACGACATCGAGATCGTCGGCATCAACGACCTGCTGGAGCCGGACTACCTGGCCTACATGCTCAAGTTCGACTCCGTGCACGGCCGCTTCGACGGTGACGTCAAGGTCGAGAACGGCCACCTGGTGGTCAACGGCAAGACCATCCGCCTGACCGCGGAAAAGGATCCGTCCAACCTGAAGTGGGACGAGGTTGGCGCCGAGGTCGTGCTGGAATCGACCGGCATCTTCCTGACCAAGGAAGGTGCGCAGAAGCACATCGATGCCGGCGCGGAGAAGGTGATCATGTCGGCGCCGTCCAAGGACGACACCCCGATGTTCGTGCACAAGGTCAACTGCGGTAGCTACGCCGGCGAGCCGATCATCAGCAACGCCAGCTGCACCACCAACTGCCTGGCGCCGATCGCCAAGGTGCTCGACGACAAGTGGGGCATCAAGCGCGGCCTGATGACCACGGTGCACGCCGCCACCGCCACCCAGAAGACGGTCGACGGCCCGTCCAGCAAGGACTGGCGCGGCGGCCGCGGCATCCTGGAGAACATCATCCCGTCGAGCACCGGCGCGGCCAAGGCCGTGGGCGTGGTGCTGCCCGGGCTGAAGGGCAAGCTGACCGGCATGGCGTTCCGGGTACCGACGTCGGACGTGTCGGTCGTCGACCTCACCGTCGAGCTCGAGAAGCCCGCGACCTACGCCGAGATCTGCGCCGAGATGAAGGCGCAGTCGCAGGGCGCGATGGAGGGCGTGCTGGGCTACACCGAGGAGAAGGTGGTCGCCACCGATTTCCGCGGCGATCCCCGCACCAGCATCTTCGACGCCGACGCCGGCATCGCGCTGGACGACACCTTCGTCAAGCTCGTGAGCTGGTACGACAACGAATGGGGCTACAGCAACAAGTGCCTTGAGATGGTCAAGGTGGTCGCGGCGAAGTAAGCCGCCTGCCATCCCGCCGAAGCCCCGCCGCGCGCGGGGCTTCGCATTTCAGAATCTTCCCAGGAACGCCGACATGTCCATCCTCCGCATGACCGACCTCGACCTCGCCGGAAAGCGCGTGCTGATCCGCCAGGATCTCAACGTGCCCGTCGCCGACGGCAAGGTCGCCTCCGACCAGCGCATCACCGCCTCGATCCCGACCATCCGGATGGCGCTGGAGAAGGGGGCGGCGGTGATGGTGACCTCGCACCTGGGCCGGCCCAAGGAGGGCGCGTGGAGCGAGGCCGACTCGCTGGCGCCGGTGGCCGCGCGCCTGTCCGAGTTGCTGGGCTTCGAGGTCCCGTTGGTGCGCGATTACCTCGACGGCGTGGACGTGCAGCCGGGGCAGCTGGTGTTGCTGGAGAACTGCCGCATGAACGTCGGCGAGAAGGCCGACGACGAGGCGCTGTCGAAGCGCTACGCCGCGCTGTGCGACGTGTTCGTGATGGACGCGTTCGGCACCGCGCACCGCGCGCAGGCCTCCACCCATGGCGTGATCCGGTTCGCCAGGCAGGCCGTCGGTGGCCCGCTGCTGATGGCCGAGCTCGACGCCTTGGCCAAGGCGCTGCAGGATCCGGCGCGGCCGCTGCTGGCGATCGTTGCCGGCAGCAAGGTCAGCACCAAGCTGGAATTGCTGTCCTCGCTGGTCGGCAAGGTCGACCAGCTGATCGTCGGCGGCGGCATCGCCAACACGTTCATCGCCGCGCTGGGCCACGATGTCGGCAAGTCGCTGGTGGAGGCCGACCTGGTCGACACCGCGAAACAGATCATGGCCGATGCCAAGGCGCGCGGCGCGGAGATCCCGCTGCCGACCGACGTGGTGGTTGCGACCGCGTTCGCCGCGGACGCACCTGCCACCATCAAGCGCATCGACGCCGTCGGCGCCGACGACATGATCCTCGACATCGGGCCCGACACCGCGGCCGCCTACGCGGCGCTGGTCGCACGGGCAGGGACGGTGGTGTGGAACGGCCCGGTGGGGGTGTTCGAGTTCGACGCCTTCGGCAAGGGCACCGAGGCGATCGCGCGCGCCATCGCGTCCAGCGACGCGTTCTCGATTGCCGGCGGCGGCGACACCTTGGCCGCGGTCGACAAATACGGCATCGCCGACGAGGTGTCCTACATCTCCACCGGCGGTGGTGCGTTCCTCGAATTCCTCGAGGGCAAGACCCTGCCGGCGGTGGCCGCGCTGGAAGCGCGCGCCGGCTGAGGCGGGCCGCGCGGCGGGTGACGCTGCCGGCCGGAGTGCGCGACACTCGCACCAGCGGGCGCCGTTCGCCCGGACCGTGCATGCCATGACCCCGACAGGCCCCGACCGCCGCCGCAACACCCGCATCGTCGCCACACTCGGCCCGGCCACCGACCCGCCGGAGGTGCTGGAAGCGGTGCTGCGCGCCGGGGTCGACGTGGTGCGGCTGAACTTCTCGCACGGCGATCCGGCGGCGCAGGTCGCGCGCGCGGAGGCGGTGCGCGCGGTCGCGGCGCGGCTGGGCCGGGAGATCGGGATCCTTGCCGACCTGCCGGGCCCGAAGATCCGGATCGAGACCTTTGCCGCCGGCAAGGTAGCGCTGAAGGCAGGCGCGCGCTTCGACCTGCTGGCCCAAGCCGACGCGCCGCCGGGCGATGACCACCAGGTCGGCGTGAGCTACCTCGAGCTGACCGCCGATGTCGCGCCCGGCGACGTGCTCCTGCTGGACGACGGCCTGGTCCAGCTGGAGGTCGAGGCGGTGGAAGGCGAGCGCATCGTCACCCGGGTCCTCAACGACAGCGTGCTGTCCGACCGCAAGGGGCTGAACAAGCAGGGCGGGGGACTGTCGCTGGGCGCGGTCACCGAACGCGACCGCGAACTCATCGCGATTGCCGCCGGCATGGATGTGGACTTCATCGCGGTGTCGTTCTGCCGCGACGCCGCCGACATGCACGAGGCGCGGCGGGTGGCGCGCGCACACGGCAGCCATGCCGCGCTGGTGGCCAAGATCGAGCGCGCCGAGGCGATCGAGAACCTCGTGGAAATCGTCGAGGCCAGCGACGTGGTGATGGTCGCGCGCGGCGACCTTGGGGTGGAGATCGGCGATGCCGAACTGCCGGGCCTGCAGAAGAAGATCATCCGCGAGGCGGTCGCGCAGGAGCGGGTGGTGATCACCGCGACCCAGATGCTGCAGTCGATGGTGGACAGCCCCATCCCGACCCGCGCGGAGGTGCTGGACGTGGCCAATGCGGTGATCGATGGCACCGACGCGGTGATGCTGTCCCAGGAGACCGCGGCCGGCCACTGGCCGGTGAAGGCGGTAGAGGCGATGGCGCGGATCTGCGCCGGCGCCGAGAAGCAGTTCGAGGCCGACACCGACTTCGAGCAGGCGCGTCGCGGCCTGCAGCGGGCCGACCAGGCGATCGCCATGGCCACCATGTTCCTGTCCGAGCACATCGGCGTGCGCGCGGTGGTGGCGATGACCGAAACCGGCGGTACCGCGCGCTTCCTGTCGCGCTTCCGCTCGTCGGTGCCGATCTACGCGTTCTCGCGCCACGCCGGCGCGCGCCGGCGGATGGCGCTCATGCGCGACGTGTTCCCGATGGACTACGACAGCCGCGGGCAGACCCCCGGCCAGGCCGGTCGCGGCGGCATCGAGCGGCTGGTCGAGCTTGGCCTGCTGGCGCCCGGCGACCGGGTGGTGTTCACCAGCGGCGAGCACATGGAGACCAAGGGCGCGACCAACACGTTGCGGCTGCTGGCGGTCGGCGAGGATGGCCGCGCCACCGGCCTGGGCGAGCTGTAACCCGGCCAGCCGATGCCCGCGTCGCTGAAGGTGCGGTGGGTGCGACGCCTTGGCCGCTGGATCGCGGGCCGCACGCCGCAGCAGCGCCTTGCGCTCGCGCAGCGCTTGCGGCCGCTGGCGGCAGTGCTCGCGCGCAAGCGCGTGCATGTCGCGCGCACCAACCTGCGACTGTGCTTCCCCGAGTTGCCGGAGCAGGAACGCGAGGCGCTGCTGGGCGAGATGCTGGTCGCCAACCTCAAGGGCCTGCTGGACGCGTGCGTGGCCTGGTATGGCACCGGTCCGGTGGTGGACTCGCACTACGAGGTGGTGGGGGTGGAACACCTGCGCGAGGCGGTGCGGCGCGGCAAGGGCGTGCTGCTGCTGGGTGCGCACGTCCACGGCAGCGAACTGCACATGCGCGCGGTGCGCGAGCTTTCCCGGCTGGCGACGCTGCCGATGGTGCGGCATTTCCGCGATGCCGCGCTGGATGCCGAAGTGAACGCGCGCCGCCGCGAGCGGCTGGGCGGGATCATCTCCCGCGGCGACGTGCGCGCGCTGTGCGGCGCCGTGCGCGCGGGTTCGCTCGCGGTCTATACCCCGGACGTGAACGTGCGCCGCCGCAACGTGTTCGCGCCGTTCTTCGGCGTTCCCGCCTCGACCCTCGACGGCCTTGGCACCGTCGTGAGGCGGGCGGGCGGCACCGTGGTCCCCACCTTCGCGCGGCCGCTGCCCGATGGCCGCTACCAGCTGGCCTTCGAGCCCCCCCTGCCCGGGCTCCCGGGCGGCGACGGCATGGAGGACGCGGTGCGCTACAACGCCTGGGTCGAGGCGCGCGTGCGCGCGGCGCCGCAGGCCTACGACTGGGGCGTCAAGCGCTTCAAGACCCGGCCGGCGGGCACCGACGGGTTCTACGATCGCCGGCTATAATGGGCGTTTACCTTCGCCGGAGCCGCGCCATGAGCATCGAACAGCTTGCAGAAACCGCCCGCGCCATGGTCGCCCCGGGCAAGGGCATCATCGCGATCGACGAATCCGCCGGGACGTGCAAGAAGCGCTTCGACGGCGTCGGCATCGAGTGCACCGAGGAAAACCGCCGCGCCTACCGCGAGCTGCTGCTGACCGCCCCGAACGCGAACCAGTTCCTGTCGGGGGCGATCCTGTTCGACGAGACCATCCGCCAGTCGACCCGGGACGGCGTCCCGTTCGCCAAGTACATGGCCGACCACGGCATGATCCCGGGGATCAAGGTCGACAAGGGCACCCACGCGCTGGCGGGCTTCCCCGGCGAGCTGGTCACCGAAGGCCTGGACGGCCTGCGCGAGCGGCTGGCCGAGTACTACAAGCTGGGTGCGCGCTTCGCCAAGTGGCGCGCGGTGATCAACATCGGCGAGGACATCCCGTCCGGCACTTGCATCGAGGCCAACGCGCATGCGCTGGCGCGCTATGCGGCGCTGTGCCAGGAGCAGGGCCTGGTGCCGATGGTGGAGCCGGAGGTGCTGATGGACGGCGACCACGACATCGACACCTGCTACGAGGTCACCGAAGTCACCCTGCGCGCGCTGTTCGACGCCCTGTACAACCAGAACGTGATGCTCGAGGGCACCATCCTGAAGGCGTCGATGGTGGTGCCGGGCAAGGATGCAGACGAGCAGGCCAGCGTCGAGGAAGTGGCGGAAGCTACCCTGATGTGCCTGAAGTCGGCGGTGCCGGCGATCCTGCCGGGCATCGTGTTCCTGTCCGGCGGGCAGAGCGACGAGGCTGCCACCGCGCACCTGGACGCGATGAACCGGATGGGCCCCAACCCGTGGCCGCTGAGCTTCAGCTACGGGCGCGCGATGCAGCAGGCCGCGCTGAAGCTGTGGGCCAAGGACATGGCCGGCAACTACGCCGCCGCCCAGCAGACGGTGTTCGAGCGTGCCAAGGCCAATGGCCTGGCGGCGCTGGGGCAGTGGGAAGGCTGAGCCACCACAGGCGATACGAAACGCCGGCGCAAGCCGGCGTTTTCGTTTGCGCGAAGCGAACGGCTATCCTGCGCTGACACCAAGGAGCACGCATGGCTACGCCGAAGCCGCCGCTGAGCCCCCAGATGCAGGATGCCCTGCAGCGCGGCGACATCCGCGCCCTGCTGCAGGCGGCGCGGGCGGCCGGGGAGGGCGTGGACCTGCCGGCGGCGCGGCGGGCGCTCCAGCAGCAGTTGCGGGCGCATGCGCAGCAGCAGGAGGCGGATTCGCCGCTGCAGCAGGCCAGGGGCGGTGCGCAGGCGGCGCGGGACGCGACCCGCACGGCGCGGGAGGCGGCGGTGCAGATGCTGCATCGCAAACGCCCACCCACGGTGCAGATGGGCGATCGCCCGGGCGAAGCCCGCTGGATCCTGATCGTCGCCGCGTTGCTGGCGCTTGCGGTCTGGCTCACCTTTGGTGGCCCGCAGGCGCTGCCCGGCCTGCGCTGACCTGCTGGCAACGCGTCGGCCCGGCGATGGTTGACGCCGCTTCACCCCAGCCGATGGCACGGTCCCGTCACCCGCCGAGCCACTAGAATCGGCGATCCCCAACAGGGTTCGACCATGGCCTTCCGTGTTTCTCCCGCATTGGGGCTGGCCGTCGGGCTGGCCTGCCTGCTGTCGGCTTGCGGCGACGGCGATGCACCCCCCGCGCAGGGACAGCGGCGCGGCAACGCACCGGTGCCGGTGGTGGTGGAGGCCGTTCGCGCGCAGTCCTGGTCCGACAGCTTGCACGCGCTTGGCACGGTGCAGGCGCGCGAAGCGGTGACGGTCACCGCCAAGGTCAGCGAGCTGGTGGAGCGGGTGCATTTCGAGAGTGGCCAGCAGGTCGCGCGGGGTGCGCCGCTGGTGACCCTGAGCGGGCAGCAGCAGCAGGCCGCCTTGGCCTCGGCCCAGGCGGCGGCGCGCGAGGCCGACCAGCTGTATGCCCGGCAGAGTGCGCTGGCCGAGCAGCAACTAATCGCACGGGCTTCGCTGGACACCCAGCGCGCCAACCGCGACGCCGCCCGCGCGCAGGTGGCGCAGATCCGCGCCAACCTCGCCGACCGCGTGATCCGCGCGCCGTTCGCGGGCGTGCTCGGCATCCGCCAGGTCAGCCCCGGCGCGCTGGTGACGCCGGGCACGGCGATCGCCACCCTGGACGACATCGCCCGCGTGTACGTCGATTTCCCGTTGCCGGAGGCGGAACTGGCCAAGGTGGAAGCCGGCCAGCCGATCGTCGGCACGGTGGCGGCGTGGCCGCAGCTGCGCTTTGACGGCGAGGTGCGCACGATCGACGCCCGCCTCGATCCGGCCTCGCGCGCGGCCACGGTCCGCGCCGATTTCGCCAACCCCGACGGTCGCTTGCGCCCCGGCATGCTGGTGACTGTCCAGCTCGGCCAGTCGCAGCGGCAGGCGCTGGTGGTGCCGGAGATCGCAGTGGTGCAGGTGGGGCGCGAGAGCTTCGTCTACCGGGTCAAGGACGATGACAGCGTGGAGCAGGCGCCGGTCAAGGTCGGCTCGCGCAACGACGGCCGCGCGGAGATCGTGGAAGGGCTCAAGGCCGGCGAGCGCATCGTGGTGGAAGGCATGGGCAAGCTGCGCCCGGGCATGAAGGTGACCGAGGCCGAACCCACGGCGGCCGCCTTCGCGACCGGGGGCTGAGCGGTGCGCCTGTCCGACATCTCGATCCAGCGTCCCGTGTTCGCGGTGGTGCTGAGCCTGCTGCTGATCGTGCTGGGCATCATGGCCTTCACCCGCCTGACCGTGCGCGAGCTGCCGGCGATCGACCCGCCGATCGTGTCGGTGGACGTGAGTTATCCGGGCGCGTCGGCATCGGTGGTGGAAACGCGCATCACCCAGTTGCTGGAAGGCGCGCTGGCCGGCATCGAGGGCATCAACACCATCGAGTCGAGCAGCCGCAACGGCAATGCCTCGGTCACCATCGAGTTCACCCTTCGCCGCGACATCGAGTCCGCCGCCAACGACGTGCGCGACGCGATCAGCCGGGTGGCCGCGCGGATCCCGCCGGAGGCCGATCCGCCGCGGATCGCCAAGGTCGAGGCCGACGCCGACGTCATCGTCTGGCTGAACATGCGCGCGCCGGGGATGGACACGCTGGCGCTCACCGATTACGCCGACCGCTATCTGGTCGATCGCCTGTCCGCGCTGGACGGCGTGGCGCAGGTGCAGCTGGGCGGCGCCCAGCGCTACGCGATGCGGGTGTGGCTGGACCGCGACGCGATGGCCGCGCGCGGGATCGTCGCCGGCGACGTCGAGTCGGCGCTGCGCAGCCACAACGTCGAGCTGCCGGCCGGCAACCTGGAGTCGGCGCAGCGCGATTTCACCCTGCGCGTCGAGCGCGATTTCCGCAGCGCGCCTCAGTTCGCCGATATCCCGCTGCGCAAGGGCGACGACGGCTACGTGGTGCGCCTCGGCGACGTGGCCAAGGTGGAGCTGGACAGCGCCGAGCGGCGCTCCTACTACCTGAGCAACGGGCAGTCGAACGTCGGCCTGGGCATCGTGCGCACCTCCACCGCCAACGCGCTGGACGTGGCCCGGGCCGCGCGCGCCGAGGCCGAGCGAATCCAGCAGACGCTGCCGGCGGGGATGGAGATCTTCACCGCCTATGACAGCACCGAGTTCATCGACGCCTCGATCGAGCGCGTGTACTGGACGCTAGGGGAGGCGCTGGTGCTGGTGCTGCTGGTGATCTGGCTGTTCCTGGGCAGCGTCCGCGCGGCGCTGATCCCGGCGGTGACGGTCCCGGTCTGCCTGATCGCGGCGTTCATCGGCCTGTACGCCTTCGGCTATTCGATCAACCTGCTGACCCTGCTGGCGCTTGTCCTGTGCATCGGCCTGGTGGTGGATGATGCGATCGTGGTGGTGGAAAACGTGCAGCGCCGCGCCGACCTCGGCGAGCCGGCGATGGTGGCGGCCAAGCGCGGCACCCGCCAGGTGGCCTTCGCGGTGATTGCCACCACTGCGGTGCTGGTCTCGGTGTTCCTGCCGGTCGGCTTCATGGAAGGCAACACCGGGCGCATGTTCCGCGAGCTGTCGATCGTGATGGCGGCGGCGGTGGCGCTGTCGGCGTTCGTCGCGCTGACCCTGACCCCGATGATGTGCGCCAAGCTGATCCGGCCGCACAAGCCGGGCGAGGGCGAGGGCATCGCGCTCACGCGCTGGGCCAACCGCCACATCAACCGCATGGGCGCGGCCTACGGGCGCGCGATCGCGCGCCTGGTGGCGCTGCCCGCCCGCGGCATCGCGCTGCTGGTGCTGGCGGCGATGGCCGCCTGCGCGTTGCTGGTGGTCGTCCTCTACCTGCGCGTGCCGAGCGAACTGGCGCCGGCCGAGGACCGCGGCCGCTTTTTCATCCAGGTCGACGGCCCGGAAGGCGCGGGCTACGACTACACGGTCACCCAGATGCAGCGGATCGAGTCGCTGCTGCTGCCGATGACCGGCGAGGGCCAGGACATCCAGCGCCTGAACTCGCGCGCGCCGCGCGGCTGGGGCGGCGGCCAGGACATGCACACCGGCATGTTCATCGTGTTCCTGGAGCCGTGGGGCAGGCGCGGCAAGACCACCGACGAGATCGTCGGCGACGTGCGCAAGCAGGTGTCCGCGCTTCCCGGCGTGCAGGTGCAGGTGCGCACCCCCGGCGGACTGGTCGGCGGCCGCGGCGCGGGGCGCTTCAGCATGGTGCTGGGCGGCCCCAACTACGAGGAACTGGCGCAGTGGCGCGACCGCATGATCGCGCGCATGGACGAGTATCCGGGCCTGATCGATGCCGATTCCGACTACAAGGAAACCCGCCCGCAGATGCGGGTGAAGATCGCCCACCAGCGCGCCGCCGACCTCGGGGTGCCGCTGCAGCAGATCGGCTCGACCCTGGAGACGATGATGGGCGGCCGACGGGTGACCACCTTCGTGCAGGACGGCGAGGAATACGACGTCATCGTGCAGAACGCGCGCGGCAACCGGATGAGCCCGGCGGACCTCGCCAACATCCAGGTGCGCGGCCGCGATGGCGCGATGATCCCGCTCTCCAACCTGGTCACGCTCGAGGAGATCGCCGAATCGGGCAGCTTCAACCGCTTCAACCGCCTGCGCGCGATCACCATCGGCGCGACCGTCGCGCCCGGCTACACGATGGGCGATGCGATGGCCTGGGCGGAGGCCACGGCGCGCGAGGAACTGCCGGGCTACGCGCAGGTCGACTGGAAGGGCGAGGCGCGCCAGCTGCGCGAGGCCGGCTCGGCGACCATGCTGACCTTCGCGATGGCGTTGCTGATCGTCTATCTGGTGCTGGCCGCGCAGTTCGAGAGCTTCATCCACCCGCTGGTGATCATGCTGACGGTACCGCTGGCGGTGCTCGGGGCGCTGCTGGGGATCTGGCTCACCGATGGCACGCTCAACCTGTTCTCGCAGATCGGCATCGTGATGCTGGTGGGGCTGGCGGCGAAGAACGGGATCCTCATCGTGGAATTCGCCAACCAGCTGCGCGACGAAGGCCGCAACGTGCGCGCGGCGATTGCCGAGGCCTCCGCGGTGCGCCTGCGCCCGATCCTGATGACCTCGATCGCCACCGTGTTCGGCGCGATCCCGCTGATCGTGGCGGGTGGGCCCGGTTCGGCCAGCCGCGCCGCGATCGGTATCGTGATCGTCTTCGGCGTCTCGTTCGCGACCCTGCTGTCGCTGTTCGTCGTGCCGGCGCTGTACGCGCTGCTGGCGCCGTACACGCATTCGCCGGAAGCGATCAAGCACGAGCTGGAACGGCTGGAATCGGTCACCCCGGAAGTCCACGGCCATGCGTGAGGGCGACTCGCCGTGGAAGCGATCGCGGCCGCCGCGGGCACCGGCAGCGGATCCGGCGCCGGCCGCTACGGCAACGCGCCGCGACGCCGAGTTGCGCCTGCATGGGATGAACGCCGTGCAGGCGGTGTTCGCCCGCCGGCCGCAGGCGCTGCGCAAGCTGTATCTCACCGAGGCGCGCATCCCGCAGCTGCAGCCGCTGCTGAAGTGGTGCGTGGCCAACCGCGTCGGTTATCGCGTGGTCGAGGAAGCGGACCTGCAGAAGCTGGCCGCCAGCAGCCACCACGAGGGCGTGGTCGCCGAGGTGGTGCGCGAGCAGCCTTTGCCGTTGTCGAGCTGGCTGCGGGATCTCGCAGGCGGGCCGCAGTGCGCGCTGTGGCTGGACGGGATCGGCAATCCCCACAACCTCGGCGCGATCCTGCGCAGCGCGGCGCATTTCGGCGCGGCGGCGGTGCTGCTGCCCAAGGACTCCCCCCTGGGCCTGTCCGGCGCGGCGGCGCGGGTCGCCGAAGGCGGCGCGGAAGCGGTGCCTTTCGTGCGCCTTGGCCGCGAGGACAACAGCATCGCGCAGCTGCATGGCGCCGGGTTCGCGCTGGCGGCCACGGTGGTGCGCGGCGGCGCCGACGTCTTCGCCACGCCGTTGCCGCGGCGGCTGGTCTACGTGCTGGGTGCGGAGGGCGAGGGCATGTCGCCGGCGCTGGCGGCCGCGTGCGACCTGCGGCTGTCGATCCCCGGCAGCGGCGCGGTCGAGAGCCTCAACGTCGCGGCGGCCACCGCGGTGCTGCTGGCGCAGTGGGCGCGCGGCGCGCGCTGAAGGCAGGACCGCCAGCGCGCGCCGGGTCTGTCACTTCTTCAGCGCGTCGCGGATCTCGCGCAGCAGCAGCACGTCCTCGGCCGGTGCGGCCGGCGCTTCCTCCGGCCGGCGGTGCATGCGATTGATCGCCTTGACCACCAGGAAGATCGCGAAGGCGACGATGATGAACTGGATCACCGCATTGATGAACTCGCCGTAGGCCAGCACCACCGCGGGCACCGGCTCCCCGGCGGCGTTGACGGTGGCTTCCTTGAGCACGATGCCGAGCTTGGCGAAGTCCACGCCGCCGATGGCCATGCCGATCGGCGGCATCAGCACCTTGTCCACCAGCGCGGTCACGACCTTGCCGAACGCGGCGCCGATCACCACGCCGACCGCCAGGTCGACGACATTGCCGCGCATCGCGAATTCCTTGAATTCGGTCAACATCCCCATTGCTACGCTCCCGTGGTGTGGTGCTGCGAGCCTACACGCTGGCGTGGCGGATGTGGCCCTCGAGCTGGAGCAGGTCGCCCAGGCGCGCGTCGAAACGGTCGCCCGGCTGCAGCGCGGCCACCCCGGCCGGGGTGCCCATGAACACCAGGTCGCCGGCGCGCAGCGCGTGCAGCTTCGAGAGTTCGTGCAGGATCTCCGGCACGTTCCAGATGAGGTCGCGCAGCGCGCCGTGCTGCCGCCGCTGGCCGTTGACCTCAAGCGTGAGCGCCAGTGCATCGATGTCGCCCACTTCCGCGGCGGGCAGCAGGGTGCTGACCGGGGCCGAGTGGTCGAAGCCCTTGCCGTCGTCCCACGGCAGTCCCTTCGCCTTGGCCGCGGCCTGCAGGTCGCGCCGGGTCAGGTCCAGGCCGACGCCATAGCCGAACACCAGCGCGATCGCGTCGCCCGGCGACAGCAGTCCGGGCGGGGCATCGGCGCCCAACGCGACCACCAGCTCCACCTCGTGGTGCAGGTCGGAGGTGGCCGGCGGGTAGGGCACCTCGCCGTCGAGGACGATGGCGCAGGCCGGCTTCTGGAAGAACACCGGCGTGCCGCGCGCAGCCTTCGACTCGGGCGCGCTGGCGCCCATCTCGCGGGCATGGTCGGCGAAGTTGCGTCCGACGCAATGGATGCGCCGCACCGGGAACTCGCCCAGGTACCGGCCGCCGCGGTCACGGACCGCGATGCGCGGCGGCGGGGTGGCGGCAACCAGGTCCGCCACGGCTCAGTGCGCCAGCGGCAGGCCGGTCTTCCCGACGGTGCGGAATTCGCCCTCGAGCGCACGGCCACGCGCCGGCGCAAGCGGCTTGCCGCGCTGCTTCCACAGCCGCCACACCACGCCTCCCGCGAGCATCGCCAGCCCGACGAACACGCTGAGGAACAGCAGCCCGATCAGCAGCGCCAGTCCGACCACGCCCAGCGCGAGCCGCAGCAAGGGGTGGCGGGGGCGGCGCGGGGCGGTGAACGCGGCGAAACGCGGATGGCTGGACCAGTGCGAATGGAAGTGGGACATCGGGATCCGGGGTTCCTGGGGCCTGTCATGGCCGTGACACAATGGGCGCGAGTATCGGCACAACCGCAGGCAAAGGTGTGAGCAGTTCGTTAAGCAGTGACGAAGGACAGGGTTTCGTGGTGCTGGCGATGCTCGAGGCGCTGGCCCCGGGCAGCCTGTCCGAAGTGGAGGCCAGCGTCGATGGCGATGCCGAATCCCTGATCCTGCATCGCGACGCGGCAGGCAACGTGCGCGCCTGGCTCAATGTCTGCCCGCATGCCGGCCGCCGTCTGGACTGGGCGCCGGGTCAGTTCCTGGTCGGCAAGGACGGGCTGCTGGTATGCGCTGCCCACGGCGCCTCGTTCGAACTCGTGGAGGGCAGCTGCGTCGGCGGGCCGTGCCGGGGTGACCGCCTGCGCGCGGTCGCGGTCCACTGCATCGACGGTGAAGTGCGGCTGGGCGCGGCGCCTTGATCCGCGTCGTCAGTACAGCAGGTTGATGACCACCACGATCACCAGCAGGTAGATCAGCGAGAGCGGGCCGCCCACCCGCCACAGGTCGCGGCTGCTGTAGTTGGCCGGGCCGACCACCATCGACATCACCGGGTTGGACGAGGTCATCAGGTTGTTGGACGCCGACAGCGCGACGATCAGCGCGAAGGCGGTCGGGTCGCCGCCGGCGGCCAGCGCCACGTTGACCGCGATCGGCACCATGATCACGGTGGCGCCGACATGGCTGATCGCCAGCGAGAACACGGCGGTGAACAGGCCGATCAGTACCTGCAGCAGCCACAGCGGGATGCCGTCGGGCAGTTGCTCGAGCGTGTGGCCGGCCAGCCACGCGGCGGCGCCGCTGGAATCCATCGCCCAGCCCAGCGGGATCAGGCAGGCCATCAGGAACACGGTCTTCCAGTTGATCGCCGCGTAGGCCTCGTCGATGTGGATCACGCCGGCGACCAGCATCCCGGCGACCCCGGTCATCAGTGCAATGGGCACAGGGATCTTCGTGCTGAGCGCGAGCAGCATCGAGACCGCGAAGATCGCCATCGCCATCTTGAACTTGTGGGGGCGCTGCTCGCCCTTCGGGTAGTCGGTGACCACTACGAAGTCCTTGGCTTTGGCGGCCTGCGCGAGGTCGGTCCAGATGCTGTGCAGCACCAGCATGTCGCCGGCGCGGATCGGGGTGGCCCGGACCTCGTCGCGCACGACCTGCTTGTCGCGGTTGATCGCCAGCAGGCTGAGCCCGTACTGCTTGCGCAGCCGCAGGTCGGTGGACGTCTTGCCGATGAAGCCCGAGGTGGGCGGCACCACCGCCTCGGAGATGCCGGCGCGGCTGGGGTTGAACAGGTCGCCGAACACGCGCAGGCGCGACGACAGCCGCAGCATGTTGTTCTGCGCGAAGTCGCTCGCCTGCTGGCGGGTGGCCATCACGCCGAGCACGCTGCCCACCCAGATGCGGGTCTCGCCGGGCGGCGACAGCCGCGACTCGTCGCCCGTGCGCAAGGCAAGCAGCAGGGGCGCGCCCGGCACCGATTCGGTGTCGTGCACGCTCATTCCCACCAGCGGGCTGTCGGCGGTCACGGTGAGCTCGAACACCTCGCCCTCGATGCCGTACGCGCGCGAGAAGTAGCTCTGGGTGCGCGCCGGCGTCACCGCGTCGCCTTCCTCCTCGCGCATCAGGCGGGCGCCGAAGAAGTGGAAGTACGCCAGCGAGGCCGCCAGCAGCGCCAGCCCGATCGGCAGCGGCGCGAACATGTTCAGCGGCTCGAGGGTGGCGGCGCCGGAGGGCAGGTTGGCGTTCGCCGCCACCAGCAGGTCGTTGAGCAGGATCAGCGGCGAGTTGCCGACCATGGTCAGGCCGCCACCCATCACGATCGCGGCCACCAGCGGCAGCAGCATGCGCGAAAGCGTCAGCCCGGTGCGCGACGACAGGCGCGAGGCCACGGGCAGGAACAGCGACATCACCGCCGGGTTCTGCATCACCGAACTGGTGAGCCCGGCCGCCGCCGAGGTCAGCAGCAGCAGGCGCGATTCCACCCCGTTCGCACGCCGCAGCAGCCAGCCCGACAGCCGGTTGAGCGCGCCGGTGCGGTCTAGCCCGGCGCCGAGCACCATGGTCGCGATGATGCTCATCACCGCGTTGCCGGCGAAGCCGCCGAACAGGTCCTCGCGCGGCACCAGCCCGGTCAGTCCGAGGACCACCAGCACCACCAGCGCGACCACGTCGGCGCGGATGCGCTCGAACAGGAACATCACCATGGTGAAGAAGACCAGGCCGAGCACCAGCTCCATGTCGGTGGTGAGCGTCAGCGTGGTTTCCATCCTGCGACGTCGGCTCCTGTCCCGTTCCGTGGCTCAGACGCGGTCGTACAGCAGGTCCCAGACCCCGTGCCCGAGTTTCTGGCCGCGGGTCTCGAAGTGGGTCTGCGGGCGCCAGTCGGGCCTGGGCACCGCGCCGCGCGCGCCGGTGCGATTGGCGATGCCGGGCGTTGCATCGAGCACGTCCCACATCTGCTCGGCATAGTCCTGCCAATCGGTGGCAAGGTGCAAGCGTCCGCCGGGCGCCAGCTTGCGCACCAGCAGCGCGGCGAACTCCGGGTTCACCAGGCGCCGCTTGTGGTGCCGCTTCTTGTGCCAGGGATCCGGGAAGTAGATGCGGATCTCGTCCAGCGACCCATCCGCGATCTCGTGCTCCAGCACTTCCACCGCGTCGTGGTGGAAGAGCTTCGCGTTTCTTGCATCATCCTCCGCCAGCGCATTGAGCAGGCGGCCGACGCCGGGTGCATGCACCTCGATGCCGATGTGGTCGCGCCCCGGGTCGCGCCGCACGGAATGGCGGAAGGCTTCGCCGTTGCCGAAGCCGATCTCGAGGATGCGCGGCGCCTTGCGTCCGAACGCGACATCGAAGTCGCGCGGCGTTCCCACATAGTTCAGGCCGAAGCGCGGCCACAGCTCGTCGAACGCGCGCTGTTGCGCCTCGGTGAAGCGGCCCTGCCGCAGCACGAAGCTGCGCACCTTGCGCTGGCCTTCGGTGACGGTGAACGGCTTGGGGGGCGCCTTGCGCCCGTCGCTGGCGAATGGGTCGGTCATCCGCCGACCAGGCCATCGACCGGCGATGAGGCGGAGGCATAACGCTTGCGCGGGATGCGGCCGGCGAGGAAGGCCTCGCGTCCCGCCTCGACCGCCTTGCGCATCGCGCTGGCCATCAGCACCGGATCCCTCGCGCCGGCGATCGCGGTGTTCATCAGCACGCCGTCGCAGCCCAGCTCCATCGCGATCGCGGCGTCCGAGGCGGTGCCGACGCCGGCATCGACGATGATCGGCACCTTCGCGTTCTCGATGATTTCCAGCAGGTTGTAGCGGTTCTGGATGCCGAGCCCGGAGCCAATCGGCGCGGCCAGCGGCATCACCGCCACGCAGCCGATCTCTTCCAGCCGCTTGCACAGGATGGGATCGTCGGAGGTGTAGACCATGACGTCGAAGCCGTCGGCGACCAGCTGCTCCGCGGCGGCCAGGGTCTGCACCACGTCCGGGTAGAGCGTGCGCGTATCGCCCAGCACCTCCAGCTTCACCAGCGCGTGGCCGTCGAGCAGCTCGCGCGCCAGCCGGCAGGTACGCACCGCTTCCTCGGCGGTATAGCAGCCGGCGGTGTTGGGCAGGATCGTGTAGCGCTCCGGCGGCAGCACGTCGAGCAGGTTGGGCTCGTCAGGCGACTGGCCGATGTTGCTGCGGCGGATCGCCACGGTGACGATTTGGGTACCGGCCGCCTCGGTCGCGCGGCGGGTTTCGTCGAGGTCCTTGAACTTGCCGGTGCCGGTCAGTAGGCGCGAGGCATAGGGCTTGCCCGCGATCAGCAGCGGGTCGTGCGGTGCGGGCGGGGTCATGCGGTCATTATGGCCGAGCGCGTCGCGCTTGGCGGTGGCCTCAGCCGCCGCCCAGCGCGTGCACGATCTCGACGCGGTCGCCCGGGTGCAGCAGGTGCTCGCCGTGGAGGCTGCGCGGGATGATCGTGCCATTCACCTCGACCGCCACCCGGCGGCCGGCCAGGCCCGCGTCGTCAAGCAGGGCGAGGACGGTGGTGCCGGCGTCCACCGGTCGGGGTTCGCCGTTCAACTGGATTTCCATCCGCGTATTGTCTCCCACCCGGGGCGGTGACGCAGCGCAGCGTGAGATCGTTACAATCCGGTGAAATCATCCGCGCCATGCGCTGACGTATGCCCGGGCGCGACGCCGTCGCACCCGCCAACCGCCCCTGAAAGGATCCCCATGAACGCCACGCTCCGCCGGACCCTCGTCGCCACCGCACTGGCCCTGGCCACGGCCCCGGCACTTGCCGGCACCCCGGACTCGCCCTTTACCCGCACCGTCTTCTTCGGCGACAGCCTCACCGATGCCGGCTTCTTCCGCTCGCTGCTGCCGGCGAACGTGCAGTCGGTGACCGGCCAGTTCACCACCAACCCGGGCTATGTCTGGTCGCAGGTGCTGGCCGACTATTACGGCGGCGATGCCAGCGTGGCGTGGAAGGCCACCGGCACCGCCACCCCGGCGCGCGGCACCGGCGACAACTGGGCGGTGGGCGGCGCGCGCAACGGCGTCGACACCGTGGGCGCGCTGGGCTACACGCCTTCGCTGGCCAGCCAGTACGCGGCCTACCGCGCCGCCGGCAACGCGGTCGACCCGAACGCGCTGTACACCGTTTGGGGCGGCGCCAACGACCTGTTCGCGGTGCAGGCCAACCCGGCACAGGCGCAGCAGATCATCGGCTCGGCGGTCACCGCGCAGGTGGGCCTGATCGGCGCGCTGACCCAGGCCGGCGCCCAGTACATCCTGGTGCCGACCATTCCCGACATCGGCCTGACCCCGGCGTCGCGCGCCGGCGGCGCCACCGCGATGGCGCAGGGCACCGCGCTGGCAAACAGCTACAACAACGCGCTGTTCGGCGCGCTCACGCAGTCCAACCTGCGGGTGATCCCGGTAGACACCTTCCACTTCCTGCAGGAAGTGGTGGCCAACCCCGCCGAGTTCGGCATCGCCAACGTCACCGGCACCGCCTGCCAGCCGCAGGTGACCGCGCAGTCGCTGACCTGCAACCCCAGCTCCTACGCCACCAGCGACGCGCAGACGCGCTACCTGTTCGCCGACGGCGTGCATCCCACCAGCGGTGCGCACAAGGCGGTCGCGGATCTCGCCATCTCGGTGATCGACGGCCCCCGCCAGATCGCCGTGCTGCCGCATTCGGCGGCGATGGTGGGCCGCGCGCGCGCGCAGATGGTGGAAGGCGCGCTTGCCGGCGCCGGCGACGGCATGTACTGGTGGGGCAACCTGCGCGGCGAACAGCAGCGCTTCAATGATTCGCACGGCTTCGACGGGGAAGGCGTCACCGGCAGCCTGGGGCTGAGCCGGCGCAGCGGCAACCTGGTGTACGGCGGCTTCCTCGGCCACGGCCGGCAGGACATCGATTTCGGCGCGCGGCGTGGCGACTTCCGCCAGACCGATACCAGCATCGGCGCTTACCTCGGCTGGCAGGGCGAGGGCGGCGGCTGGGCCAATGCGCAGGCCAGCTGGACCCAGCTTGGCTTCAAGGTCGAGCGCCAGGTCAACCTCGGCCAGGCCACGCGCTACCACCGCGGCTCGCCCGATGGCGACAACCTGGGCGTCGGCGCCAGCGCCGGCTGGACCTTCAACCATGGCGCGCTGAGCCACGGGCCGGTGGTGTCGGTGCTGGCACAGAAGATCTCGGTCGACGGCTACGAGGAAGACAGCACGCTGTCCAGCGCGCTGGCCTTCCCCGAGCAGGACGGCGACTCGCTGATCGGCAGCGCTGGCTGGCAGCTCAGCTACACCATCAACGAGCACCTCGAGCCGTATGCGCGCGTCACCTGGGACCGCGAGTTCCAGGACGCGCCCGCGCATGCCTACGCGCAGCTGCGCTCGATGCCGAACACCGCCCCCTACGCGGTTCCGGGACTGGACTTCGACGATACCTACGGCACCCTGTCCTATGGCGTCCGCAGCCAGCTCGGCGGCTTCGACATCACCACCGGCAGCCACCTGACCGTGGGCCAGCGGGGCGGGCACGACGCCAGCTTCTTCCTGAACGTGGGCGGCAAGTTCTGAGCGGTACCGCGCCGTGCGGTGGCCGGGGCGTTGCCCGGCACCGGCCGGCGGCATAGACTGGCGGCGTTCGCGGGCGTAGTTCAATGGTAGAACTGCAGCTTCCCAAGCTGCTAGCGTGGGTTCGATTCCCATCGCCCGCTCCAGCATCGAGAAGGCGGCATCCCCCGGGGTGCCGCCTTCGTCGTTTCCGGCCCGCGGAAAGCGTCGTGCGGGCGCGGCGGGTATGGAATGATGCGCACCCCACCGCGCGCGCCGCACGCCGATGAAGCTGGCGATCCTCTCCCGCAACAGCAAGCTCTACTCCACCCGCCGGCTGGTCGAGGCGGCGCGCGAGCGCGGCCACAGCGTGCGCGTGCTCGATCCGCTGCGCTGCTACATGCGGATCAGCACCGAAGGGTTCGAGATGCGCTACAAGGGCAGACCGATCTCCGGCTACGGCGCGGTGGTGCCGCGGATCGGCGCGTCGGTCACGCGCTACGGCTGCGCGGTGCTGCGCCAGTTCGAGCTGATGGGCTGCTACACCCCGAACAGCGCCGCGGCGATCATGCGCGCGCGCGACAAGCTGCGCTGCCACCAGGTCCTGGCCGCCGCCGGGATCGACCTGCCCGCCACCGTGTTTGGCGACAACCCGGACGACACCGGCGACCTGCTGGCGCTGCTGGGCCCGCCGCCGCACGTGATCAAGCTCAACGAAGGCACGCAGGGCACCGGCGTGATGCTCACCGAGAAGCTGTCGGCGTCGCGCGGCGCGGTGGAGACCCTGCGCGGCCTGTATGCCAATTTCATCCTGCAGGAGTTCATCGGCGAGGCGAAGGGGGCTGACCTGCGCTGCCTCGTGGTCGGCGACCACGTGGTCGCGGCGATGCGGCGGCAGGCGCCGAAGGGGGATTTCCGCTCCAACCTGCATCGCGGCGGAACCGCGCGCGCGATCAAGCCGACCCGGCGCGAGGTGGCGACCGCGCTGGGCGCGGCGCGCGCGCTCGGCCTGGGGGTGGCGGGCGTCGACCTCATCCGCAGCCGGCGCGGGCCACTGGTGCTGGAAGTGAATTCCTCGCCCGGCCTGGAGGGGATCGAGGCGGCCACCGGGATCGACATCGCCGGCGCCGTCGTCGAGCACGTGGTCGCGCGCCCGCCGGCGCACCAGCCAGCGCATTGAGGCACCAAAGGGCGCCGGTACCGATGGCATATGCCGGACATGCCTGCGGCGCGCAGAATCGGCCATTCGCCGCGGCAGGCCATTGCCGGTCGCCGCAAGGGTTATGAGCATGAGGTGCCAGATGAGCAGGTTGCACGCCGCGGTGCTTGCCGCAATCCTCGCCAGCACGGCGGTGTTCCCCGCCGCGGCGGCCACGCCCGCGCTCGACGCCGGTGCCACCTTCCAGGTCCAGCGCGACGCCATCCTCAAGGCGCTGGAGGATGGCGAGACCTACATCGAGATCCGGTCCACCGACCGGGACCGGGTGCGCGAACTGCTGGGGCGGATCGAGACGCTGTTGGCGGGCAAGAGCCGTCTTGATGAACTGTCCGAGGATGCCAAAGTCCAGGCCTTCAACGACCAGCAGGAGATCAATGCGCTGCTGACCCGCGCCCTGACCGACAGCCGGATGGTCTGCGAACGCGAGCAGAAGGTGGGTTCGCACCGCCGCACCACGAGCTGCATGACCGTGGCCGCACGCCGTCGCGCGCGCGATGCGGCGCAGGACGCGGTGATGCGCGCCAATGTCCGCCGTCTGGAGCAGGAACAGGAGCGTTGATCGATTCTTGCTCGGGGTCGCGCTAGGCTGCCGGATTCACGGAGAACTGGACCCCCCATGCGCATTCTGGTCATCGAGGACAATACCGACATCGCCGCCAACCTGGGCGATTACCTGGAGGACCAGGGCCACACCGTGGACTTCGCCGCCGATGGCGTGACGGGGCTGCACCTGGCGGTGGTGCACGACTTCGACGCGATCGTGCTGGACCTCAACCTTCCCGGGATGGACGGGCTGGAGGTCTGCCGGAAGCTGCGCAACGACGCGCGCAAGCAGACCCCGGTGCTGATGCTGACCGCCCGCGATTCGCTGGAGCACAAGCTCGCGGGCTTCGACTCGGGTGCCGACGATTACCTGATCAAGCCGTTCGCGCTGCAGGAAGTCGACGTGCGCCTGAACGCGCTGGCCCGCCGCGGGCGCGGCCCGCAGACGCGGGTGCTGGAGGTGGGCGAGCTGGAGTTCAACCTCGACACCCTGGAAGTGCGTCGCCAGGGCAAGCTGCTGCAGCTCAACCCGACCGCGCTCAAGATCCTGCAGGCGCTGATGGAGGCCTCGCCGGCGGTGGTCACCCGCCAGGACCTGGAAACCCGCGTCTGGGGCGAGGAGCTGCCGGATTCGGACTCCCTGCGCGTGCACATCCATGGCCTGCGCGCGGTGATCGACAAGCCCTTCGGCGTGCCGATGATCCAGACCCGGCACGGCATCGGCTATCGCATCGCGGTCCCGGATGCCGCCGCCTGAGCCGGCACGGCGGGCGGCGCCGCGGGGCCGCCGGCGCCTGCGCACCCGCATCATCGTCTCCTTCGCGCTGCTCGGGTTCGGGCTGACCGCGCTGTTCGCGGCAGCGATGCTCAACCTGCGCAACCGGCTGGAGAACCAGCTGATCGAGAACACCCTGCAGCGCGAGGTCGCCAGCCTCGTCGAGCAGGTGGAGACGCGGCCCGCGGAACAGCCGTACTTCCTGATGTTCGATGCGCGCACCTTCAGCGACGAGAACGCGTACCGGATCAATCCGCTGTACCGCAACCTCGGCAGCGGCGTGCACGAGGTGCGGGAACAGGATGCCGATGGCGTGATGCAGGTGTACAAGGTCGCCGTGCGCCGCGGGCGCAGCGTCGATGGCAAGCCGTTCACCAGCCTGGTCCGCTACAACGTCACCGGGGCATCGGCGACCTCCGACCTGCTGACCAAGCTGCTCCTGGGCGCGGTGCCGGTGTTCACGCTGTTCGCGCTGTTGCTGGGCTGGTGGTCGGCGTCGCGGGTGATGGCGCCGGTGTCGGAGCTGGCGCGGCGACTGCGGCGCTCCGGCGCCAGTTCCGATCCGGAGGCGCTGGCGCCGCTGTTCCCGCCCGACGAGGTCGGCGAGCTGGCCAAGGCGCTGGACGACTACGCCGGGCGGTTGACCGAGGTGGTCCAGCGCGACCGCGAGTTCAACGCCGATGTCAGCCACGAATTGCGCACGCCGCTGGCGGTCATCCGTGGCGCCGCCGAGCTGATGCTGGCGCGGCCGGACCTCGACGAGCGCACGCGCACCCGCCTGCAGCGGATCAAGCGCGCCGAGCAGCAATGCACCGACCTGATCAGCGCGCTGCTGCTGCTGTCGCGCAACGAGCGCGCGGTGGGCCAGTGCGACGTCGCCCGGGTGGCGCAGCAACTGCTGGAAAGCCACCGCGCGCAGCTGGGCGGCAAGCCGCTGCAGCTGGTGCAGCAGGGCGAGGCCAGCGTCATCCTCGATGCGCCCGAATCCGCGCTTGCGGTCGCGCTGGGCAACCTCATCGGCAACGCGGTGAAGTACACCCAGAGCGGGGATGTCGTGGTGCGCGTGCATCGCGGGTCGGTGGAGGTCGTGGACTCCGGCCCCGGGCTCAGCGCCGAGGACGCGGCGCAGCTGTTCCAGCGCGGCTATCGCGGGACCCACGCCGGGCATTCGCAGGGCGGCGGCATTGGCCTGTCGATCGTGCGCCGGCTGTGCGACCTCTACGGCTGGGACGTGCAGGTGCGCCCGGGCGAACCGCGCGGCGTGGTGGCGGTGCTGCGGTTCTCGCCGGGACCGGGCGACGCCGCCGCCTGATCAGCCCTCGAGCTTCTGCAGCCAGCCGTGGCGGTCCGGCGTGCGCCCTTCGAACAGGCCGAAGAACAGGTCCTGCAGCTGGCGGGTCAGCGGCCCGGCCTTGCCGGCGCCGACCTGGCGGCCATCCACCGAGCGGATCGGGGTGATCTCGGCGGCCGTGCCGCACATGAACAGCTCGTCGCACAGGTACAGGTATTCGCGCGGCAGGTCGCGCTCGACCACGGCAATCCCGGCGTCGCGCGCCAGCGTGATGATCGAGTTGCGGGTGATGCCATTGAGCAGGGCGGCGCTGACCGGCGTGGTGTGCAGGGCACCGTCGAACACCAGGAACAGGTTTTCGCCCGCGCCTTCGCTCAGTAGCCCGGTGGAGGCCAGCGCGATGCCTTCGCCAAAGCCGAGCCGGCGTGCCTCGCGCGCGACCAGGGTGCCCGACAGGTAATTGCCGCCGGCCTTGGCACCGGCCGGGATCGTGTTCGGTGCGAACCGCTGCCAGCTCGACACGCAGGCGTCGATGCCGTTCTCCAGCGCCTCGGCGCCGAGGTACTGGCCCATCTTCCAGGTCGCCACGGCGACGTCCACGGGGGTCTCCGCGGAGAGCCCGAAGCCGCCCAGGCCGCGATAGGCCACGGGGCGCAGGTAATCGGTCTTGCCGTCGTTGGCGCGCACCACCTCGTGGCAGGCCGCGTTGATCTGCTCCAGCGAGTAGGGGATGTCGATCTCGTGGATCTTGGCCGACTGGAACAGCCGCCGGTTGTGGTCGTCGAGGCGGAAGATCACCGGCCCATCCGGCGTGGCATAGCAGCGGATGCCCTCGAACACCGACGAGCCGTAGTGCAGCGCGTGCGACATCACGTGGGTGGTGGCCTCGGCCCAGGGCTTGATCGTGCCGTTGTGCCAGATCCATTGCGGGTACTGCATCGCCATCACCTTGGGTCGCCTTCGTGATGGTTGATTTTGCCCGAACGCCGGCGCCGTTGCCTCAGGGCAGCGCCTGGCCCGTCACAGGCTGATCCAAAGGCATCCCATGCGCCTGCGCAACCCGAACATCACCCGCGAGGGCGTCCGTCCGTCGGACAGCACCTGTTCCACCCGCAGTCCGACCAGCCGGGGCGGGGACGCGGGCTTGCTGATCACCTCGCCAGTAACCGGGTCGAATTCCGTGATGTCGTAGCCGAGCGCATTGGCGCCTCCGGCGTACATCGGCTGCACGTCGACCAGCGTGCGCGAGGCGATGACCTGCAGGCGGTCCATCAGCCGATAGGCGTTCGTCGTCGACATCCCGGCCCAGTCGTACAGGCCCGCCACCTGGTTGACGTCGCCCGAGTTGAGTGCGCTACCGAGTTCATAGCCAAGGTCGGTGACGTTGCGGGCGCAGGCGGGCCTGCGGTATGCGCGATACAGGCTGCCCGTGGCAGGCGCGAGGTTGCGCTCCACCGCACCGATGTCCTCGCACTTGCGGTCGGTATACACCAGGGTGCCGTCGCTCGCGCTGCAGCGGCGCACCTGCGCACCTGCAGGCGCATGGGGAAACGCTAACAACAGCGCCAACAACAGGAGGGGGAGCGGGTGCGGCATCCGCCCAGCTTAGGCGGCGCGTCGCCGCGCGCAAAGTACCGTCAGCCGTAGCGCAGGAAATAGCAGCCCTGGTGGCGGGTGACACGGAAATCGTCGACCGTGGTCGCGTTTCCGGCGGAGGCGAGGGTGAGCTGCATCATCCCGCCGGCGTCGGGAACCGACGTCCCAAGGCCAATGCTGGCCTCGAAATAGTCGGCATCCACCACTTGCTGCGAGGCCGACATCCGCTCCAGCTGGCGCATGATCTGCTGGGCCTGGTCGTTGCGCATGCCGGCCCAGTCGAAGCTTTCGGCGACGCGGTTGACATCGCGGGCGGCCATCGACGCCTGCAGGTCGACCGCTAGCTGCTCGGGCGAAGCCGCGCAGCCGCTTGTGACCGGCCGACGCACCGGCACCACGTTGCCGACGATGCGATCCGCATCCAGCTCGGCAAGCGCAGCTTCCGGATCCTGGCCGTTCTGTTCCGCGGTCATGCGCACTTCGCGGCGCTGGTCCGACTTGATCCGGTTCAGGACGTCAGCATCCATGGGCACCGAGCTGCCGCCGAAGCTTGCGCATGACTTGTTGGTGTACATGCGGGTGCCGTCCGGCATCTCGCAGCGCAGTACGCTGGCGGTGGCGAATGCATTGCGCGGCATCGCGGGAAGCACGGCGATGGCGACGGCGGCGGCGAGGGAGGCAGAGGCAAGCAGGGCGCGCATGGCGGTGGTTCTTTGGCAGCGAGCCGTTCTTGGCTCGCGGCTAGGTTCGCCGCCGCACGGTCAAGGCACCGTCGCAAATCGCCCAACCCGCGCTGAACTCACGCCATTTTCGCAAGCACGTTCAGAGAGGGTTTTGCAAGATTAAGCGTGTAGAAATGCAGCGCGGGGGCACCGCCCGCCACCAGGCGCTCGCACATGCTGGCGACGACGTCCGCCGCGAACGCGCGGATGCTCGCGGCATCGTCGCCGTACGCACGCATGCGCTGCGACACCCAGCGCGGGATCTCGGCGCCACAGCTTTCCGAGAAGCGCCGCAGCTGGCTGAAGTTCGAGATCGGCATGATGCCCGGGACGATCGGGATGTCGATCCCGAGCGCGCGCGCATCGTCGACGAACCGGAAATAGGCGTCGGTGTTGTAGAAGTACTGGGTGATCGCCACGTTGGCGCCGGCGTCGACCTTGCGCTTGAAGTTGCGCAGGTCAGCCAGCGCGTCGGGTGCCTGCGGATGGGTTTCCGGGTAGGCGCCCACCGCGATGCGGAAATGCTCGCCGTGCTCGGCGCGCACCAGTGCGATCAGGTCGGAGGCGTATTGCAGCTCACCGGCATTGCCCATGCCCGAGGGCAGGTCGCCCCGCAGCGCGACCAGCTTGCGGCAGCCAAGCGCGCGGTACAGGCGCAACAGCTCGCGCAGTTCCTCGCGGGTGCCGCCGACGCAGGAGATGTGCGGCACCGCTTCCAGCCCGTGCGACTGCCGCAGGTGGCGCACCGTTTCCGAGGTGTAGGCCAGGGTGGAGCCGCCCGCGCCAAAGGTGCAGGACACGTACTCCGGCGCATGCGCCTTCAGCCTCTCGACGCTGCGGTCGAGCTGCGCGCGCTGCTCGTCGGTCTTGGGCGGGTAAAACTCGAACGAAACAGGAACGCCGATCGCCATGCTCGACTCCGTGGAACGGCCGCTTGCAGGAAAACCGCCCCGCGCAGGGGCGCGGGGCGGGCGTCAGCACACCTCAGTAGCGGTAATGCTCCGGCTTGTACGGGCCGTTCAGTGGCACGCCAAGGTAGGCGGCCTGCTCGGGCGTCAGCCTGGTCAGCTTCACCCCGATCTTCTCCAGGTGCAGGCGCGCGACTTCCTCGTCGAGCTTCTTCGGCAGGATGTAGACCTTCGGCTCGTAGAAATCCTTGTTCGCCCACAGGTCGATCTGCGCAAGGGTCTGGTTGGAGAACGAGTTCGACATCACGAAGCTCGGGTGGCCGGTGGCGCAGCCCAGGTTCACCAGCCGGCCTTCGGCCAGCAGGAAGATCGAGTTGCCGCCGTCGAAGGTGAACTTGTCGACCTGCGGCTTGATGTTGGTCCGGGTCGCGCCGCTGGCATACAGCGCATCGACCTGGATCTCGTTGTCGAAGTGGCCGATGTTGCAGACGATCGCCTGGTCCTTCATCGCCCGCATGTGGTCGCGCGTGATCACGTCCTTGTTGCCGGTGGTGGTGACGTAGATGTCGCCGGTGCCGAGGGTGTCCTCGACCGGGGCCACCTCGAAGCCTTCCATCGCCGCCTGCAGCGCGCAGATCGGGTCGATCTCGGTGACGATCACGCGCGCGCCGTAGGCGCGTAGCGAGGCGGCCGAACCCTTGCCGACATCGCCGTAGCCGCAGACCACCGCGACCTTGCCGGCCAGCATGACGTCCAGCGCGCGCTTGAGGCCGTCGGCCAGCGACTCGCGGCAGCCGTACAGGTTGTCGAACTTGGACTTGGTGACCGAGTCGTTGACGTTGATCGCCGGCACCAGCAGCTTGCCGTCCTGCGCCAGCTGGTAGAGGCGGTGGACGCCGGTGGTGGTCTCCTCGGAGACGCCCTTCCAGTCGGCGACCACGCGCGCCCAGTAGCCCGGGCGCTCCTTGGCGACGCGCTTGAGCAGGTTCTTGATCACCTGCTCCTCGTGGTTGCCGGACGCGGTGTCGACCCAGTCGCTGCCCTGCTCGAGCTCGAGGCCCTTGTGGATCAGCAGGGTGACGTCGCCGCCGTCGTCCACCACCAGCTCGGGGCCGGTGAGCGTGCCGTCGGGCAGGGTGAAGGTCAGCGCGTCCAGCGTGCAGTCCCAGTATTCCTCCAGCGTCTCGCCCTTCCACGCGAACACGGGGGTGCCGGTGGCGGCGATCGCGGCGGCGGCATGGTCCTGGGTGCTGAAGATGTTGCAGGACGCCCAGCGCACGTCGGCGCCGATGTCCTTCAGGGTCTCGATCAGCACCGCGGTCTGGATGGTCATGTGCAGCGAGCCGGTCACGCGCACGCCCTTGAGCGGCGCCTGCGGGGCGTACTTGCGGCGGATGGACATCAAGCCGGGCATCTCGTGCTCGGCGATGTCGATCTCCTTGCGGCCCCAATCGGCCAGGGAGATGTCGGCGACCTTGTAGTCGCCTTCGGTGGAGAAGGTCTTGAGCTGGGCGTTCATGTCGGTGCTTCCGTGGTCGAAGTGATTCGGTCACGGGCGCCGTTGTTGACATCGCCGAGCCTGGTCGCGGTGGAGTCGGGTGACTCGCGCGATCGCAGCGCCCCTCGGCGGGTGATCAGTATATCGCACCATCGCGATGAATGGATGCACCGCCCTGAACGCGGGGAAATTCAGCCGTCCAGCGCTTCCCAACGTGCATAGGCGGCGTCCAGCTCGTGCTGCGCCGCCACCAGCGCGGCATTGGCGCGCTGCTGGTCCGCCGGCTCCTGCCGGTAGAACGCCGGATCCTGCATGCCCGCGGTGCGCGCCGCGACGTCGGCCTCCAGCTGTTCGATGCGCGCCGGCAACAACTCCAGCTCGCGCTGGTCCTTGTAGCTGAGCTTCTTCCTCGCGGGCGCCGGCAATGGCTCCGCAGACGCGGCCGCGACGGCCGGCGCGAGGGGGAAGGACTGCGCGGCGGGTGGCGCGCCGGGGCGCTGCCGCAGCCAGTCGCTGTAGCCGCCCACGTAGTCGCCGAGGCGCCCATCGCCTTCCAGCGCCAGCGTGCTGGTGACCACGTTGTCGAGGAAATCGCGGTCGTGGCTGACCAGCAGCAGGGTGCCCTGGTAATCCAGCAGCAGTTCCTCCAGCAACTCCAGTGTCTCCACGTCGAGGTCGTTGGTGGGTTCGTCCATCACCAGCAGGTTGGACGGCTGCGCGAACAGCCGCGCCAGCAGCAGGCGGTTGCGCTCGCCGCCCGACAGGCGGGTGATCGGCGCGCGCGCGCGCTCCGGCGAGAACAGGAACTCCTGCAGGTAGCCGATGATGTGCTTGCGGCTGCCGTTGATCTCGACGAAGTCGTGGCCGCCGGCCACGTTTTCCAGCGCGCTGCGGGTTTCATCCAGCTGGCTGCGGTGCTGGTCGAAATAGGCGACCTGCAGGTTGGTGCCCATTGCCACCGTGCCCGCATCGGGAACGAGCTCGCCCAGCAGGATCTTCAGCAGGGTGGACTTGCCGGAACCATTCGGGCCAATGATGCCGATGCGGTCGCCGCGCAGGATGGTCGTCGAGGCATCGCGCAGGATGCGCTTGTCCCCGAATGCCTGCGACACGCCGGTCATCTCGATGACCTTCTTGCCCGACGCCTGGCCGCTTGCCGCTTCCATCTTCACCTTGCCGGTGAGCTCGCGGCGCGCGGCGCGCTCGCGGCGCATGGCCTTGAGCGCGGTGACGCGGCCTTCGTTGCGGGTGCGACGGGCCTTGATGCCCTGCCGGATCCACACTTCCTCCTGCGCCAGCAGCTTGTCGAACCGCGCATTTTCCTGCGCCTGCGCGTGCAGGCGTTCCTCGCGGCGGCGCAGGTAGTTGTCGTAGTCGCCGGGCCAGCTGGTGACCTGGCCGCGGTCGATCTCGACGATGCGGGTGGCCAGCGCGCGCAGGAAGCTGCGGTCGTGGGTGACGAAGACCAGGCTGCCGGGGAAGCCCTTGAGGAAGCTTTCCAGCCAGTCGATCGCCTCGATGTCGAGGTGGTTGGTGGGCTCGTCCAGCAGCAGGATGTCGGGCGCGCGCACCAGCGCCTGCGCCAGCAGGACGCGCCGCTTCATGCCGCCCGACAGCGATGGGAAATCGACGTCTTCCGGCAGTTCCAGTTTTTCCAGCACCTGCGACACGCGGCGATCCAGGTCCCAGCCGCGGCGCGCCTCGATCTGCGTCTGCGCCTCCGCCATCGCGTCCATGTCGCCGTCGTGCACTGCATGGTGGTATCGGGCCAGCAGCGCGCCCAGGTCGCCCAGTCCTTCCGCGACGACATCGAACACCGATCCCTGCGTGTCATGCGGCACTTCCTGCGCCATCCGCGCCACCACCACCCCGCCCTGCACGCGGACCTCGCCATCGTCCGGGCGGATCTCGCCGGCCATCAGCCGCATCAGGGTGGACTTGCCGGCGCCATTGCGGCCGACGATGCAGACGCGTTCGCCGGGTTCGATGGTCAGGTCGACGTGGTCGAGCAGCAGCGGGCCGCCGACGCCATAGTCGACGCGCTGGAAATGGAGGAGGGGCATGCGCGCATTCTAGCGGCGCGGCTTGCGGCCGGTTCGCAGTCGCGTTGGCGTCATGGCATGCTCGGGCCTCATCCGGAGGACCACGATGCGTTCGATTCCCTTCGCCGGCAGCCTGCTGCTGGCCCTGTGCCTGCTTGTCCCCGAGCCCGCGCCGGCGCAGGACGGGTACCGCGAACCCGATGCCGCCCTCAAGGCGATCGTCGATGCGCCGCGCGCGCCGCAGGTGTCGCTCAGCCCGCGCCGCGACCTGGTGGCGTTCACCGGGATGCCCGGCCTGCCCGGCATCGACGTGGTCGCGCAGCCGGAGCTCAAGCTGGCGGGGGTGCGCATCCATCCGAAGGTGTTCGCGCGCAGCAGCTTCACCTTCGGCAACGACTTCTGGCTGATGGACGTGGCGAGCGGCGAGGAACTGCGCATCGCCGGGCTGCCGCAGCCGCTGTCGATCGCCGGCAGCGCGTGGTCGCCGGACCAGAAGTACGTGGTGCTCAACCAGGTGGAGCCGGCCAAGGGCACCAACGCGCTGTGGCTGGTCGACGTGGCCGCGCGCCGCGCCAGGCTATTGCTGGCGCAGCCGCTCAACAGCGTGGCCGGCAGCGGCTACCGCTGGATGCCGGACAGCCGCCGCCTGCTGGTGAACCTGCGGCCGACCGGCCTCGGGCCGCTGCCGGAGGCCGACGGCGTGCCCACCGGGCCGGCGATCCAGCAGACCGGCGCAACCGGCCGCGTGGTCAGCGTGCGTACCTACCAGGACCTGCTGCGCAACGAAGCCGACGCGCGCCAGTTCGAATACCTGCTGCGCTCGCAGCCGGCGCTGGTGGGCGTGGACGGCAAGGTGGTGCCGGTGGGCGCGGCCGACCTGTACACCGGGCTGTCGGCATCGCCCGATGGCAGGTTCGTGCTGACCCAGCGCATCACCCGGCCGTTTTCCTACCTGGTGCCGTACAGCGCGTTCCCGCGCGTGGTGGAAGTGCGCGACCTCACCGGCAATGTCGTCCACACGGTGGCGAAGTTGCCGCTGGTGGAAGGCCTGCCCACCGGCAACGACGCGGTCCCCACCGGCGTGCGTGCGATCGGTTGGCGCGGCGATGCCGACGCCACCCTGGTCTGGGCGGAGGCCCAGGACGGCGGCGATCCGGCGCGGCCTGCCGACGTGCGCGACATCGTCTACCTGCAGGCGGCGCCGTTCCGCGATCCGCCGGTGGTGCTGGCGCGATTGGCCAGCCGCTACAGCGGCGTCCAGTGGGGCCGCGGCGACTTCGCCCTGCTCAACGAATACTGGTGGAAGACGCGCCAGTTCAAGACCTGGCGGGTGCAGCCGGACGCCCCGCAGGCGGCGCCGGTGGCGTTCGATGGCGGTAGCAGCGAGGACCGCTACGCCGACCGCGGCAACGTGGTGCAGACGCTGAACCCGCAGGGCCGCTTCCTGATCCAGTTCAGCGAGGACGGGCAGGCGCTGTACCGCATCGGCGAGGGCGCCTCGCCGGAGGGCGACCGCCCCTTCCTGGACCGGCAGTCGCTGGTCGATGGCACCGCCACCCGCCTGTTCCATTCCGCCGCGCCGTATTACGAGCGCCCGCTGGTGCTGCTGGATGCCGGCGCCCGCCGCATCATCACCAGCCGCGAATCGCAGACCGAGCGCGCGAACTACTACGTGCGCCAGACCGGCAGCGAGGCGGCGCCAGTGGCGCTGACCCGCTTCCCGCATCCCACCCCGCAGCTGCGCGACGTGCAGAAGGAACTCATCCGCTACAAGCGCGCGGACGGGGTGGAACTGACGGGGACCCTGTACCTGCCACCAGGCTATGACGCGGTACGCGACGGGCCGCTGCCGCTGCTGATGTGGGCCTACCCGGCCGAGTTCAAATCCGCGGCGGCCGCAAGCCAGGTCAGCGGCTCGCCGTACCGCTTCAACGGCATCAGCTACTGGGGGCCGTTGCCCTATCTGGCCACGGGTTACGCGGTGCTGGACGATCCGTCGATGCCGATCGTGGGCGAGGGCGATGCCGAGCCGAACGACACCTACGTGGCGCAGCTCACCGCCAATGCGCAAGCCGCGGTGGACGAGGTGGTGCGCCGCGGCGTGGCCGACCGCGACCGCATCGCGGTGGGCGGGCATTCCTACGGTGCGTTCATGACCGCCAACCTGCTCGCGCACACCCGCCTGTTCAGGGCCGGCATCGCCCGCAGCGGCGCCTACAACCGAACCCTCACGCCGTTCGGCTTCCAGTCGGAGGAACGCAATTTCTGGCAGGCGCCGCAGACCTACGCGGCGATGTCGCCGTTCCACCACGCCGGCCGGATCAAGGATGCGCTGCTGCTGATCCACGGCGAACAGGACAACAATTCCGGCACCTTCCCGATGCAGAGCGAGCGCCTGTTCGCGGCGGTGAAGGGGCTGGGCGGCAATGCGCGGCTGGTGATGCTGCCGAACGAGTCGCACGGCTACCGCGCGCGCGAATCGATCATGACCATGCTGGCCGAGACCAGCGACTGGCTCGACCGCCATGTCAAGAACGCCAGGCCGGTGGCGGACGCGGCCGGGAACTAAGCCTCGCGGGATCGCGCAAACGCAAACGGGCCGCATCGCTGCGGCCCGTTCCGGTGTACGGATGGTTGACGTCTACTTCAGCTTCGCCGCCTTCTTCAGCTCGTCGGCCTTGTCGGTCCTCTCCCACGAGAAGGCGGTGGCCTGGTGTTTCTGGCCGGCGCCGTCGACGTAACTGACCTGCTTGGGCTTGCGGCCGAAATGGCCGTAGCTGGCGGTGGGCTGGTAGATCGGGTGCTCGAGGTCGAGCATCCGGGTGATGCCGTAGGGGCGCAGGTCGAAGTGCGCGCGGATCAGCCGCTCGATCTGGTCGTCGCTGATCTTGCCGGTGCCGAAGGTGGTCACCGAGATCGAGGTCGGCTCGGCCACGCCGATGGCGTAGCTCAGCTGCACCTCGCACTTGTCGGCCAGGCCGGCGGCGACCACGTTCTTGGCGACGTAGCGCGCGGCGTACGCGGCCGAGCGGTCGACCTTCGACGGATCCTTGCCGGAGAACGCGCCGCCGCCGTGGCGGGCCATGCCGCCGTAGGTGTCGACGATGATCTTGCGCCCGGTCAGGCCGCAATCGCCCACCGGGCCGCCGATCACGAACTTGCCGGTCGGGTTGATGTGCACCTTGTTCTTCGGCAGCGCATCCAGCCACTTCTTCGGCAGCACCGGCTTCAGGATCTGCTCGCGCACGGCCTCCACCAGGTCCTTCTGCCTGACGCCGGGGTCGTGCTGGGTCGAGAGCACCACCGCGTCCATGCCGAGGATGCTGTGGCCGTCATCGCTGTAGCGCAGGGTGACCTGCGACTTCGCGTCCGGGCGCAGCCACTTGAGCTTGCCGGACTTGCGGACCTTGGCCTGCTGCTCGACCAGGCGGTGGCTGTAGTAGATCGGCGCGGGCATGAATTCCGGCGCCTCGTTGCAGGCGTAGCCGAACATCAGGCCCTGGTCGCCGGCGCCCTGTTCCTCCGGCTTCTTGCGGTCCACGCCCTGGTTGATGTCGGGCGACTGCTTGCCGAGCATGTTGATGATGGCGCAGGTGTGGCCATCGAAGCCGACGTCGGAATTGTCGTAGCCGATGTCGTTGATCACCTTGCGCGCCAGTGCCTCGATGTCGACCCACGCGGAGGTGGTGACCTCGCCGGCGACGATCGCGGCACCGGTCTTCACCAGCGTCTCGCAGGCGACGCGGGCGCGCTTGTCCTGCGCCAGGATGGCGTCCAGCACCGCGTCCGAGATCTGGTCGGCGATCTTGTCCGGGTGGCCTTCGCTGACCGATTCGGAAGTGAAGAGGTAGCTCGACATCGATATATCCCTGTATTCGGATGAAAAGATGGGTGCGCATCATACAGCGATGCGGGCGAGGGCGCATCTTGCGGCATTCGGGGTCAAGGCGGTATTGGCGCCGCGTTAAGCGACGCGACGCCCCGTGCGTCGAGACGATGCGATGCAGGCGATGGGCGCAACGGACTGCTCAGAACGAGCGCTGCAGCGAAACCTCCCACGCGTTCCGTACGCGATGCATGCTGTCCGCGTGCAGCGGCCAGGCGCTGGAACCGGCTACCGCCCACCGCTGCGAGAAGCGCCAGCTTGCTCCGAGCCCGCCAAGCACGTAGTTGTGCTGCAGCAGGCGATCGTGCTGGTACCACAGCTCGCTCCACGGCACCTTGCCGGCAAGGGCGGCCGGCTTGATACCGTTGCTGTAGCGCGCGTTGACGAATGCGTCCATAGACCATTCCGGCGCCACGTCCCAGCGCAGCGACAGGCGGTAATGCTGCTTGTCGAGGTCTATGTCCAGGACCTTCTCGACGAATTCGTGGCTGTAGCCGGCCGACCAGTGCAGGTTGCTGCGCCCGATCCGGCGGGAGACATCCGCACCGACGCGCAGCGAACGCAGGTAGCGGCCGGGCGCCGCGCTGGCGAAGAAGGTGTAGTCGTGGCTGGGCCAGCGCACCACCGCGTGCGGCTGCACGCTGAAGCCGCCGAGGTGGGCGTGGTGGGTCAGTCCCATCTGCCAGTCCTGCCAGCTGCCGTGCCACTTGCCGTCATCGAGGAAATCGCCATCGCGCGGCTCGCGCAGGCGACGGGTGTCGTGCAGCCCGGGATCGTCGAGCGAGCGCTTGACGATGTAGGGCAGGGAGACGTGCAGCGACCAGCGCTCCGCGAACTGGTAGTCGAGCGCAAGCAGCAGGTTGCGGGTGTCGGTGCGGACGCCGGGGCCGGGATTGCCGTCGCCATCGACGCTGCCATCTGTGAACACCGACTGGAAACCGATGCTGATCCTGCCGCGGACGCCGTCGAAACCGGACGGCGCGCCGAGGTCGACGCGGTCCAGGTCATCGGCCGCCGCCATCGTCGGCGCGCCGATCGCGACGACAAGGGTGGCCAGCGCTGCCGCCGCAGTGCGCCCTGCCACGTCAGTGCTTCAGCAGGCGGTTGAGGGCGCCAAGCCAGTTACCGAGGCCGGCACTCTCCCGCACCTGCATGCGGCCGGGTTGCGTCGCGCGCGCCGGCCTGTGCGCCACCACCACCAGGCGGCGCAGCGGAGATGCGGTGCTGGCCTCGAGCGCGTGGGCATGCATGTGGTCCACCACCACCACGTCGTAACGGCGCGCGGCGAGCGCCTCTCCGAGGCGCGACGGATCGGAAACGATGGTGACCCGGTGCCCGGCACCGGCGAGCCCGCGGTACAGGGCAACGCGTTGCTGGCTGGCGTTGCCGTCCGGCTCGTACACCAGCACCGCAGCGGGCTGCGGGGCTAGATAGCCGCCATAGCGCAGGCTGCCGCCCATGCTGAAGATCCCTTCCCCGCAGGCATGCGCGGCGGGGGTGGCGAGCACGATGGCGATGGCTACCGTGAGACGCCTGCTGCTGGGCATGGCACTCCTCCTCTTGCGGGTCTTACTGGGTAGTACGTAAACCGCCGCCGGAAATGACCTCGCGGCGTTCCACGGTCAGCGCGAACAACTGCAGCGGGTCGGCGATGGCCTGCAGGTCCAGGCAGCGCACCGCGCGCTCGGGATGCGGATTGGCCAGCCTCGGCGCGGCCGCCGGCGTCATACGGAAGCCCATCGCGGCCCTTGGCGCGCGCGCGACGAAGGCGACCGGCACGTGGTGGTCGTTCTCGCCATAACCCGGGACCTCGACCGTCGCCCGCAGCGGCACGCTGGCATGCCCGCCATCGCGGTAGCGGAACAAGAGCGTGCCGAGCACGCGCGGGCCATCCTCCGGCGTTGGTAGCGACGCCACCAGCAGGAGGTGGGCGGCGGCCAGCATGGGTGCCGGCACCGGCAGGCAGGCGCCCAGCCCGCGCGGGCCGACCGCAACGATGCCGCGCACGTCGAAGGCGACGCCGCCGAACTGTTGCAGGCCCGCCGGCCACGGGCGCAGGAACGGTTTCAGCGCGGTGCTGAAGGAGCGCACGCCGTCCGGGCCAAGGTCGTACAACGGGCCCAGGTCAAGTGCATCGGGTGGCGCGTCGGCTGGGCGCGCCGGCAGCGGTGAACCGTCGCGGGCGTGGCCGGCGAGTGCGGGCGGGGGTCGCGGCGCCTGCGCGCGCCAGGGACCGGGATCATTCGCGCGCAGTGCGGCACGCTGCGATGGCGTGGGCAGGTGCATCGCCCGGGACGCCATGCTGCCCGGCCGCAGCCACGCCAGGCGCTGGCGCAGCGGCGCATCCTCGCGCCCGGGCGTGGCGATCGACCAGCGGGCCACGCCATGCACCGTGCGCGCCATCAGGAAGGCGCTGTCCGCGCTGAACGCGACGTCGAAGATGCCGTCATGCGGCGGCGCACCCGGGTTGAGCGGCAGGCCCAGCGCAACGCCGCTGGCGTCGTACAACTGCACCTGCTGTCGCTCCGCCAGTGCAAGCAGGCTGCGGTCGCCATTGGCGGCCACCGCGCCCATGCCGGCGTTCGCGCCCCCGCCCATGCGCGCCACCGTTTTCGCGCGGCCGCTGCCGTCGATGCGCGCGTGCCGCGACTGGCCGGCGACGAAGGCACCGCCATCGGCGAGCGCGGCGATGGCGAACGGGTGCATCCCGGCCAGGGGCGTGCGCTGCTCCACCTTGCGTTCCGGCGGATTCCAGCGCAGCGCCACGTCCCCGGCCCCGCGCCCGTCTTCGTCGCGGGCCAGCAGCCACAGGCTGGCGCTGCCCGGCACGAAATCGGCGGCCACCACCGGCGCGAGCCCGGGATCGGACCAGGTGCCGCGCGGCTGCAATCCGGGCAGGGCAAGCACCGTCGCTTCGCCATCGCCCACGGCCAGCACGCGGCCGCCGCCGGGCGCGAAGGCGAGCTGCAGCAGCGGTCCGGGAAGCAATGCTTCGCCGGGCTCGGCGCGCCAGTCGTCGACGTTGAACGCCAGCAGGCGCTCCCCGATCCCGTGCGGATGCGCCGCGCTGAAGCCCAGCAGCAAGCGCCTGCCGTCCGGCGACAACAGGAAGCGTTGGGGCGATGCCGGCAGTGGCAGCGGTGGCCCGCGCGGCTCCAGGGTGATGGCGTCGCGGCGATGCAGGGACGCGCCGACGGTGAACAGCGCCGTGCGGCCGTCGGGGGCCAGCTCGGCGTAACCCGGCGGCCCGGGGAGCGTGTGCCACGGGGTGCGCGTGCGGCCGTCGGGCGCGAGCAGGCGCATGCGGTCCCACTCGATGTCGAGGAAGCCGTCAGCGGCCAGCGTCGGTGCATCGGCGGCCTGCCGCGCCGGCACGAGCGGCAACAGCGGTCGATCGGGCAAGCGCCACAGCCGCAGCTGGCCGTCGAGCCCGGTGCTGGCGAACAGCCCCGTGCGCGGCGACCAATCGCTCGCGAGTGGTCCGGCGCTGGCGAACGCAGCGGGCGCGAGTCCGATCCGCACCGCCGGGACGGGGCTGGCGCCGCCTTCCTCGGGCAGCCTCCAAAGGGCGACTTCCCCCTCCCCGGTGGCCACCAGCAGGCGCCGTGCGCGGTCCAGCATGACCCGCCGCACCGGGAACGCGTGCTGCATGCTGCCGCGAACCAGGGGCTCGCCGCTCGCGGCATCGAACGCGTGTACGCGCCCGTCCTCGGCGCCTGCGGCCAGCCACGCGCCGCTGCCGTCGAAACCGATCCAGCTGATGCGCTCGCCGCGCGCGGTCGGCAACAGGCGGGCGGCGCCCCCGGCAAGCTCGAGCAGGCGCAGGCGGCCTTCGCCATCGCCCAGTGCCAGCAGCGCATTCGCGGGATCCACGGCCCACGCGCTGATGCGGGTGCGCGGCTGCGGCTGGTAACGGCGCACCAGGCGCATGCCGGCGGTGGCGTACACCTCGACCGCGCGCTGGTCGTCGACCAGGGCGAAGGCATGGCGCCCGTCCGCCGACAGCATCCACGGGATCGGTTCGGCACTCGCTGCGGTCCGTGGCGTGATCCGCGGCGACAGGGGGCGCCAGGGATCGACCTGCCAGGCCTGCACCGCGCCGTCGGCGTCGCGCAGCACGGCGATCCGGCCATCGTCGCTGAAGGCGGCATCCGAGAACCGACTGAACGCCGCGGGCGGCTCGATCACCTTGCCGCTGCGCAGGTCGAGCATCCAGGTGTCGCTGCCGGTGGGGTCGGGCTGGGTGCGGTACCACTCCTGGGTCGCCAGCAGGCGGTCGCGGCCGGCGAACCGCAGCCAGGTCGTGGCGCGCAGCTGGCCGCCCGAGCTCGGTCGCTCGCCGAGCCGGATGCGACCCTGTTCCGCGAGGGTGCCGGCGTCGTACCAGCGCACGCTGCGATCGCCGAGCGCCAGCGCGATGCGGTTGCCTTCCGCATCCATCGCCAGCGCCAGCGGGCGGGCATCGACAATCGCGGTGGCATCCACCAGCGTCGCGCCCTGGCCCAGCAGCAGGCCGATCCGCCGTCGATCGGCCATCGCCGCGGCATCCGCCCCGGCGGTCTCCTCCTCGGCGACGTTCTGCATGAGTCGCTCGACCGCGTCCCAGCCGTTGCCATCGCGCTCCAGTTGCAGCGCCGCCTCGCGCCGCCCGTCCCACAACAGGGTGCTGGCGGTGCGCGCATTGTGTTCCGCGCGCCGCCACTGGTGCGTCGTGGCCGCCAGACCGGCGACCAGCAACGCCATCGCCAGTCCGCTGGTCGCGGCCAGTGCCGGCTTGCGTCGGATCCAGCGCGCGGTCCGTTCCAGCCCGTTCAACGGGCGCGCGTGCACCATCCGGTGGTCGAGGAAGCGACCGAGGTCGTCGGCGAGCGCGCGCGCGTCGGGATAGCGCTGGTCGGGATGGCGCGCCAGGCAGCGCAGGCAGATCGCCTCCAGGTCGCGCGGGATCGCGCCATGCCGGGAAGGCCGGCGCACCACGCCGTGCAGCAGCCGGGTCAAGGTCTCCTGCGGGCTGTCGCCGGTGAAGGGCGGGCTGCCGGTCAGGCATTCGTAGAGGATGGCGCCCAGGCCCCAGATGTCGGTGGCGGCGGACAGCGGGGTGGTGTGCACCTGGCCCTGCTCGGGTGCCATGTAGCTGGGCGTGCCGGAGACCTGCTCGTTTTCCAGGCTGGGCGCCTGGCCAAGCCGCCGCGCGAGCCCGAAATCGGTGACCAGCGCGGTGCCGTGCTCGTCGATCAGGATGTTGCCTGGCTTCAGGTCCAGGTGCAGCACGCCAAGCCGGTGCGCGTAGTCGACCGCCTCGGCGATGGTGCGCAGCAGGCCGGCGGCCTCGCGCGGGGGCAGCCGGCCTCGGGCGGCGACCAGGTCGGCCAGGCTCTGGCCGCGCACCAGCTGCATTGCGTAATAGGCCAGCCCGTCCTGCTCGCCCATCTCGTGCACGGCGACGATGTTCGGATGCTGCAGCCCGGCCGCGTTGCGCGCTTCGCGGCGGAAGCCGGCGATGAAGTCGTCGGAGGCCCACGGCCCCGCGGACAGCAGCTTGATCGCCACTTCGCGCTCCAGGCTTTTTTGCCAGGCGCGGTAGACCACGCCCATCCCGCCCTGGCCCACCTGCTCGCGCAGCTCGTAGTCGCCGAATTCGCGTTGGGCCGGGTCGCGCAGGTCCAGTTGCAGCGCCTCCACCGGCAGGAAGGCGAGATGCATCGTGGAGAGGCTGCCGTCGCGGCGGGCCTGCTGGGTGCCGAACGCGAGCTTGGCCAGCCCGGGGTCGAGCCACCACCCGTCCGGCAGCCCGCTGGACCCGGTGGCCAACGCTTTCATCCCCCGAGGACCTGCAACAACGCCGCCCGCTCGCTGTCGAGCTCGTCGGCGCCGGCCAGCGTCTCTCCAAGCTCGTGGTCCACCAGTTCGCGGAAGCGCTGGCGCAACCGGGTCACCGCCATCGACACGAACAGCGGCTTCACCTTCAGCGTGCCCGCGGCAGCCTCGTAGTCGCCGGGGCGCGGCTCGGCCACCAGGAAGCGTTCCAGCTCCGCGAACATCGCCCCGTGGCCACCATCGATCGCCTCGCCGCGCAGGCGGCGGTGCGCCGATGCCAGGATCTCGAGCGCGAATCCACGCCTGAGCGTGTCCTCGGGTGACCGCCCGCACGCGCTGTCCGCCCGGTGCCGCGCTTCCAGGTCCTGCAGCGGGGGCCCCGCCAGCGGCAGACGCGGCAACTCCACGGCCGGGTCCATCGACAGGAAGTGCTGCAGTTCCACCTGCAGGAACTGCCGGAATCGCCCGAAGCGGCGCGCGTCCAGGTGGCTGCTGTGGCGGCTGAGCAGGTCGTGGAAGAACGCCTGCGCCAGCCGGTAGGACTCATCGGGATCGTGGCCGCCGTGCCGCAGATAGGCGAACACCGGATACCAGTAGCGCAGGCACAGGGTCAGCAGCGAGGCATGCGCGGTGGCGTCGTCGACGCCATGCGCGCGCGACGCCAGCGACCAGTTGGTCGAGGCGAAGCGGTCGATCCGCGGGTCATGCGCAGGCATGGCTGCCCCCCGGCATCGGATCGGCGAGGGCGGCGCGCAACACGTGCAATTCCTCATCGGCGGCCGCCGCGCTGTCGGTCTGGTCGGCCAGTTCGGCGTGCACCAGCTCGCGCAGGCGCTTGCGCAAGCGGTGCACCGAGACCGCGATGGTATTGGCGCGCATGCCGAGGCGGCTGGCCGCCGCCTGGTAGTCGGTGGCCTCTGCCGCCTCGATGATGAACGGCGCCAGCGTGTCGAACAGGGCTTCGCGGCCGGCGCGGCGGGTTTCCTGCTGCAACTGCGCGTAGGCCCGCTCGATCACGGTGATCGCCCACGCCCGCTCGAAGGCGCGCTCCGGCGAGTCGCTCGCGGCCAGGGAGGCCAGCGCATCGTCGGCGTCGACCCGGCGCTGGTCGCCACCACGCTTGCGCGCGCGGGCGGCGTCATCGGCGTCCAGCAGGAAGTGCTGCAACGCGGTGAGCATGTAGGTGCGGAAGCGGCCGCGGGCCGGGTCCGCGCGCACGTCCCAGCGCCGCTCCAGCAGGCGGGTGAAGAACTCCTGCACCAGGTCCTCGGCTTCCGCGCCCGCGCGGCCGGTCCGGCGCACGTAGGCGAGGACCGGCCCGCGGTAGGCGCGGTAGATCTCCTCCATGGCGCGGCGCGCGGGTTCCGCGCCGCTGCGGGCCTCCAGGATCATGCTCCAGCGGGTGGTGGCGAACGGGCTCATAGCGCGTGGCCCGCCCGCCCGTGGCGCGACCTCGATGGAGGCTCAGACCACATGGAACAGCGACAGCCGCGGGTCGGGGACGTAGTGCGTGCGCGGCCGGCCAAAGCCCCGTGAACCGCCCTGGGCCTGCTGCAGCGCCTCGAGCCATTGCCTGCGCCCGATCTGCGACTGCTCGATCGGCATCCCGGCATAGTCGGCGGCCACCTTGCGGAAGCGGCAGAACGCCTCGTAGTCGGCCAGGTCGTCGCGTACCAGTTGCAGCAGCACGTCGACCAGCACCGCCACGTCAAGCCCGCCCACCACCGGCAGGTCGGCGGGCAGCAGGATGTCATCGGAGGCGCGGTAGTCGTCGATCACCGCAAGCAGGGGGGCGAGGTCGGGGCCATCGGTGGCGTCGTCGCGGGTCCAGCCGGGATCGGCGGCCATCGCCCGCAGGCGGTCCAGCACGTCCATCCGCTGCTCCACGAAGCTGGATTGCGAGCCGTCGGGATGGCGATCGAGCGCGCGCTGCGCGGCGGTGGCGACCTGGTCCAGGGTGAGGGTGGGGGATTGCGCGCTCAGCGCGCGCAGGGCCGCGTTCATCCTTGCCATGCCCGACGCCTGCAACGGGTGGTCGCCCACCTGGTGCCCACGCGACGGATTGAGCATGAGGAAGTCGAGGAAGCCTTGCGGGTAGGTGATGCTGCTGGTGGAAGGCGAGATGTGCATGGCGGATTCCGGAGAAGTGGGTGGGTACCCCACTCTTAGGAAAACGCGCGATCGGATTACATGCGGCCCTTCAGGCCGCCGCCGGCAACTCCGGCGCCACCCCGGCCGCCAGCGCCGCGAAATACCCGGCGGTGAGCCGGATCTGCGCGTCCGCGGTCTGCGCCCGGTTGACGACGCCGCGGAAGGCCGCATTCTCGGGACGATCCCTGGCGTACCAGCCAAGGTGCTTGCGTGCGATCCGCACGCCGGCCTCCTCGCCGTAGAAGGCGTGCAGCGCGTGCAGGTGCTCGATGAGGATCGCGCCGACCGTGGCCGGATCCGGCTCCGGCAGCCGCCCGCCGGTGGCGAGGTAGTGGGCGACGTGGCCGGGAAGCCACGGGCGACCCTGCGCGGCGCGGCCGATCATGACCGCGTCGCAGCCGGTGGCATCCAGCACCGCCCGCGCCTTCGCCGGCGAGTCGATGTCGCCATTGGCGATCACCGGGATCCGCAGCATCGCCTTGATTTCGGCGATGGTGGCGTATTCGGCCTGCCCGCGGTACTGCTGGTCGCGGGTGCGACCGTGCACGGCCAGCGCCGCGATGCCGCCCTCCTCGGCGATCCTGGCGATCTGCGCGGCGTTGCGCTGTTCGGCGTCCCAGCCGGTGCGGATCTTCAGGGTCACCGGCACGTCGACCGCGCGCACCACCGCCTCGACGATCCGCGCCACCAGGTCCGGCTCGCGCATCAGCGCGCTGCCGGCCCAGGCATTGCAGACCTTCTTTGCCGGGCAGCCCATGTTGATGTCGATGATCTGCGCACCGTGGTCGACGTTGAACCGCGCGGCATCGGCCATCACCGCGGGCACGGTGCCGGCGATCTGCACGCTGACCGGGTCGGGTTCGCCGGCATGGTCCATCCGGTGCAGCGACTTGACGGTGTTCCAGAACCGCGGGTCCGAGGTCGTCATTTCCGAGACGGCCAGGCCCGCGCCCAGCCGCTTGCACAGCAGCCGGAATGGCTTGTCGGTGACCCCCGCCATCGGCGCTAGGACCACGTTCGGTTCGATCCGGTGTGGGCCGATCTGCATGCCGGCATTCTACCGGCGGCGCCCTTCGCGCTCAGCCCTGCGCAGTCCCGACCGGCATCCGCGGCATCGAAAGCGCGGCGCCCGCGGCCTCGGTGGAGCGCGAGGCGTAACGGACGGCAAAGCGCGAATGGTCGGCGAACGCCGCGTCGGGACGCAGCGCCAGCGACGCGGCCAGCGCGCCGTTGAACGCATCGCCGGCGCCGGTGGTATCGACCACCTGCGCGGCAATGCTTGGCAGGCGGTAGCTGGCGCTGGCATCGCCGCGCAGGTCATCGCCGTGGGACACCATGCAGCCGCTCGCGCCCAGGGTGACCACCACGGTGGCGCCCGGGGCCAGTGCCCGGCACAGCGCATGCAGCCGCGAGGTGTCGAGCGCTGCGATGGCGTCGGGCTCCAGCCGCTGCCCGACATGCGCGGCCAGCAGCGCCACGAACTCGGTCTCGTTGGGCGTCAGCACGTCGGCCAGCGCGAGCAGGGCAGGCGCCGGCGCGGCATTGGCGGGGGCCGGGTTGAGCAGCGCGAGGGCCCCGGCGGCGCGCGCGCATGCAAGGGCGGCCTCGATCGCCGGGTGCGGTGACTCCAGCTGCGCAAGCACCACGTCGCCCGCGGCCAGGTCGGCCAGCGCGGCCTGCGCGTGCGCGGGGCCAAGGGCAGCATTGGCGCCGGCGCCAATCACGATCGCGTTGCGGCCCGCGGCGTCGACATGGATTCCGGCGGTGCCGGTCGGCGCCTCCGACGCGGCCGCGCGCAGGTCGATCCCGTCGTCCGCGCACAGCCCGCGTGCAAGTTGCGCCCCTGCATCCCCGCCCAGCGCGCAGGCGAAGCGGGTGGCGGCGCCGGCGCGGCATGCCGCGACGGCCTGGTTGAAGCCCTTGCCGCCGGGACCGGTGGCGTACTCGCCGCTGAGGGTGGCGCCTGGCGCGGGCAGCGTCGCCACCCGCCAGACGTGGTCGACGTTGAACGAGCCGACGACGACGACCCGGCCCATCGCTCAGGGCGCGTTGACGTCGGCCGGGCCGTGCTCCGGCACAACATCGACGCGCTGGCGGGGCTGCTTGAACAGCGGCACGAACGCGATCGCCATCGCCAGCGAGTACAGGGCGAAGGTGATCCAGATGCCCCGCCAGTCCTTGCTGCCGTCGGCGGCGGTGAAGAACGCATCGATCATCCAGCCGCTGACCGCGCTGCCGAGGATTGCGCCGATGCCGTTGGTCATCAGCATGAACAGCCCCTGCGCGGAGGCGCGGATGCGCGGGTCGGCCTGCTGTTCGACGAACAGGCTGCCGGAGATGTTGAAGAAGTCGAACGCCATGCCGTAAACGAGGCCGGACAGCACGATCATCCACAGGCCCGGGCCGGGATCGCCATAGGCGAACAGGCCGAAGCGCAGGAACCAGGCGAGCATGCTCATGGTCATCACCGCCTTGATCCCGAAGCGCTTCAGGAAGAAGGGGATGGTCAGGATGAACAGCGTCTCGCTGATCTGCGAGATGGACATGATGATCGCGGGATACTTCACCGCGAGGTTGCCGGCGTACTGCGGGTCGTTGCCGAACTCGCCGAGGAAGGTGCCGCCGTAGGCATTGGTCAGCTGCAGCGCCGCGCCCAGCAGCATGGCGAAGAAGAAGAACACCGCCATGTTGCGGTCGCGGAACAGGCGGAACGAGGACAGCCCCAGCACGTCCACCATCGAGCGGCTGGCGCCATCGTTGAGGCGCGGCGGCGCCGGCGGCAGGGTGAAGGCGTACAGCCCGAGTACCAGCGCGGCGCCGGCGGCGATGTAGAACTGGCCCGGCGAGGTTTCAAGGCCCAGTAGGCTGGTGGTCCACAGCGCGGCGATGAAGCCCACCGTGCCCCACACCCGGATCGGCGGGTAGTCGCGGACGACGTCGAGCCCGTCCTGCTTCAGCGCGTTGTAGGACACCGCGATGCCCAGCGACAGCGTCGGCATGTAGCAGATCATCGTCGCCAGCATCACCCAGAACATGCCTTCGGGGCTGTCGACCATCGGCACCATCGCCAGCAGCAGCGCGCCGGCCAGGTGCAGGATGCCGTACAGCTTGTGCGCGCTGATCCATTTGTCGGCGACCACCCCCATCAGCGCCGGCATGAACAGCGCCGAGATGCCCATCGTGGAGAAGATCGCGCCGAAGCTGGTGCCAGACCAGCCGCGGGTCTCGAACCAGTAACGGCCGATCGTGATCAGCCACGCGCCCCAGATGAAGAATTGCAGGAAGTTGGCGATGGTCAGGCGCAGTTTCAGGCTCACGCGGAATCCCCGAGGCGGCACGGTGCGCCCGATCGGCGCAGGTTAGTCGCGGAGCGGCACCGGCGACAAGCTGGCGCCCCTTTGGCCATGCCGGGAGCCTGGCGGACCGCTGGCCTCAATCACCGATGCCGAACACCGCCACCCACAGGCCCAGCGCCAGGAACACCAGCGCCGCGGTGATGCGCGCGGCCTTCAGCGGCAGCTTCGCTGCAAAGCGGCTGCCCAGCAGCACCACCGGCACGTTGGCCAGCAGCATGCCGGCGGTGGTCCCGGCCACCACCTCCCACAGCGGCTCGTAGCGCGCGCCGAGCAGCACGGTGGCGACCTGGGTCTTGTCGCCCATCTCGGCGATGAAGAAGGCGATCGCGGTGGCGACGAAGGCGCCACGCGCCGGCACCGTGGCATCGTCCTCCAGGGTGTCCGGCTTCAGCGTCCACAGCGCGATGCCGATGAAGCTGGCGGCCACCACCCAGCGCAGGACGCCGGGCGTCAGCCAGGTCGCCGCCACCGCCCCCAGCCAGCCGGCCAGCGCGTGGTTGAGCAGGGTGGCGACGAGGATGCCCCACACGATCGGCCACGGCTTGCGGAAGCGCGCGGCGAGCAGCAGCGCCAGCAGCTGGGTCTTGTCGCCGATCTCCGCCAGCGCCACGGTGCCGGTGGAAACGAGCAGGGCGTCGAACATGGTGGCTCCGGGCGGGACGATGCGGCGGGCGCGCATTCTAGCGGGCGCCGGCGCCTGCGCCGCGTTGGCCACGCGCGTGTGGCGGCGATGGCGCGGCCCTATACTCGGGGCGATCCCGACCGAGGCCACCCGATGACATCCGCACTCGCCCTGATCCTGCTGCTCGCCGGCATCATCCTGCTGTCCAAGACCGTGCGCATGGTGCCCCAGGGCTACGAATGGACGGTGGAGCGCTTCGGCAAGTACACCCACACCATGACCCCGGGCCTGCACTTCCTGGTGCCGGTGATGTACGGCGTCGGGCGCAAGATCAACATGATGGAGCAGGTGATGGACGTCCCCAGCCAGGACGTCATCACCAAGGACAACGCGGTGGTGAAGGTCGACGGCGTGGTCTATTTCCAGGTGCTGGACGCGGCCAAGGCCGCCTACGAGGTCGCGCAGCTGGAGATCGCCATCCTCAACCTGGTGATGACCAACATCCGCACCGCGATCGGCTCGATGGACCTCGACGAATCGCTGTCCAAGCGCGACGAGATCAACGCCAAGGTGCTGGTGGCGGTCGACCAGGCCACCCATCCATGGGGACTGAAGGTCAACCGCATCGAGCTCAAGGACATCCAGCCGCCGCGCGACCTGGTCGATTCGATGGCGCGGCAGATGAAGGCCGAGCGCGAGAAGCGCGCCAACATCCTGGAAGCCGAGGGCTTCCGCCAGGCCGAGATCCTCAAGGCCGAGGGCGAGAAGCAGTCGACCATCCTCGAGGCCGAGGGCGACCGCGAGGCCGCCTTCCGCCAGGCCGAGGCCCGCGAGCGGCTGGCGGAGGCCGAGGCCAACGCCACCCGCATGGTCTCCGAGGCGATCGCGTCCGGCGACGTGCAGGCGATCAACTACTTCGTCGCGCAGAAGTACATCGAGGCGTTCAAGGCGCTGGCCGAGGCGCCCAACCAGAAGTTCGTGATGATGCCGATGGAAGCGGCTGGCATCGTCGGCTCGCTGGGCGGCATCGCCGAGCTCGCCAGGCACGCGCTGTCGGACAAGGCGCAGCCGCCGCGGCCGCCGGAGCGCTGAGCATGCGCTGGGACGTGTTCGGCTGGGCGGCCTTCGCGCTGCTGCTGTTCGCCGCGGAAACCCTGGCGCCGGGTGCGTTCATGCTGTGGCTGGGGCTGGCGGCGGCCGCGGTATTCCTCGGCGTGCTGCTGGTGCCGGGCATCCCGCTGCTGGCGCAGGTGGCGGCCTTCATCGCGCTTGGCTTCATCTCGATCCAGGTCTACCGCCGCTGGTTCCGGGGCCGCGAGCGCGCCAGCGACCATCCGGCGCTGAACCGTCGCACCGCCGCGCTGGTGGGGCAGGTGGTCGTGCTCGAGCGCTCGATCGTGGACGGCCGGGGCCGGGTGCAGATCGCGGACGCCTACTGGGACGTCGCCGGGCCCGAGTTGCCGGCCGGCACCAAGGTGCGGATCGTCGGCGGCGACGCCATGGTGCTGCAGGTGGAAGCGGCCTGATCGGGCGCCGTGGTTTGGCGATAATGGGCGTTCCCCGCAGCCCGAGCCCGCCATGACCCGACAGACCATCCTCAACGCCACCCATCGCGCCCTTGGCGCCAAGATGGTCGACTTCGGCGGCTGGGACATGCCGATCCACTATGGCTCGCAGATCGAGGAGCACCACGCCGTGCGCCGCGACGCCGGCATGTTCGACGTCTCCCACATGACCGTGGTCGACCTGCGCGGCGAGCGCGCCCGCGCGTTCCTGCGCAAGCTCGCCGCCAACAGCATCGACAAGCTGCAGAAGCCCGGCAAGGCGCTCTACACCGCGATGCTCAACGAGCAGGGCGGGGTGATCGACGACCTGATCGTCTATTTCATGGCCGGGGACTGGTTCCGGCTGGTGGTCAACGCCTCCACCCGCGACAAGGACCTGGCGTGGATCAGCGCGCAGGCCGCGCCGTTCGGCGTGCAGGTGGTGGAGCGCCCCGACTTCGGCATGGTCGCGGTGCAGGGCCCGAACGCGCGCGAGAAGACCATCGGCCTGCTGCGCGAGCAGGACCGTGCCAAGGCCGCCAAGCTGGCCCGCTTCGCCGCGCTGGAAACGGAAACCGTCGACGGCGTGCCGCTGTTCCTGGCGCGCACCGGCTACACCGGCGAGGACGGCTTCGAGGTGATGGTGCCGGAGGACAAGGTCACCGCCTTCTGGAACGCGCTGCTGGTGGCGGGCGTGAAGCCTGCCGGGCTGGGCGCGCGCGACACCCTGCGGCTGGAAGCCGGGATGAACCTCTATGGCCAGGACATGGACGAGACGGTGACGCCGCACGAGGCGGCGCTGGGCTGGACCGTGGCGCTGGACCAGGGCGATGACGGCGCCCCGCGCGACTTCATCGGCCGCGCGGCGCTGGAAGCGCAGCTGGCCGCCGGTGTGCCGCGGCAGATGGCGGCGATCGTGATGGACGAGAAGGGCGTGCTGCGCCATGGACAGAAGGTGCTGACCGCCAACGGCGAGGGCGAAGTGCTGTCCGGCACCTTCTCGCCCACGATCGGCAAGGCGATCGGCATGGTCCGCATCCCCGCCGGCGACCCGGGCGAGGTGCGGGTCGACATCCGCGGCCGCGAGGTGCCGGTGCGGCTGGTCAGGATGCCGTTCGTCCGCGAAGGCAAGGTGCAGGACGGCATCTGAACTTTCGGCCGCGGCTTCGCTAGACTGCCGCCCATTCCCCCCGCATCACCGAACAGGAGTTCCCGATGAGCGAGATCCCCGGCGATCTGAAGTTCCTCAAGTCCCACGAATGGGCCCGCGTGGAAGGCGACGGTCGGGTCACCGTCGGCATCTCCGACCATGCGCAGGGCCTGCTGGGCGACCTGGTCTACGTCGAGCTGCCCAACGTCGGCGACACGGTCGAGGCCGGCAACGCCAGTGCCGTGGTGGAGTCGGTGAAGGCGGCCTCGGACGTCTACGCGCCGGTCAGCGGCAAGGTGGTCGCGGTCAACGAGTCGCTGGCGGACAAGCCGGAGACGATCAACGAGGATGCCTACGGCGATGGCTGGCTCTACACCATCGAGGTCGACGACGCCGAGCAGCTCAACGAACTGCTGGATCCGGACGCCTACGCCGAGCTGCTCGAAGAAGCGCACTGACACGCGCGCCCTGCAGGGCAACCCAACCCGCGATGGCGACGTCGCGGGTTTTTCTTTGCGCGAAAGGCGCCGCGCGCATGCACCTGCAGTGGGAAACGCCCGCGCATTTTTCGCGCAAACCGGCTTGTGCATTGCGATAGGCAGCGTTCGCGTGGTGCGTGCGCCACGCATTCGTTGCCTCGCGCGGCCGGCCGGCGTCGTGGACAAAAAATCACCACGTCGATCGCGCGCCCTCCGCGGATCGTGATCCGTGCGTGCGCTGCAGGCCGCGCCGTTGCTTGTTTGCAGCCAGGCATGCGCGCGCGCGGCGCGCAACCGCTTTCGCCTCGAGCGCGCCCGCAGAGCGCGTGGCCACGCCGCGCATGCGCAGCGATGCGCGCGCGTTGCGCGAACGCAGGCGCGGAAGATTGTTGACAGTGGAAAAAAGCGTGATTAGGTTTCGCCCAGCAGACGTTCCCTGCGGAAGAGAGTGAGCCAGCGCATCGCGACGACGGATGGCACCACGCGCAACTCCACCAGCAGCATCCAACGGTGGACGAAGGTGGACTGTCCCTCATCGAATCGCAGCCCCGCGTTTCCGCAAGCGTCCAAGATCGAAACCTGCAGCGTCCGGCGCCGCGGGTTTTTTCTTGGGCCATCGTCACCGGGCGGCACGTCGGGCAACACGCCCCCGGGCAACGCATCCGTTCCGGCGCGCGCCGCGCGCTGGCGGTCGATCGCGGGTCCGATACCCGCGGTGTCTTGTGTAACTGGGCGTCATCGAAATACCCATTGACGAGGAGCCATTCCATGGCCATGAAGAAAGCTGCTGCCAAGAAACCCGCCGCCAAGAAGGCGGTGAAGAAGACCGCCGCGAAGAAGCCTGCCGCCAAGAAGGCCGCGGCCAAGAAGCCGGCCGCCAAGAAGGCGGTGAAGAAGTCCGCTGCCAAGAAGCCGGCCGCAAAGAAGGCGGTCAAGAGGTCCGCTGCCAAGAAGCCGTCCGCGAAGAAGGCCGTCAAGAAGTCCGCTGCCAAGAAGCCGGCCGCGAAGAAGGCCACCAAGAAGACCGCTGCGAAGAAGCCGGCCGCGAAGAAGTCCGTCGCCAAGAAGCCGGCCGCGAAGAAGGCCACTGCCAAGAAGACCGCTGCCAAGAAGCCTGCCGCGAAGAAGGCGGCTGCCAAGAAGCCCGCTGCGAAGAAGCCTGCCGCCAGGAAGCCTGCGGCCAAGAAGGCCAAGCCGGTGATGATGCCGGCGATCCCGGCCCCGGTGATGTAAGACCCGCGACCTGGCCGGGCGCTGCCCGGTCCGGCGCACGCACTCCCTGAAGACCCTTCCCGTTGCCCAGGCGGGAAGGGTTTCTTTTTTGCCGGTCGCGTTGGGGGGTCACAGCAAAACGCCCGGCATTGGCCGGGCGTCGCGCGATCAGGAATCCGAAGCGGGAGGACCGGTCAGGGCGGCGAGGCCTGTGACGAGGACGAGCCGATGCCCGATTGCTGCAACTGCTCCTCGGCGTACAGCATCTCGCTGATGTCCTGGTTGAGCCAGTCGCCATCGGTCAGGCCGGCGACGTTGTCGAGGATGGTCGGCAGCAGCCCGGAGGGCAGTGCGCTCTCGCTGTTCCACAGGATCACCACGCCGAAGTCCTGTCCCGGCATCAGCGCCATTGCGCCCCGGTAGCCCTGCACCGCGCCGCCGTGAAACACCACGTCGTGGCCGGCATAGTCGTACACCCGCCAGCCGAGGCCGTAACCCGCCGAAGACAACCTGGCGCGCCGCCAGGAACTGCCACGGATTTCGGTGGGGGTGGACACCAGCGGCGAATGCAGGGTGGCCAGCAGCGGCGCCGGCAGCACGTCCGGGCGATGGCCGGTTTGCGCAAGCAGCCATTGCGCCATGTCGCTGATGCTGGCATTGACCCCGGCCGCGGGCGCCACCCGGTAGTAGGTCGGCTTCGGCGTCAGCGGCACCCAGCCGCCCTTGCCGCGCACGTGCGGCCGCGCCCAGCGCGCGCTGGCCTCGATGCCCTCCAGGCCGTAGCTGGCATCGTGCATGCCCAGCGGCTTGAAGATGCGGCGGGCGACGGTCTCGCTGAAGAACTGGCCGGTGGTGGCGAACACCACGTCGCCGATCAGGCTGAAGCCCACGTTCTGGTAGGCATAGCAGTCGCCCGGCGCGCAGGTCAGCGGCACGTTGGCCATGCGCCGGGTCAGGCTGTGGTAATCGGCGTTGGCCTCGATGTCGCGGTCGAACGCGTTGCGCGGCAGGCCCAGCCGGTGGCTGAGGATGTCGGCCACGGTGACGGTCTGCGCGGCGCCCGGCTGGGCGAGCTGGAACGACGGGACGAAATCCGTGAGCTGGCTGTCCCAGCGCAGCACGCCGTCGTTGACCAGCATGCCGGTGACGGTGCCGGCGAACGGCTTGGACAGCGACGCCAGGCGGAACACGGTGTGCGCGTCGACCGGCTGCGGGTTGCGGGTGTCGGTGACGCCATAGCCGCGCGCGCTGAGGATGCGGCCGTCCTTGACGATCGCCATCGCAAGGCCGGGGATGCGGCCGTCGGCCACCAGGGTGTTGGCGATGGCCTCGAAGCGGCGGACGTCGACGGGCGGCGCCGGAGGACGCATGTGGGTGCGTGCGTTGGCCTGCAGGCGCGCGGGCGCATGCGATTCGGCCTGCGGTTGCGATTGGGGTTGCGCTTCGGGCTGCGCGGCGGCGGGGCGGCTGACCTGCCCGCCCCACCAGCGGGAACTGTCCTGTGCGGTCGAGGCGAGCGCCAGCGGGAGCAGCGCTGCAACCATCGCCCATCGCCAGGCTGGCCGGATGTGGTGCCCTTTCATCGGCATTGGCCCCTGCTAAGCTGCGGTGAAGGCCTGATTCTAGCGCCTGATTCCACGATTGCATGAATGAGGGGAGGTTCCATGCTTAGTTCATTGATTGTGCTGGCGATTGTGGTGGGCGTGGTGCTGTGGGCGATGGGCCTTTACAACGGACTGGTGGCCGCCCGCAATGCATTCAGGAACGCGTTCGCGCAGATCGACGTGCAGCTGCAGCGCCGTTTCGACCTGATCCCGAACCTGGTCGAAGTGGCCCGCAAATACATGGCGCACGAGCGCGAGACGCTGGAAGCCGTGATTGCCGCGCGCTCGGCGGCGCAGTCAGGGCTGGCGGCGGCCAAGGCCAGCCCGGGCGATCCTGCGGCGATGGCGCAGTTGGCGGCGGCGCAGGGGCAGTTGAACGCCGGCCTGGGGCGGTTGCTGGCGGTGGCCGAGGCGTATCCGGAACTCAAGGCCAACCAGAACATGATGCAGCTGACCGAGGAGCTCACCAGCACCGAGAACAAGGTGGCCTTCGCGCGGCAGGCGTTCAACGACGCGGTCATGCACTACAACAATCGCCGCGAGATGTTCCCCAACAGCATCCTCGCCGGCATGTTCGGGTTCCAGCCCGCGACCCTGCTGGAGATCGAGGCAGCCAAGCAGGCGCAGGTGCGCGAAGCGCCGAAGGTCGAGTTCTGATCCTCGCCCACGGGGCGCCCGGATGAACTTCTTCGAACGCCAGGCCGCCGCGCGACGGACCTCGTCGCGGCTGGTGGTGCTATTTGCATTGGCCGTGGTCGGAATCGTCGCCGCGGTGAACCTGGCGGTGTGGGCGGTGGCGCCATCGTGGCGCGCGCTGGCGTTCGCCACCGGCGTCACCCTCATCACCATCCTGTTCGGGTCGCTGTACCGCATCGCCAGCCTGGGCAGCGGCGGCGAACCGGTCGCCCAGCAGCTTGGCGGCACCCGCGTGCCGGAAGACACCGGCGATCCCGCGCTGCGGCGCCTGCGCAACGTGGTGGAGGAGATCGCCATCGCCTCCGGCGTGCCGGTGCCGAAGGTCTACGTGCTGGACCAGGAGGCAGGCATCAATGCCTTTGCCGCCGGCTACAGCCCATCGGACGCGGTGGTCGCGGTCACCCGCGGCGCGCTCGAGCGGCTCAATCGCGACGAACTGCAGGGCGTCATCGCGCACGAGTTCAGCCACATCCTCAATGGCGACATGCGGTTGAACATCCGCCTGATCGGCGTGCTGTTCGGAATCCTGATGATCGGGCTGATTGGCCGCAAGATCCTCGAGCACGGGCGCTTCGCCGGCCGCCGCAACAATGCCGGCGCATTGCTGCTGGCGGCGCTCGTGGCCATCGTGATCGGCTACATCGGGGTGTTCTTCGGGCGCATGATCAAGGCCGGCGTGAGCCGCTCGCGCGAGCGCCTGGCCGACGCCAGCGCGGTGCAGTTCACCCGCCACACCCACGGCCTGGCCGGCGCGCTGAAGAAGATCGCCGGTCTCGACGAGGGCTCGCAGCTGAGCCACCGCAGCGAGGCCGAGGAAGTCAGCCACATGCTGTTTGGCGATGGCGTGGGCTACTCGAGGCTGTTTGCGACGCATCCGCCGCTGCTGGAGCGCATCCAGGCGCTGGAACCGCGCTTCGACGGCGGGCAGCTGCAACGCTTGCAGGCGCGCTGGCAGGCCGCGCCGCCGGATGGGCTGCAGGAGGACGTTGCGATGGGTCTGGGCGGTCATCCCGAGGCGCGCCTGCCTTCCGCTGCGAGGCAGTTGCAGGTCGACCCGCCCGCGGTTGCGGCGCAGGTGGCCACCCCTGCCGCCGACGACTACCTGCGCGCCGACACCATCGCCGGCGCGATCCCGGAAGCGCTGCGCGACCTGGCCACCGGGCGTGACACGGTGATGCCGCTGCTGCTCGGCATGCTGTTGGCGGGCGACGAGGCGCTTGCGTCGCGCCAGCAAGGTGAGATCGCCGCGGGCCTGGGCGAGGAGGCGGGCGCGCAGGCGCAGCGCATCCATGGGCAACTCACCGCGGACCTGCACCCGATGCTGCGGCTGCCGCTGGCGGCGCTCGCCTTCCCGGTGTTGCGCCAGCGTCCGCGCCCTCAGCTGGATGCATTCCTGGACGCGGTCGATGCGGTGGTCCACGCCGATGGTGACGTCTCGCTGTTCGAATACTGCCTGGCGCGGCTGCTGCAGGTGCAGGTGCGCGAGGCGCTGGACCCCGCCCGCTACGCGCGCTTCGGCCGCCGCAAGCCGGGCAGCGTGCGCGACGAATTCGCCACCCTGCTGGCGGTCGTCGCGCATGCCGGCCACGCCGATGCCGCCTCCGCCCAACGCGCCTACCTTGCTGGCCTGCAGCGGGTATTGCCGCGCGACCACCTGCCATATGCACCGCCGGCCGCAGGCGTGCAGGCGCTGGATCGCGTGTGGGAGCCGCTGGATGCGCTCGATCCACTGGCCAAGCAGGTCATGGTCGAGGCGATCACCGACGCGATCAGCCACGACGGCCGCATCAGCGTGGCCGAGGCGGAACTGCTGCGCACCATTTGCGGCGTGCTGCACTGCCCGTTGCCACCGGTGCTGGAGCACTGACGTCGGTGAGCGTTGGCCTGCGAGCGGGTCGCGGCTGGATCAGCCCGCCTTGATCAGCTCCGACGCGCGCTCCGCGATCATGATCGTCGGCGCGTTGGTGTTGCCGCCGGGCAGGGTCGGCATCACCGAGGCATCGATGACTCGCAGGCCATCCACGCCGCGCACGCGCAGCTGCGCATCGACCACCGCGTCATCGTCGTCGCCCATCCGGCAGGTGCCCACCGGGTGGTACACCGACTCCGCCTTGGCGCGGATGAACTCGACCAGTTCGGCGTCGGAGAGGCGCTCGCCCTTCGGGAAGATCGGCGCGCCGCGATAGGGATCGAAGGCGCGCTGGGCGAAGATCTCGCCGCTGATCCTCGCGCATTCGACCATCACCTTGAGGTCGAAGCCGTCCGCATCGCCCAGGTAATTGGCCTCGATCCGCGGCTTGTCGCTGGCGCGGTTGCTGGCCAGCGTCAGCCGGCCGCGGCTGCGCGGGCGCAGGAAGCAGGCGTGCAGGGTGTAGCCGTCGCCTTCCAGCCGGTTGCGGCCGTGGTCGTCGAGCATCGCCGGCACGAAATGGAACTGCACGTCGCAGCGTTGGTCCTGCGCCAGCGGCGAGCGCCAGAAGCCGCCAGCCTCGGCGATGTTGCTGCTGCCGGCGCCGCGGTGGCCGCGCAGGAAATAGTCGAACGCCATCTTCGGCTCGTTGGCGCGGTCGTAGGTGATGGGTTGGGTGCAGTGCTGCAGGGTGCAGATGTCGAGGTGGTCCTGCAGGTTGCGCCCGACCCCGGCCGCGTCATGGACCACGTCGATCCGGTGCCGGCGCAACTCGCCCGCGGGCCCGATGCCGGAGAGCATCAGCAGTTGCGGCGAGTTGATCGCGCCACCGCTGAGGATGACCTCGCGCGCCGCCGGCTGGTGGTAGGCCTTGCCGCGCATCGAATAGGTGACGCCACTGGCGCGGCGCCCGTCGAAGGTGACGCGGCTGGCCATCGCGCCGGTGTGCACGGTCAGGTTGGGCCGCGAGCGCACCGGCGCCAGGTAGGCGACGGCGGCGGAGCAGCGCGCGCCATCGCGCTGGGTGACCTGGTAGAGGCCCACGCCTTCCTGCACCAAGCCATTGAAGTCCGCGTTGGCCGGCAGGCCGGCCTGCCGCGCGGCCTCGATGAAGACCTCGGACAGCGGGTTGTGGTGGCGCAGGTCGCTGACCGTGAGCGGGCCGTCCGCCCCGTGCAGCGCGTCGGCGCCGCGGGTGTTGCCCTCGGCCTTGCGGAACCAGGGCAGCACGCTGTCCCAGTCCCAGCCCGATGCCTGTTCGCCCCATTCGTCGTAGTCGCGGGGGACGCCGCGGGTGTAGCACATCGCGTTGATCGAGCTGGAGCCGCCGAGGACCCTGCCGCGCGGCCACCACAGCGTGCGATGGTTGAGGTGGGGCTCGGGCGCGGTGTCGTAATCCCAGTTCACGCCCTTGCGGTTGACCAGCTTGGCCAGGCCCGCGGGCATGTGGATGAAGGGATGCCAGTCGCGCGGGCCAGCTTCCAGCAGCAGCACCTTGACGCCGGGATCCTCGCTCAGCCGGTTGGCGAGCACGCAGCCGGCCGATCCGGCGCCGATGATGATGTAGTCGTACAACGCCGCGCCCCTGCTGTTGGTGCCCCGACGCTATGCCCGGCCAGTAGAGCAAATGCTCTGGCCGCGCGCTGGCGCCGACGCCGGGTCGCGGGCTAAGGTGGCGGCTCGTCGTACTGCCCGCCGCCGAATGAGCCACGCCACTCCACCTGCTGGTCGCTTCGGCCGTTTCCGCGCAGCGCTGGCCGAGTCCCCCCCGCTGCTGTGGTCCTTCCTCTACTTCTTCTGCCTGCTCAGCGGCTATTACGTCCTACGCCCGGTGCGCGAGGCGATGGCCGCCTCCAGCGACGTCGCCGCGGTGTTCCCGCCGGCGATGATCCAGTGGTTCGAAGCACGCGGCGTGGCGCTGGGCGAATTCACCCTGCAGGTCATCTTCACTTCGGTGTTCCTGATCATGCTGCTGCTGCAGCCGGTGTACGGCTGGCTGGTCAGCCGCTGGCCGCGGCGGGTGTTCCTCCCTGCGATCTATGTGTTCTTCATCGCCACCTTGCTGCTGTTCTACCTGATGTTCGACAGCGGCATGCCCGGGCGCGGGCTGGCCTTCATCCTGTGGCTGACCGTGTTCAACCTGTTCGCGGTGGCGGTGTTCTGGAGCTTCATGGCGGATGTCTACGACAACGCCGAAGCGCGCCGCTACTACGGTTACATCGGCGCGGCGGGCACGATTGGTGCGTTCCTCGGCCCGGTGCTCACCCGCACGCTGGTGGAGCGGGTCGGCATTCCCAACATGATGCTGGTGTCGGCCGGGTTCCTGTCGCTGTGCGTGCTGTGCATCGTGCGCCTGCGCAGCCACGCGATGCAGCGCGAGGCCGCGCGTGGGCGCGCCAGCGGTGAGGTGCCGATGGGCGGGCAGGTGCTGGCCGGCCTGAAGCTGGTCGCGCGCGAACCGCTGCTGCGCTGGCTGGCGGTGCTGACGGTGTTCGGCGTCGGCATCGGCACCCTGCTGTACAACGAGCAGAACGCGATCGCCCGCGAGGCCTTCAGCAGCGCGGACGAGCGCGCCGCCTTCTTCGCCACGCTGGATCTTGCGGTCAACGCGCTCACTCTGTTCGTGCAGGTGGTGGTGACCCGTTGGTTACTGTCGCGCTTCGGGATCGCGCCGGCGCTGCTGGTCCCGGGTTTCGCGATCATCATCGGTTTCGCCGCACTGTCGGCCTCGCCGCTGCCGATGCTGGTGGCCGTGGTGCAGGTGGTGACCCGCGCCAGCGAGTTCTCACTGGCCAAGCCCGCGCGCGAGACGATCTACACCCGTGTCGGCCGCGAGTGGCGTTACAAGGCGGGCGCGGCGATCGATACCGTGATCTACCGCGGCGGCGACCTCACCTTCGTCTGGCTGCACAAGCTGCTGTCGGCGTTCGGTTCGCAGGTGGTGTTCGGCGCCGGCGTGCTGGTGGCGGGAGCGATGACCTTCGGTGCGTGGAAGGTCGTGGGCGAGGCGCGCAAGCTGCCCCCGCAGTCGCCGGGGGATGCGCCCGCGGGGTGATCGTGGCCGGGTTCAGCGACGCGAGCGCGGGCTGACCCACATGGCGATGGTGGCGCGGAACACGGCATCGCCCTGCGCATCCTCAAGCACCACGTCGAACGGAAGGTCGTAGCCGGCCTCGGCTTCGCGTGGCGGGAACGCCGGTGTCGCGGTGGCGCGCATGGTGCCGACTGCCTTCTTCAGGTAGTCCACCTGCATGCCCCTGGGGATCCAGCGCATCGACGCCGGGATGCTGGCATCGCAGGTAAGCCCGCCGATGAACTCGGCGAGGTTGCACAGCGCGATCGCGTGAACAGTGCCGAGGTGGTTGCTGACGCGACGGCGATGGCGCAGCGTGGCCACGCCACGGCCGGGTGTCAGGCTCTCGATGCGGGGCGCGATGCTGGCGAAGTAGGGCGCCTTCAGGCAGACCAACCGCGAGAACAGCCAGCGGCCCGCCGGCCACCGGCTGATTCGCTGGTACGTCGCGAGCACCGAGGCCATGTCAGGCGGCTTCGCGGTCCGCGCCCTTGCCCTCGTGGCCGTGCATGGCGGCGTAGCCCGCGGAGCGAAGCTCGGCAGGGTCGAAGTCATCGACCATGATCGCGTCCAGCGTCATCTCGCGCAGTTCCTCCAGCTGCCTGCGCTCCTCGGCGGTGATCCAGCCCTCGCGCACGCCCTCGTCGAGCTGCGCCGGGAACTCCAGCGCCTCGATGTCGCTGTTCTTCAGCGCCTTCTGGAACTTGCGCTCCACCGGCTCGGCCAGTACCACCTTCGGCAGGTAGCTGACGATGCGGCCGGCCGGGTTGCGTGCATGTGGCGCGGTGTGCACGCCCTCGGCCAGGCGCTCGCGTACCTCGCCCGGCGTCATCAGCAGCGAGGCGACCTTGTGCCCCAGGCGGTCGCTGGGCGCCTGCGCGCGGCGGCCCCACGGGAACACCAAGAGCCACAGCAGCCAGCCGACCGGGCGCACCGGGAAGTTGCGCAGGGCGGTGGACAGCGCGGTCTCGATCTTGTTCACCGCATCGTGCACCGCCCACGCCAGCAGCGGCTGGTCGCCCGCGGGCGCGCCGGCATCCTGGTGGCGCTTGAGCATCGCGCTGACGATGTAGAGCTGGCTGAGCACGTCGCCCAGGCGGCCCGACAGCGACTCCTTGAACTTCAGCTTGCCGCCCAGCATCAGCATCGAGGTGTCGGCCATCAGCGCCAGCGCCGCGGAATAGCGGTTGAGCTTGCGGAAGTAGCGACGGGTGTCGTCGTTGCCGGGCGCACTGCCGAAGCGCGCGCCGGTCAGCCCGAACCACCAGCTGCGCACCGCGTTGCTGATCGCGAAGCCAAGGTGGCCGAACAGCGCCTGGTCGAACTGGTCGATGCGCTGCTGCGGATCGGCCAGCTGCGCCGCCTTCATTTCCTTCATCACCCACGGGTGGCAGAGGATCGCACCTTGGCCGAAGATCATCAGCGAGCGGGTCATGATGTTGGCGCCCTCGACCGTGATCGCGATCGGCGCGGCCTGGTAGCTCCGCCCGGCGAAGTTGCGCGGGCCGAGGATGATGCCCTTGCCGCCCAGGATGTCCATGCTGTCCAGCGAGACCTTGCGGCCCATCTCGGTGCAGTGGTACTTGGCGATCGTCGACGGGACCGCCGGGTTCTCGCCGCGCGCCACCGCCGCCGCGGTCGCCTCGCTCAACGCGCTGCAGGCATAGGCATTGCCGCCGATCCGTGCCAGCGCTTCCTCCACGCCCTCGAAGCGGCCGATCGACAGTCCGAATTGCTTGCGGATGCGCGCATAGCTGCCCACCGCCACCGCGCCCATCTTGGAGCCGCCGCTGGCGGTCGAGGGCAGGGTGATCGAGCGGCCGATCGACAGGCATTCCATCAGCATGCGCCAGCCCTGGCCGGCGTAATCCTCGCCACCGATCAGCTGCGACAGCGGCACGAACACGTCGCGGCCGCGGATCGGGCCGTTCTGGAACGTCGAGTTCAGCGGCATGTGGCGGCGGCCGATCTCCAGCCCGGGCGTGTCGGCCGGCACCAGCGCCAGCGAGATGCCGATGTCGCGCGTCTCGCCCAGCAGGCCGTCCGGGTCGTACATCCGGAACGCCACCCCGATCAGGGTCGCGACCGGCGCCAGGGTGATGTAGCGCTTGTTGAGGGTCAGGCGGATGCCCAGCACGTTGGCGCCATTCCACTCGCCCATGCAGACGATGCCGTAGTCGGGGATCGAGGTGGCGTCCGAGCCGGCGAACGGGCCCGTCAGCGCGAAGCAGGGCACCTCGCGGCCATCGGCCAGGCGCGGCAGGTAGGCCTGTTTCTGCTCGGCGGTGCCGTAATGCATCAGCAGTTCGGCCGGGCCCAGCGAATTCGGCACGCCGACGGTGGAGCTGACCACCGCGCTGACCGAGGCCAGCTTCTGGATCACCTTGTGGTTCATCAGCGCGGAGAAGCCCAGCCCGCCGTACTCCTTGGGGATGTTCAGCCCGAAGAAGCGGTTGCGCTTGATGAAGTCCCACATCTCCGGCGGCAGGTCGGCGCGGACGTGGGTGATGTCCCAGTCGTCGGTCATCCGGCACAGCTCTTCGCAGGGACCATCCAGGAAGGCCTGCTCCTCGGCGGTCAGTTCGGGCTTGGGCTGGCCCAGCAACTGCTGCCAGTCCGGCTTGCCGGAAAACAGCTGGCCCTCGAAGCCGACCGTGCCCGACTCCAGCGCGGTGCGCTCCGTGTCCGACAGCGGCGGCAGGATCCGGGTATAGAACGTGAGCAGCGGGGCGGTGATCAGCGGCTTGCGCAGTTGTGGCAGCAGCAGCGGCAGCGCCACCACCAACGCCACCCCCGTGGCAATCGCCAGCGCGGTCGCGTTCGCGCCCAGCAGCCAGCTGGCCACCAGCAGGGTGGCGGTCAGCGCCAGCCAAACCGGGACCCGCAGGCGGTGGTAGGCGGCGACGGCGCCGGCGACGAGCAGGGCAAGGAAGGGCAGGATGACGCTCATTCTGGATCTCCCGAAAGCGTGCGAGCGGGTCCGGCATTGCGCTGCAGCAGCCGTCCCCTTACCATACGGTGAAGTATGGCTGGGAAGCGGCGCGTGTCAATCCGCAAATCAGAGCAAAAACTCAGCATACTCCCACGGCACCGAACGTACGGCAGGACCCTGGATGACCGAAGCTTCACCCCGCAGCGGGCGCCTGAGCGCCGACGACTGGGCCAGCGAGGCGCTGGACCAGATCGCCGAGCAGGGCGTCGCCTCGGTGGCCGTCGAGCCGCTGGCGCGGCGGCTGGGCGTGACCAAGGGCAGCTTCTACTGGCATTTCCCGTCGCGCGATTCCCTGCTGCAGGCCGCGCTGGAACGCTGGGAAACCGCCGAGCAGGAACTGGTGTTCGGTTCGCTGGAGCAGGTGGCCGACCCCCGCGAGCGCCTGCGCGCGCTGTTCCAACTGGTGGCGCGCGAGGTCCGCTCGCACATCATCTATAGCGAATTACTCAAGGCGCTCGACCATCCCGCGGTCAGCCCGGTGATCGAGCGGGTGTCCAAGCGCCGCCTCGACTACCTGACCGCCAGCTTCCGCCAGGCCGGCCTGCCGCGCGGCGCGGCGCAACACCGCGCGCGCCTGGCCTACGCGGCGTATGTCGGCTTCCTGCAGCTGAGCCTGCAGCTGCACCAGCCGCGGCTGGCCCATGACGAATTCGACGCCTACGTCGAACACGTCATGGACACCCTGATTCCGCAGACCTGACTTCTCCTTCGCGCGCGGCGCAGCCCCTGCGCGGGCCGCCATGCACCCGTTTTCACGCAGCAGTTTCGACAAGGAACCATCGATGAGCAGCAAGCTGGATGCATTGAACCAGTGGGTGGCGGACGTCGCCGCCCTGACCCGTCCCTCCCGCATCCACTGGTGCGATGGCAGCGATGCCGAGAACGCCGCCCTGATCGAGATGATGCTGGCCGACGGCACCCTGCACCGGCTCAACGAGGACACCCATCCCGGCAGCTACCTTCACCGCTCGCATCCGGACGACGTCGCGCGGGTCGAGCACCTGACCTTCGTCTGCACCAGCCAGCCGGAAGACGCCGGCCCCAACAACCACTGGATGGAGCCGGAAGAAGCGCACGCGCAGGTCGACGCGCTGTTCGACGGCTGCATGCAGGGCCGCACGATGTACGTCATCCCGTACTGCATGGGGCCAATCGACTCGCCGCTGTCGCGCTGCGGGGTGGAGATCACCGACTCGCCGTACGTGGTCGCCAACATGCGGATCATGACCCGCATGGGCGCGCCGGCGCTGGCGCGGATCGAGCGCGAGGGGTCGTTCGTGAAGGGCCTGCATTCGACCGGCGAGCTGGATCCCAACCGCCGCTTCATCATGCACTTCCCGGAAGAGCTCACGATCAAGTCCTACGGCTCGGGCTACGGCGGCAACGCGCTGCTGGGCAAGAAGTGCCACGCGCTGCGGATCGCCTCGCACCAGGCGCGCAGCGAAGGCTGGCTGGCCGAGCACATGCTGATCCTGGGCGTGGAGAACCCGCAGGGCGAGACCCACTACATCGCCGCGGCGTTCCCGTCGGCCTGCGGCAAGACCAACTTGGCGATGCTGATCCCGCCGGAGGGCTACCGCGAGGCCGGTTGGAAGGTCTGGACCATTGGCGATGACATCTGCTGGATGCGTCCCGGCGCCGACGGCCGCCTGTACGCGATCAACCCGGAAGCCGGCTTCTTCGGCGTGGCGCCGGGCACGTCGGCGAAGTCGAACCCCAACGCGCTGGCCTCGATCCAGTCCGACACCATCTTCACCAACGTCGGCACCACCGCCGACGGCCAGCCCTGGTGGGAAGGCCTCGACAACGGCCAGCAGCCCGCCACCGACTGGCGCGGAGAACCGTTCGATGCGGCCAAACGCCCGGCCGCGCACCCCAATTCGCGCTTCACGGTGAGCGCCAGGCGGTGCCCCTCGTGGTCGCCGATGGCCGAGGACCCGCAGGGCGTGCCGATCTCCGCCATCGTCTTCGGCGGCCGCCGCGCCTCGCTGGTGCCGCTGGTGTTCGAGGCGCGCGACTGGTCGCATGGCGTGCTGGTGGGGGCCTCGATGGGGTCGGAGACCACGGCTGCCGCCACCGGCGCGGTGGGCGTGATGCGCCGCGACCCGATGGCGATGAAGCCGTTCTGCGGCTACAACTTCGCCGACTATTTCGCGCACTGGCTGTCGTTCGACCGGGACGGCGCGAACCTGCCCAAGGTCTTCCACGTCAACTGGTTCCGCAAGGGCGACGACGGCCGGTTCCTGTGGCCGGGCTTCGGCGACAACCTGCGCGTGCTCGAGTGGATGATCAAGCGCGTCGAAGGCAAGGCCGGGGCGCAGGAGACCCCGATCGGGCAGCTGCCGCTGGAGGGCGAGCTCAACCTCGACGGCCTTGAGCTCGACGACGAGGCCCGCGAGAAGCTGTTCGGCTTCGACCGCGCCGCGTGGGCGGCGGAGTTCGCCGGCATCGGCCATTACCTGGACGAGTACGGCCCGCGCATGCCGCAGGCGCTGAAGGACCAGCAGGCCAGCATCGCCGCGTCGCTGGCCAGCTGAGCGCGCACGCCTACACCCGTTTCGACCCGAACCGCGCGTCCGGGCGAACAGCCTTCACCGCCGCGAAGTGCCGCATGCGCGACGACGTCGGTTTTCGACGCGTCGCGGACCCGAAAGGGGAGTCCAGGCCAGCTGAATGGGTGCTTCAGCTCTGCTGTGCAGGCTGTAGCACCTCTCCGGCAACTCCACTTCGGCGCAAGAACGTGCTGTAAGCCCCCGTTCCCAAAGAAAAAACGTGATGTGGACGGGGAATTGCGACAGGCACATTCCGATCCGTAAATATTGCGTTATGCTTCGGCCCACCAGTCGCAAGCGGTTCGCGTCTGAGCTTTGGTGGCCCTGGCCGTACCGGTGGGGTCGTCTTGAACCTTTGGAGAGAACCCCCGCATGAACAACCTCAAGAAGCTGCCCAGCGCCATCAAATATGCGCTGTTTGTCAGCGCAGCCTCGCTCGCCGGCAACGCGCTGGCGCAGGACACCACCCCGCCCACCGACGAGACCACCACCACGCTTGACCGCGTGCAGGTGACCGGCTCGCGCATCAAGCGCGCCGATGTCGAAGGCGCGCTGCCGATGACCGTCATCAGCCGCGAAGACATCGAAGTCAGCGGCAAGGTCTCGGTGGCCGAAGTGCTGCAGACCTCCACCTTCAACTCGTTCGGCTCGTTCAAGCCGGCCTCGGGTTCCTCGGCGCAGTCGTTCTCCGAGCTCAGCCTGCGCGGCATGGGCGGCGGCCGCACCCTGATCCTGATCGACGGCCGTCGCGCCCCGATCTCCCCCCAGACCGGCGAAGGCCAGGACCTGAACTCGCTGCCGCTGGCCGCGGTCGAGCGCATCGAGATCCTGTCCGACGGCGCTTCGGCGATCTACGGCGCCGACGCGATCGCCGGCGTGGTCAACATCATCACCCGCAAGGATTTCAACGGCGGTGAAGTCTCGCTCGGCAAGAGCATCAGCCACCGTGGCGGCGACACCGAGTCCGGTTCGGCCATCCTCGGCGCTTCCGGCGACCGCGGCCGCATGCTCGGCGGCGTGTCCTACGCCACCCGTGGCATTAACTTCGTTCGCGACCTGGAATGGGTGGGTCGTGGTGCGTCGTCCTACGGTAACAACTACTACAACTTCGCTCTGGACTCCAACGGCAAGCGTGCGCCCACCAGCAAGATTGGTCCGGTTCCGGGTGGTTGCACCAACCCGGGCTTCTACCTGAACAACGCAGGTACGACGTGCCAGTACGACTACAATCTTGTTGCGGCCGACACCGCTTCGATCGAGCAGTCCGGCGCGTTCGCGAAGGGCGACTTCCAGATCAACGACGACTGGCTGATCTACATGAACGCCAGCGTGACCCGCGTGGAGAGCTTCGGCCGCTTCGCGCCGACCCCGGAATTCGTCTTCCTGGGCGCCGCTTCCCCGAACAACACCACCGGCAAGGACGTCCTGCTCAAGCACCGCTTCGCCGCGCTCGGCCCGCGTGACAACTTCGACGACACCAACGTCTACGATTTCAACATGGGCTTCAACTGGCAGGCGACCGACAGCCTGTTCCTGGACTTCGGCCTGCGCCGCGCCGAGTCGCGCTTCGTCTCCCATGGCTACAACTACGTCAACATCCCGGTCGCGACCACGCTGTTCAACAGCGGCGCGTACAACGTGTTCAACCCGATCGGCAACACCGAGTCGGTGCTGAACCAGATCCGCACCACCACCTCGCGTGACGGCTTCTTCAAGCAGTCCGAGCTGTACGCGCTGGCCAACCTGGACCTGTGGGAAATGGGCGGCGGCACCGCCGGCCTTGCGATCGGCGCCGAATACCGCGAGGAAGACTACGCCGACATCTACGACCAGCAGTCCGCTGCCGGCAACGTCGGTGGTTCGTCGGGCAACTCCTCGTTCGGCAAGCGCGACCAGACCTCGGTCTACGGCGAGCTGCTGCTGCCGATCACCGACATGTTCGAGCTCGACCTGGCGGTCCGCCATGACCGCTTCAGCGACTATGGCAACGCCACCACGCCGAAGATCTCGTTCCGCTTCCAGCCGCTGGACAACCTGACTCTCCGTGCCTCCTACGGCGAAGGCTTCCGCGCGCCGCCGCTGTCCATCCTGAACTCGCTCGACGCGTTTTCGGCCGACAGCGTGGTCCACGGCCCGACGGCCGACCAGCTGGGCGTGCCGCGTGGTTCGTCGATCCAGATCAACGGCCTGCGCGTGGCTGCCCCGAACCTGCTGCCGGAAGAGTCCAAGCAGTGGAGCGCGGGCGTGGTGTGGGATCCGACCGACTGGATGAGCCTGCGCCTCGACCATTACAACATCGAGGTCGATAACCAGCACTTCTTCTACAGCGCCCAGACCGTCATCAACCGTGAGGATCGTGGCCAGTACCTGCCGGCATACCTGTACTCGCTGCGTGACCCGGCGACCGGTGCCCTGATCCAGGTCCGTGCCGGTTACGGCAACGAAGGCAAGATCAGCACCAACGGCTTCGACTTCAGCGGCCAGACCCGCTTCGACATGGGTACCTACGGCACCCTGCGCACGGGCCTGAACGTCAGCTACGTCAACAGCTACGAAGTGGCCAACCCGGTCACCGGCACCTCGACCGAGTTCGTCGGCCAGCCAGACGTTCCGAAGTGGCGCGCCAACCTGCAGAACTCGTGGGAGAAGGGCGACTTCTCGATCAACTGGACCGTCAATGCGTTCGACCAGACGCGTTCGGACGTCGAGACCCTGCTGGTGGACGACTACGGTTACACCTGCCAGCAGGTGGTCGACTACGGTTACACCAACAGCTGCTCGACCTCGGTCTACTTCACCCACGACCTGTCGTTCACCTACAAGACCCCCTGGAACGGCAAGGTCACCCTGGGTGCGCTCAACCTGACCAACCGCGATCCGCGCATCGACACGTTCTACTACACCCCGGGCTACAACCCGTCGCTGTACGACGCGTACGGTCGCCAGGTGTACATGCGCTACACCCAGAACTTCTGATCCACCGGAAGTCCGCAGTACCGGAAGGCCCCCGCAAGGGGGCCTTCTTCTTTTCGGCATGCGCGACGCGGGACCGGCGCATTTCCACCGTCCGCTACAATGCGTGATTGCGCGCGCAGGCTCCGGCGGAAGAATGGATCAGCAGGTGGACCACTGGCTCAACGAGGCCCGCAAGCTGGTCTCGCAGAAGAAGGTGGAGGAGGCGGCCGGCTGGTATGCGCGGGTGCTGGAGCGGCAGGAGCATCCCGAGGCACTGCTGCACCTGTCGTTCATCGCATCACGCGAAGGCCGCCACCGCGATGCGCTGGCGCTGACCGAGCGCGTGCTGGCGGTCGGCGTGGGCCAGGCGCCCAACCTGATCGGCGGCCTGCTGCAACGCCTGCGCACGTTCAACCAGTCGGAGGCGATGCGCGACTGGCTGGCCGGCGCCACCTTCCTGAAGGACATGCCGAGCCCGCAGATGCAGGTGTCGGTGTCCGCACAGCTGAGCTGGCTGGGCGACCACGAGGGCGCCGTGGGTTTCCTCGACCGCGCGCTGGCGATGGCGCCGAACGCGGCCCAGCTGCACCTGGCCAAGGCGCAGATGCGCATGTTCCAGGGACGCTTCGACGAAGCCGAGCGGGGCATCCTGGAGTGCCTGCGGCTGGCGCCAGACCGCGCCGAGGCGTGGTGGACGCTGGCCGGGCTGCGCAAGTGGACGCGCGAGGACAACCACGTCGACGCCATCCGCAAGTTGCTGGCAAGCGGGCGGGCCAACCCCGGCGAGCAGGCCAACCTGCAGTACGCCCTGCACCGCGAGCTCGATACGCTGGGCGACATCCCGGCCGCATTCGCCGCGCTGGAGGCGGCGTGCAGGGCGCGTCGCGCCACGATCAGCTACGACGGCGAGCGCATCCGTCGCGTGTTCGCGCGGCTGAAGGCGCTGCCGTATACGCCTGCTGCCGGGGATGAGCCGGAGGCCGGGTTCACCCCCGTCTTCATCGTCGGCATGCACCGCAGCGGCACGACCCTGCTCGAGCAGCTGATGGGCGGCGACCGGGGCGTGCTCAACGCCGGCGAGCTGCACGACATGATGAGCAGCCTGCACTACGCCACCGACCGCTACTTCGGCTGGCTGGTGGACGAGGTGGCGCTGGACCGCGCCCCGGACATCGACCTGGGCGACGTCGGCCGGCGCTACCGCGACGGCGTGCGCTGGCGGCTGTCGGAATCGCACACCCACGTCACCGACAAGTGGCCGCCCAACCACGCCAACGTCGGCTTCATCCTTTCCGCGCTGCCCGATGCGCGGATCATCCACATGCAGCGCGACCCGATGGAGACCTGCTTCTCCAATCTGCGCGAGCTGTTCACCAGCGTCGCACCGTATTCCTACGACCAGCGCGAGCTCGGCGACTACTACAACCAGTACCGCGACCTGATGGCGCACTGGCATGCGCGCTTCCCGGGCCGCATCCTCGACGTGCACTACGACGCGCTCACGCGGAACACCGAGGCCACGATGCGGGCGGTGTCGGACTTCTGCGGCCTGCGCTATTCCGACGCGATGCTGCAGCCGCAACGCGAGGGCAGCGTGGCGACCGCCAGCGTGGTCCAGGTGCGCGACCAAGTGCGGGCGCGCGAGGTGCCCAAGTGGCTCCCCTACGAGCGCTACCTGCAGCCGCTGCGCGACGCGCTGCATTGACCCCGAACACCGATCCGGCAGGCCCCAGAGCATGAGCACAGCAAGCGCGGAAACCCGCATGCGTTACGACGCACTTCCGTACGGCTCCTATTCGTATGCGCACAGCGCGCCGGAACAGCTGGAGGCGGTGGCGGCGCTGTTCGGGGTGGTCGCGCCCGACGTCTCCCGCGCCCGCATCCTCGAGATCGGCGGTGCCTCCGGCGGCAACCTGATCCCGGTGGCGCTGCGCAACCCGGCCGCGCGCTGCGTCGGGCTTGAGTTGTCCGAGGTGCACGTCGCCAGCGCCCGCGCGCACGCGGCGCGGCTGGGGCTCACCAACATCGAATTCATCCAGGGCGACCTGCTCGAGCTGGACCCGGCGACGCTCGGCCGCTTCGACTACATCATTGCCCACGGCGTCTACAGCTGGATTCCCCCGCAGGCGCAGCAGGCGCTGCTGGCGCTGACCGAGGCCTGCCTGTCGGCGGAAGGCGTGGCCTATGTCAGCTACAACACCTACCCGGGCTGGAAGGCCAAGGAAGTCCTGCGCGACGCCATGCTGTTCCACGGCCGTGGCCAGGCTCCGGTCGACCAAGTGGGCTACGGCCGTTCGATGGTCGAGTTCCTGCGCACGATCGCGCAGCAGGGCGGCATGACCGACTTCGCGCTGCGGGCCAACATCGAGCAGATCCGCAGCGCGCCGGTGGACTACCTGGCACACGACTACCTCGAGCCGTACAACCTGCCCTGCTACTTCCACCAGTTCCTGGACGCCGCCGCCGGCCATGGGCTGGCCTACCTGGGCGAGGCGTTGCCGTCGATGATGATGCCGGCGAACTACGGCGAGGACCTGGCGCGCCAGCTCTATGCCGCGGTGGGAGATGACCAGGAGCGGGTGGAGCAGTACCTGGACTTCGCGATCGACCGCGCGTTCCGGCAGACCCTGCTGGTGCGGCGCGAACGCGCCGGCACGATCCGGCGCCGTCCGGACCTGCAGGCGATGCGCCGGCTGCACGTCGCCCTGCGGCTCGACAGCGAGGAACCGGTGCGCTACGACGGCAGCCGCCAGCAGTTCATGTCGCCGGCCGGCGGCGGGATCGCCACCAGCGCCGACGCGACCAAGCGCGCCATCGCGCGCTTGCGCGAGGCGTGGCCGGGGACGGTGTCCTTCGCCGAACTGGTGGCGCCCGCGGCGGATGGCGGCAGTGAGACCGGCAGCGACGCCGAGGTGCTGGTGGGCGACCTGGTCGCGATGCTGGCCATGCGGGGCCTTGCGCGCCTGCGCGCGCGCCCGGTGGTGCTCGGCAATGGCAGCGGGGGCATGCCGCACGTCGACCCACGCGTGCTGCGGATGCTGGAGGCGCTGCCGCCCGGGCAGGCGCACGTCACCAACGCCTGGCACGACACCGTGGAACTCGGGGCGCTCGAGCGCTGGCTGTTGCCGCAGCTGGACGGGCGGCTGGACCGCACCGCGCTGGTGGAGCGGGTGGCGGCCCATGCGGCGGCAAACGGTGCGCTCCAGTCATCGTCCCGAAACGCCACGCAAGGCGCTGCCGCCGCGGAGGATCCGGCGGGCATCGTCGACCAGCTGCTGCAATGGTTGCCCGAAGCGGGCGTGCTCAAGGGCGACGCGACCGGCTGAGGCCTCAAGGCGTGCGGGGCGTGCCGATCTTGTGGCCCGCGGGCGAAAGCGCCCGCACCAGCGGCGCCAGGTGGTCGCGGTAGGCGAACCACTTCGGGCTCCTGGGTAGCGCCGGCGCGCTGCGCACCTGCACCGCGCTGGCGGTGCTCACCGTCCGCCCGGCGCGCTGCGGCTCGAGCATCGCCTGGCGCAGGTCCAGGCCCAGGAACTGGACGATGCGGTCCATCTCGTCCAGCGGCGTGCCCGCGAGCTGCGAATAGTGGACGTGCAGGATGCGGCCCGGGAATCGGTCCTGCCAATGCAGCATCAACGCCTCGTACTCGCGGAAGTACTGCGCAAGTTCCAGCTGGTCGTAGGAGTAGCGGCAGGTGGTTTCGGAAAACGGTTCGCGCAAGTTGGAGAAACAGGTCTCCATCGGGTCGCGCACCATGTGCAGGATCTTGGCGTTGGGCAGCGCGCGCAGGATGAAGCCGAGGTTGAGGAAGTTCGACGGCAGCTTGTCGGTGACAAAGCGGCGCCCGTCGCGGCGTGCCTCCAGCGAATCCAGGTAGCCTTGCCCGATCTCGGCGTAGTCGAAGCCGGGCGATGCGCGGACGACCTGCAGGTCGAGTTCCCCCACGCAGTGGTGGTCGGCGGCGTAGCGAAGCTGGTGCGTGAAGTTGTACAGCTCGCCGGCCGCCATGACCTCGTCATGGCCGCTCAGCATCTGCTCCAGCAGGGTCGTGCCCGAGCGGTGCATGCCGACGATGAAGACCGGCGTGAACGCGGCATCGGCGACGCCCGCCGGGAATGCCCCGAAATCAAGTCCGCGCAGCGCCGCGAACAGCGCCAGGGTGTCCTCCGCCGAATACTTCACGTGCCTGCGCATCGAGAAGCACGCGGTGCCGAGCGCCTTCGCCGCCTCACCGTGGTCGCCGGCCTGGTCGAGCAGGCGGTGCAGCGCGTAGGCCAGCAGCCCGCTGTCCTTGTTGTCGCGCGACCGCGCCAGCGCGGCGCGGATGCGATCGATCCAGGCGCCGGCCTCGGGCTGCGCCGGCAGGCGGCTCAGTTGCCACCACGCCGCCGCGTGGCCCGGCGCGATGCGCACGCAGTCCAGCAGGCGCTCGCGCGCGCGCGCGAAGTGGCCAAGGTTGATCAGGGTGACGCCGGACGCGGTCAGCAGCGCGGGATCGTCCGGATGCAACGCCACCGCGCGTTCGGTGTGCTCCAGTGCCAGCTCGGGCTGGCCGATGGCGCGGAACAGGAACGCGACGTGGGCGGCGACGTCGGGCTCGGTACGCATCGCCTCCGGCATCCGCTCGATGAGCGCGCGCATCTCGTCGACGAGATGGAAGATCTTCAGCCGCGTCAGCAGGTGGACGTGCTGCTCCTTGCCGACCGGACCAAGCCGGTACGCCGCCAGCGCGTGCATCCGCGCCTGCCGGTAATTGTCATCCAGAGACTCCAGCCGCGACCGCTGCAGGTGGGCGATGGCAGCATCGCCGTTGGTCGCAAGCAGGGCATCGCTGGTGCGTCGGGCATCGCCCAGCTTGCCGCTGGCGATCTGCCGGCGGGCAAGCACAAGCAACTGAGTGGACGCCTGATCCAGCATGCCGCGGGGCTTGGAGGGCCCTCAGAGGTCCTGCTGGTAGCGCACGTACGGGACGGCGTCGTCCTGTTCGCTGTTCGGCGAGAACGGATTCTTGCCGCGGGTCACCACGTTTTCCGCGCCCACGCTCAGCTGGCCGCTCCATGGCGTGCGCCAGGTCAGGCCGAGGCCCAGGCCTTGCCACACATTGCTTTCGCCGGGGACGTTCACCACCCGGCCGACCACGTTGGCGCTGAACGCGCCGATGCCGCCGCCGACGCTGACGCTGCGGGTGTTCCACTGGTCGGCCAGCTGCGGCACGTCGGTGGCCGGCACCAGGCGCGCGCGGGCGACGGTGCCGCCGACGCTGACGAAGCCGTCGCGGCTGATCGACTTCTCGGCGAACAGCGAGAAATCATTCTGTTCGAAGCGGGCGCCGCCGCCCTGGGCGGGACTGAGCCACGCCGGCAGGGTGTCGCGACCGCTACCGACCGCAACGCCGACCTTGGCGCCGCCCCGGCTGAGGCTCACGCCGGTGCTGCCGTGGCGGCTGCCGGTGCCGGGCTTGTCGTCCAGCGCGGCGAGCACGCAATTGCTGGCCAGCTGGCCGATGGTGGACGACAACCCGCTGCGGCGGTCGCACACCAGTGCCAGCGAATCGCCCGTCTGCAGGCCGTAGGTGGCCTCAAGGGTGGTCTTGCCAAAGCGCATGCGCGCGCCGGTGCCGGTGGTCGCGGTCGCCGGTTCCAGCAGCAGGAACGCCTCCAGCTTGCCGCTGTCCTTGTTCAGCACCGGCACCACCTGGCCCTCGCTGCGCTTGGCAGCCGGCCGCGATTGCGCATGCAGGCTGCCGCTGGCGAAGGCCAGGGCGAGCACGGCGGCGGCAAAGGGCATCAGGCGCATGGACATGGTTCAGGTCAGACCCGCCTGCGGTGGCGGAGTTCCCCTCGATAACGGACTTCGATCCTAGCGGGTTTATGTTTCTTTAACAATGCGTCCCCCGCCTTGGCGGGACATTGCACCGGTGCTTGTTCAGGCTCAGTGCGCGGTATCCCCGGTCGGCAGGCCGGCGGCCGCCAGACGGAACAGTTCCTCCACCTTGCCGCCATCGAAACGGTATTCCTGACCGCAGAACTCGCAGGTGACCTTGGCTTCGCCGTCGCCGGCATCGACCGCGGCCCTGGCTTCCTCCTGTCCCAGCGAGACCAGCATCGCCTCCACCCGCGCCGCCGAGCAGGAACACCCGAAGCCCAGCGGCTTGCGCCCGACCAGTTCGGGCTCCTCCTCGTGGAACAGGCGGTGGATCAGCTCATCCGACTCCAGCGTCAGCAGTTCCGACGTACCCAGGGTATCGAACAGGGCGCCAACGCGGCGGAAGCCGTCGCTGTCGCCGGCATCGCCCGGGAGCTTCTGCAGCATCAGGCCCGCGGCGTGCCGGCCATCGCAGGCCAGCAGCAGGCGGGTGGGAAGCTGCTCCGACTGGCGGAAGTAGTCCTCGAACGCATGGTCGAGCCGGTCCGCCTGCAAGGCCACCAGTCCCTGGTAGCGCACGGGCTCGCCGCCGCCAAGCGCGGGGTTCTCGATGGTGATCGCCAGCAGCGCGTCCTCGCCCAGCGCGCGCAGGTCGCGCGAGGGCGGCGGGGCGTCCGGATCCAGGCGGACGATGCCGCGCAGGGTGCCGGCGGCGGTGCATTCGGCGAACAGCGCGCGGATCGCGCCGCTGCTGCGCAGCTGCACCGACAGGCGGCCATCCACCTTGGCATGGCCGGTGAACAGCGCGCAGGCGGCCGCGGCCTCGCCGAGCAGTTCGCTGGCGGCGGGCGGATAGACGGCGCGCTCGGCAATGGCCTGCCAGGTCGCGTCCAGCCGCACGGCGACGCCGCGCACGCCCGCAGCAGGCAACAGGAAGCGCACCAAGGCATCGGTGCTGGGGGAAGGGGCGGGCGCGGAGGCGGTCTCGGGCATGGCGGTATCGTGCGCCCGGCCGCATGCGGATAATGCGGCGGGCAGGAAAAATTGGGGTGGCAGTCTAGATGGGGCGTGGGAACGGGAATCGCAAGGCGAAGCGCGGCCGTCGCTGGCGCGGCTGGTGGTGGAAGCTACCGATGCTGCTGGCAGGGTTCAGCGTGGCCCAGGTGCTGGCGCTGCGCTTCATCGATCCACCGTTCTCCGCGTTCATGGCCGCGCGCCAGTTCGAAGCGCTGCTGGCGCGCGACTGGGAGTTCCGGATCGCGCATGACTGGCGTGACCTCGACCGCATCTCGCCGCAACTGCCGCTGGCGCTGGTGGCCGCCGAGGACCAGAACTTCGCCCGCCATCGCGGCTTCGACCTGGCGGCGATCGAGCAGGCGCAGGCGCACAACCAGCGCATGATCGAACGGGCGGAGAAGCGCGGTACCCCCGTGCGGCGCCTGCGTGGCGCCAGCACCATCAGCCAGCAGACCGCCAAGAACCTGTTCCTGTGGCAGGGCACCGGCGCGACGCGCTGGCTGCGCAAGGGACTGGAGGCGTGGTACACGGCGCTGATCGAGGTGCTGTGGCCGAAGCGGCGGATCCTGGAGGTCTACGCCAACATCGCCGAGTTCGGCGACGGCATTTACGGCGGGCAGGCGGCGGCACGCAGCTACTTCCGCAAGGACGCCTCGCGGCTGACCGCCGCAGAGGCGGCGCGGCTGGCGGCGGTGTTACCCAGCCCGCGCCGCTACAGCGTGTCGCGGCCCGGCCCCTACATGCAGCGCCGCAGCGGCCAGATCCAGCGGCAGATGCGGGCGATCGGCGGCACCGCCTACCTTGACGGCTTGGACTGAGCGCGGCGCCGGGCATACTGCGACCATGCCCAGCGCCCCCCACGACCGCCTGACCCTGGTCATCGCCGCCTTCAACGAGGCCGATGCGCTGCCGGCGCTGTGGCCGCGGATCGCGACCGCGCTGGAGGCGATCGAGCGCGAGGGGCTGGAGGCGCGGGTGCTGTTCGTCGACGATGGCAGCCGCGACGGCACCTGGGACAGGTTGCGCGGGATCGCCAATGCGGACCGTCGGGTGGCGCTGCTGCGGCTGTCGCGCAACTTCGGCAAGGAAGCCGCGCTGACCGCCGGCCTCGACCGCGTGGAGCGCGGCGCGGCGCTGATCCTCGATGCCGATGGCCAGGACCCGCCGGAGATGGCCCCGGCCTTCATCGCCAAGTGGCGCGAGGGCTATGACGACGTCCACGGCACCCGCACCGTGCGCGATGGCGAGGGTTGGCTCAAGCGGGCCACCGCGCATGGCTTCTACCGGGTGATCGGGCGGATGTCGCACACGCCGATCCCGCGCGACACCGGCGATTTCCGGTTGCTGTCGCCGCGCGCGCTGGCGGCGCTGCGTCAGTTGCGCGAGCGCCACCGCTTCATGAAGGGCCTGTTCGGCTGGGTCGGCTTCAACCAGGTCGCGATCCCCTACCAGCGCGACGGCCGCGTCGCCGGCCACAGCAAGTTCAACCTGTGGAGGCTGTGGAACTTCGCGCTGGAGGGCATCACCAGCTTCAGTACCGCGCCGTTGCGCGTGGCCACCTACCTGGGCGTCGCCACCGCCTTCGTCGCCTTCGTGTACGGCAGCTGGATCATCGTCAAGGCGCTGTTCTGGGGCGACCCCGTCGCTGGCTGGCCGACGATGATGTCGGTGATCCTGTTCCTGGGCGGCGTGCAACTGGTGGCGCTGGGGCTGATTGGGGAGTACCTCGGTCGCCTGTACGACGAGTCCAAGCAGCGTCCGCTGTACCTGGTCGATGCGTGGCGCCCCGCGGACGCGGTATCCTCGGAGGCACCCGGGGACGCGCAAGGAGTACGCCATGCGTACGGTCAGGCAGTTGTTGGAGAGCAAGCCAGCTGAGGTGGTCTCGATCGGGCCGGACGCTCCGGTCATCGACGCGGTGCGGCGGATGGCCGAGCGCGGGATCGGGGCATTGCTGGTGATGGAGGGCCCGCGGCTGGCCGGCATCCTCTCGGAGCGCGACTACGCGCGCAAGATCGTGCTGCAGGGCCGCTCATCGCATGACACGCCGGTGCGCGACATCATGACCGCCGACGTCATCACCGTCGCGCCCGGCGATTCCTCCGACCACTGCATGCAGCTGGTGACCCATCGCCGCATCCGCCACCTGCCGGTGATGGAGCGCGGCGAGGTGGTGGGCGTGCTGTCGATCGGCGACCTGGTGCGCGCGGTGATCGAGGAGCAGCAGCAGGAACTCGAGCAGCTGCAGCGCTACATCGCCGGCTGAGGCGCCTCAGCGCGCGTAGCGCCCGCCGCAGTTGGAGTCCTTGCCCGGGCCGGGTTCGAAGGTGGCCAGCAGCGCTGCAGGTGGCGCGATCTGGGCGAGAGCCAGCGCCAGCGCGGCGCGCAGCCCGACCCGCGCCATGTCCGGGCGGAACGAGGGATCCTTGAAGGTCCCGCCGACCAGCAGCGGCGCACGGAACACGAACAGGCTGCGATCCTTCGGGCGCGGCCGCAGCTTCAAGTCGAGCGTTTCATCGCGCAGGCTGACCTGGCCCTCGCCGACCAGGATCGTGTCGGTGGTGTCGAAGGCAAGGCTGCGGGTGCTCATCACCCCGTTCTTTACCGTGAAGTCGCCCCAGGCGCAGCGGATGGGGACGCGGCGGTCCTTGGTGAGCAGGAACTTCAGCGCCTCCTGCACGTCGAGCCCCGCCAGTTCCATCACCAGGTTGCTGATCTGGCCACTGCCCATGCCGACCGAGACATCGCCGTCGGCGCTGCCCAGCATTTTCGCGACCGAGTTGCCGCGCCCGGCCAGCGCCATCTCGCCGCTGACCCGGCCAATGGCGTCCTTGGCCACCTCCGGCGTCGGCAGCAGCTGGCGCAGCTCCAGCCTGCGCGCGGCCACCTGCGCGCGGGTGCGGATCGGCGCCTCGCGCGCGTCCATGCGGATGGTGGAGCGGATGTCGCCACCGGCAATGCCGAAATTCAGCGGCTCCAGCCGCAGCAGGCCGTTGTCGAGGAACAGGTGCGCGTCCATGTCGTCCAGCGGCAGCGAGGGCGCATTGATGCGGTGCGCCTTCAGCCGCACGTCGGCGTCCATGGCGCGCAGGCGATCGAGTTCGTAGGGGCGATCCGGCAGCAGGCGCGGGCTTGCCTTCTGGGTCGCAGCGCGTGCGGCGAGCTCGGGATTGGTGGATTCGCCGGGCTGCGGCGCACCGCCGAGGAAGCCGGCGAGGTCATCGATGTCCAGGCGCCGCGACTGCAGGTTGGCCTTGAGGAAGGGGCGGGGCCCGCCGGTGGTGACCGCGGCGTCGCCGGCCAGGTCGCTGTCGCCGACCTTGCCGGTGAAACCGTCGTAGTGCCAGGTGGTCTTCTTCGCTGCGGGCACGTCTTTGGTGAGGCGCCCGTCGAGCGCGAACGGCGGTGTGTCCGGCGTGGCCACGCCAATGAGCGGGTACAGGTCGGCGAGGTTCTTGCCGGACAACGCCAGCTTGAGGTCGAAGTCGCGGAAGCGCAGCGGGTCGAGCAGGGTGCCCCGGGCATGCGCGCGGGTGGCGCCGGCGGTGGCGCGCATGTCGATGCGATAGGGGCGCCTTGCATCGCGCAGTTCCAGTGGCGACTCGGCGGTGCCCTCGACGGAGAACGCATTGCCGTTCCAGCGACCGCCGCCCTCCACCGCGATCGGGGGTTCGGCATCGCCCTTGCGGCGCGGCCGGCTGGCCAGCGCAACCTTGATGTCGGTCCTGCGGCTCGGCTCCACGAAGGTCAGCGTGCCGTCGTCGATGTGCACGTTGCGGAACTCCGGCAGCTCCCCGCCCTCGTCCTTGCGGTCGAACACCCAGTTTCCGAGGCCCTTGGCATCGCGCTGCAGGTGCAGCACCGGCGTGTCGAGCGCGATCCGCGGGATCTGCACGTCCCCGCGCAACAGCGGCCAGAGCCGCAGGTCGAACTCCAGTTCGCCCACCCGCGCCATCTGCTTCTCGCGCGCCCAGGCGGCGTTGGCGAAGCGCAGGCCGCCGGCGCTGATGGTGGCGGTACTGCCGAGGTCGACGTCGAGGTCGCCCTCGATCCGGAACTCGCGCCCGGTCTCGCGGGTCACCTTGCGCTCGATCGGACCCTTGAACCAGTTCCAGTCCCAGAGCAGCACCAATACCACGATCGCCAGCACCAGCACGCCAAGCGCGGTCAACCACGGATGCCGGGTGACCGGGTTGCCGCGGCGCGTTGCGTTCGGTTCCTGCTCAGGGCCGGCGGCAGGCGCGGGTTCGGGCGTCGGAGCATTCACGCGGCCACGGTGGCGGCCGCGCAATCAAGGCATGGTGAAACGCCGGGCGCGGGTTTCGCGCCGATTCACGCCCTCAGCCGGCGTCGACCGCGTGCGCGTGCTCGCGGGTCGCCAGGAACTCGACGCCGGGCGCGCGTTCCTGCGCCAGCTGCAGGTTGACCCGCGAGGGCGCCAGATAGACCAGGTGCCCCGCGGCGTCCAGCGCGAGGTTCATCGCATTCTTCTCGCGGAACTCCTCGAGTTTTTTGGCGTCGTTGCACCGGATCCAGCGCGCGGTCGCCACCTGCACCTGCTCGAACTGCGCTTCCACACCGTATTCGTCCTTCAGCCGGTAGGCGACCACGTCGAACTGCAGCACGCCCACCGCGCCCAGGATCAGGTCGTTGCTCATCAGCGGCCGGAAGAACTGGGTCGCGCCTTCCTCGCTGAGCTGGGCCAGCCCCTTCTGCAGCTGCTTGAGCTTGAGCGGATCGCGCAGGCGCGCGCGGCGGAACAGTTCCGGCGCGAAGTTGGGGATGCCGGTGAACGCCAGCGGCTCGCCTTCGGTGAAGGTATCGCCGATCGAGATGGTGCCGTGGTTGTGGATGCCGATCACGTCGCCCGGATAGGCGCTCTCGGCGATCTCGCGGTCGGAGGCCATGAAGGTGAGCGCATTGGCCAGTTTCACTTCCTTGCCGCTGCGCGGATGGAAGGCCTTCATGCCGGCGCTGAACTTGCCCGAGCACACGCGCATGAAGGCGACGCGGTCGCGGTGCATCGGGTCCATGTTGGCCTGGATCTTGAACACGAAGCCGGTCAGCCGGGGTTCGCTGGCCTCGACCGCGCGCGTGGTGGTTGCGCGCGGGCGGGGTGGCGGCGCGTGTTCGACGAAGAAGTCGAGCAGCGGCTGCACGCCGAAGTTGTTGACGCCCGAGCCGAAGAACACCGGCGCCTGTTCGCCGCGCAGGTAGGCCTCGCGGTCGAACGCATGGCTGGCGCCCTCGACCAGTTCCAGTTCGTCGCGCAGTTCCGCGAGCATCGGCGCGCCGATCGCGGCTTCCACGCGCGGATCATCGATCGACGGATAGATCGTCGAGTCCTGGCGGGTGTGGTTCTTGCCGGCCTCGTACAGGTGCACCTCGCCGCTGAGCAGATGAACCACGCCCTTCAGGCGCTTGCCCATGCCGATCGGCCAGGTCACCGGCGCGCACTGGATCTTCAGCACGCTCTCGATCTCGTCGAGCAGTTCGATCGGGTCGCGCCCTTCGCGGTCGAGCTTGTTGATGAAGGTCATGATCGGCGTGTCGCGCAGCCGGCAGACCTCCATCAGCTTGATCGTGCGCTCCTCCACGCCCTTGGCGACGTCGATCACCATCAGCGCCGAGTCCACCGCGGTGAGCACGCGGTAGGTGTCCTCGCCGAAGTCGGCGTGGCCGGGGGTGTCGAGCAGGTTGACGATG
>JAEWFT010000024.1 GCA_023388715.1 Pseudomonadota bacterium
AGACCAAATAGGGAGGCAATGCCGCGGCCCGCGGTGTCTCCGGGTAGGTTGCTTGAGCGTATCGGTGACGATGCGCCTAGAGGAATGACTGTCCACGACAGAACCCGGCTTATCGGCCGGCTCCGCCACTTTCCACCCAGGTCACGCGTGCCCGGTCACGGCGGCCAGCGTGGCGTCTGCAATCACGGCTTCTTCGTCGGTGTGCAGCTTCCACAGCGCAATCCCGCTGGCGGCTGCGGCCAGGCGGAGCTCGCCTCGCTCGTTGGCGGCGGCATCCAGCAGTGCGCCAAACAGCCCGAGCTGCTCGCACACCATGGCGCGGATGCGCGGCTGGTGCTCGCCGACGCCACCGGTGAACACCACGCCGTCCAGTCCCCCCAGCGATACCGCCAGCGCGCCGATCTCGCGCGCGATGCGGAAGGCAAAGACCTCCAGCGCCATCGCCGCGCGCGGATCGTCGCTGGCGGCGAGCACGCGGACGTCGCCGCTGATGCCCGACAGGCCGAGCAGGCCGGAGTCGCGATAGAGCATCTCGTGCACGGCCTGCGCGTTCATGCCGCGCCGCTGCAGCAGGTGCAGCAGCACGCCCGGATCGAGTGCGCCGCAGCGGGTGGCCATCGGCAAGCCGTCCAGCGCCGAAAACCCCATGCTGGTATCGACGCTGGCGCCGTCCCCCATCGCGCAGGCGCTGCAGCCGGCGCCGAGGTGGGCCACCACGACCCTGCCGCGCGCCAGCTCCGGCGCACGCGCACGCAGCTGGTCGCGGATCGACTGGTAGCTCAGGCCGTGGAAGCCATAGCGGCGCACGCCGGCGTCGGCCAGCTCATGCGGCAGCGCAAAGCGCCAGGTGCGTTCCGGCAGGTCGGCGTGGAACGCGGTGTCGAAGCAGGCGACCTGTGGCAACGATGGGAGCCGCGCGGCAATCGCGTCCACCAGCGCGAGGTTGGCCGGCTGGTGCAGCGGCGCCAGCGGTTCCAGCGCGCGCAACTGCGCAAGGTTGGCCGTGGTCAGGCGCACCGGCACGCGGAACGCGATGCCGCCATGCACCACCCGGTGCCCGACCGCGTCGATGCCGGCGAGCGGCCAGTGGCGGTCCAGCGCCTCCAGCAGCGATGCGTGCGGGTCATCGGTGAGTGGGTGCACCTGCGCCTCGGCGCCCTCCACCTGCAGCCGCCAGTGGCCGCCGTCGCGGACGGCCTGCGCGGAACCCAGCCGCCGGGTCGCTCCGTCGGCGGCTGCGAACAACGCCAGCTTGGTGTTCGACGAGCCGGCATTGAGCGTCAGCAGCCGCATCAGTCGCCGGCCCGCGGCCGCGGCGCGCGCGCCAGCAGGCTGGCCAGCGCGACCGAGGCCACCCGCACGCGCACGCTGTCGGCGCGGCTGGTGAGGATCACCGGCACCCGCGCGCCGAGTACCAGCCCGGCACCGTCGGCGTCGGCGAAGTACAGCAACTGCTTGGCAAGCATGTTGCCGGCCTCGATGTCGGGCACCAGCAGGATGTCGGCCTGCCCGGCGACAGGCGAGTCCAGGCCCTTGGCCCGCGCCGCCGCGCGGTCGATCGCGTTGTCGAAGGCCAGCGGGCCGTCCACCAGGCCGCCGCTGATCTGCCCGCGGCGCGCCATCACCGCCAGCGCCGCCGCATCCAGCGTGGAGGGCATCTTCGGGTTCACGGTTTCCACCGCCGCCAGCACCGCCACCCGGGGCGCGGCGATCCCGAGCACGTGGGCGAAGTCGATCGCGTTCTGCACGATGTCGCGCTTGGCGGACAGGTCGGGCGCCACGTTCACCGCGGCATCGGTCACCAGCAGCAGGCGCTCGTAGGCCGGCACGTCCATCACGTAGACATGGCTGATCCGGCGCCCGGTGCGCAGGCCGTCGGGCGCGACCACCGCTTCCAGCAGTTCGTCGGTGTGCAGGCTGCCCTTCATGAGCGCGTCGACCCGCCGCTGCGCCGCCAGCCGCACGCCTTCCTCGGCGGAGGCATGGCTGTGCGGGGTGTCGATCAGCTCGATCCCGTGCAGCGACGTGCCCGACGCGGACGCCGCCGCCTCGATTCGCGCGCGCGGCCCGATCAGCACCGGCACCACCAGCCCCGCCGCCCGGGCCTGCTCGACCGCCTCCATCGCCGCGGCATCGCAGGGATGCACCACCCCCACCCGCAAGGGGGGCAATGCGCAGGCGCGCTCGATCAGGGCGTCGAAGCGGTGGCGACGTGCAGCGGGGGCGTCGGTCATGGAAGTGGGGTCGGGTGGGAAGCGGCAAGCCTAGCGCGGCCGCTTCCGGGCGGTCGATGTTGCGGCGCAGCAGCGCAGGCGTCAGGGATCACGGATCCGCCAGCCTCCCCACCGACCCACCCGCAATCTCACAATTTGAGACAAAACAGCAGCTTGTGGATAAAGCTTGAACAAGTCTCTGAAGTTCGCTGCAAGTCATTGACCGGACTGGCGAAAACTTCGTGCACGAGTTGTTGACATCGCCCATTTCGGGGCCTAACGTGGACTTCCGTGGGGGAACCGGGTTTTTCGTGGTTTTCCGGTCATCAACTCCGCTACAGACGGAGGGGGCACAGCAGGCATGTTCCAGGGCGAGACCGCCATCACCATCGACGACAAGGGCCGGCTGGCGATTCCGACCAGCTACCGGGACATTGTCGCGCGCGAGTGCGGGAATCGCCTGGTCGTGACCTATAGCCCGTTCGAGTCGGGTTGCCTGTACCTGTATCCGCAGCCGGTGTGGGAAAAGGTCCGCGACCAGGTCAACAGCCTGCCCCGGATCCAGCCCCGCAGCCGCCTGCTGCAGCGCAAGCTGGTCGGCGCCGCCACCTTCGTCGAGCCGGACGGCAACAGCCGCATCTCGATCCCCGCCAGCCAGCGCGGCGCCGTGGGCATCGAGAAGCGCGCGGTGCTGCTGGGCATGGGCGACAAGTTCGAGTTGTGGAGCGAGCAGGCCCACCACGCGCAGATCCGGCTGACGCTGGACGATGCCGACCTCGACGACGGCCTGCAGGACCTCGTGTTGTGAACGCCGGTGGCACGGACATCGGGTCCGGCCACCAGACCACGGCCCACGTGCCGGTGTTGTTCGCCGCGGTCATGGAGGGCCTGGCGGTGAAGGTGGATGGAACCTATCTGGATGGCACGTTCGGTCGCGGCGGGCATGCGGGCGGCGTGCTGCGGCAACTGGGGCCGGGAGGCCGCCTGCTGGTGATGGACAAGGATCCCGAAGCGATCGCCACGGCCAGCACGCTGGCCGCCGCGGACGCGCGGGTGACGGTTCGCCGCGGCAGCTTCGCCTCGCTCGCGGACTGGCCGGCGACCGCCGAGGGCCTGGATGGCGTGCTGCTGGACCTGGGCGTGTCCTCGCCGCAGCTGGACGTCGCCGAGCGCGGTTTCTCGTTCGGCAAGGACGGCCCGCTGGACATGCGGATGGATCCGGATTCGGGCGATAGCGCGGCGCAGTGGCTGGCACGGGCGTCGGAGAAGGAGATCGCCGACGTGCTGTGGGTGCATGGCGAGGAGCGCCAGAGCCGCCGCATCGCCCGCGCGATCGTGGCGCGTCGCGCGCAGGAGCCGCTGCTGCGTACCGCGCAGCTGGCCGAGCTGATCGCCTCGGTGATCCCGCGCGGAGCGAACAAGATCCATCCGGCCACCCGCAGTTTCCAGGCCATCCGCATCTTCATCAACCGCGAGCTCGCCGACCTCGAGGCCGGGCTGGATGCAGCGCTGGCGCGGCTGAAGCCGGGCGGGCGGCTGGCGGTGATCAGCTTCCATTCGCTGGAAGACCGCATCGTCAAGCAGTTCATGGCCAGGCACGCGAAGGCGCCGCCGGCCAACCGGCGGATGCCGGTCGAGATCGCCTTCACCCCGCGGCTGCGGCTGGTGGGCGGCGCGCGCAAGGCCGGGCAGGCCGAGCTGGACGCCAACCCGCGTGCGCGCAGCGCCGTGCTGCGGGTGGCCGAACGGCTGGAGGCTGCATGAGCCGTTACCTGCTGCTTGCCGTGCTGGTGGTGGCGATCGTGGTCAGCGCGCTGGTCGTGGTGCGCGACCGCCACGAGCATCGCCAGGCGTTCGTCGAGCTGAGCCGGCTGGACCGCGCCCGCGACGAGCTCAACATCGAATTCGGGCGACTGCAGCTGGAGCAGGCCACCTGGGCCGAGAGCAACCGCGTTGACCAGGTCGCCCGCACCCGGCTCGGGATGAGCTTCCCGCGCACCGAAGACACCGTGGTGCTGCGCCGATGAGCCTGTTCGGGAAGCAGGGCGGATTCCTCGGCGGTGGCGACGGCAATCGCCGCCATGGCGCGCCCGACCGCGCGCGTCCGCCGCGCGGCGGGTTCGACCTGCGCGGCCGCCTGCTGCTGGTGGGCGGCGGGCTTGCGCTGTGCTCGGTGGCGCTGCTGGCGCGGGCGCTGGACCTGCAGGTGATCGACCGCGAGTTCTACCAGCGGCAGGCCGATGCGCGCTTCCTGCGCGAGATCCCGATCGCCACCTCGCGCGGGATGATCACCGACCGCAATGGCGAGCCGCTGGCGATCTCCTCGCCGGTGGAATCGCTGTGGGCCAATCCGCGCGAGCTGATGAAGGCGCCGCACCGGTTGCCGGAGCTGGCCGCCGCGCTGGGCACGCCGCACGACGAACTGCTGCGCCGCCTCAGCCAGCGCGCGGACAAGGAATTCATCTACCTCAAGCGCCGGATGAACCCTGACGAGGCCGCGCGCGTGCTGGCGCTGCAGGTGCCGGGCGTGGCCAGCCAGCGCGAGTACCGCCGCTTCTACCCGCAGGGCGAGGCGGTCGCCCACGTGCTGGGCTTCACCAATGTCGACGACCGCGGCCAGGAAGGCCTGGAACTGGCGTTCGACGACTGGCTGCGCGGCACCCCGGGCGCCAAGCGGGTGATCCGCGATCGCCACGGCCGCGTCGTCGAGGGCGTGGACCTGCTGCGCCCGGCGCAGCCCGGCCGCGACCTGGCCCTCAGCATCGACCGCCGGATCCAGTACCTGGCGCATCGTGAACTGCGCAATGCGATCATCGAGACCGGCGCCAGCAGCGGCTCGGCGGTGGTGCTCGACGTGGCCACCGGTGAAGTGCTGGCGATGGTGAACCTGCCCACGTTCAACCCCAATGCGATCGGCAGCGCCCCGCGCGACGCCCACCGCAACCGTGCCCTGACCGACCTGCTCGAGCCCGGCTCGACGATGAAGCCGCTGACGGTGGCGGCCGGGCTGGAAGCGGGGGTGATCCGCCCCGATTCGCTGTTCAACACCAGCCCCGGCTGGATCGCCAACGGCAAGTACCGCACCACCGACACCCGCAACTACGGCGTGCTCGACACCACCGGGATTATCCGCAAGAGCTCGAACGTGGCCTCGGCGATGATCGCCAAGCGCCTCGGCGACGACCAGTTCTACGCCTTCCTGCGCCGCTTCGGCTACGGCAAGCCCACCGGCAGCGGCTTCCCGGGCGAGGCCGCGGGGCTGTTCCCGTCGCCGCGCAGCCCCGGCTGGAGCGGCACCACCAAGCAGACCATGAGCTACGGCTATGGCCTGAACGCAACCCCGATGCAGATTGCGGTCGCCTATGCCGCCCTCGGCAATGGCGGCGTCCTGCACCAGCCCAGCTTCGTCAAGGGACAGCCGGGCGAGTCCAGGCGCGTGCTGGACGCGACCATCGCCGACCAGGTCCTGCACATGATGCAGACCGTGACCGAGCCCGGTGGCACCGCCACCCAGGCCGCGATCCTCGGCTACCACGTGGCCGGCAAGACCGGCACCTCGCGCAAGGCCAGCGCCGGCGGCTATTCGCGCCGCTACATCGCCTACTTCGCCGGGCTGGTGCCGGTGGAACAGCCGCGCTTCTCGATGGTGGTCGCGGTCAACGACCCCGACCCCTCGCGCAAGGGCTACTACGGCGGCCTGGTCTCGGCGCCGGTGTTCCGCAACGTGATGGAGGGCGCCCTGCGGCTGATGGACGTCAGCCCGGACAACCTGCAGGCCTGGGTGGCCGCGCAGGAAGAAGCCGAGGCCAAGCGCCTGAAGACGCAGGGGGTCACCGCCACGCTGGCGACCGCGCCCGTCGCCGGGACGGTGGCGCGATGACCCGGGCGATGCTGCTGGGCGAACTGCTGCCCGAGCTGGAAGGGCTGTCGGCCGAACTTGCGATCTCCGGCCTGGTGCAGGACAGCCGCGAACTGAAGGCAGGCGATGCGTTCGTCGCCATCGGCGGCTTCGGCACCCACGGGCTGGCGTATGCCGACCAGGTGCGCGAGGCGGGCGCCGCCGCGATCCTCTACGAGCCGCCGGCGCCCGCCGAGCTTCCCGCGCCCGCCGACGCCATCCCGGTCAGCGGGCTGCGCAGCCGGATGGGCGCGATGGCCGATGCGTTCCATGGCCAGCCCAGCGCGGCGATGACGATGGTCGGCGTCACCGGCACCAACGGCAAGACCTCGACCGTCCAATTGCTGGCGCAGGCCTGGACCCTGCGCGGGCAGAAGGCCGGCACCATCGGCACCCTGGGCGCGGGGGTGTGGCCGAAGATCGCGCCGACCGGATTCACCACGCCGCTGGTGCTGCGCCTGCATTCGCTGCTGGCCGAGTTGCGCGACGAGGGCGCCAGTGCGGTGGCGATGGAGGTCTCCTCGCATGCGCTGGACCAGGGCCGCGTGGATGGCGTGCACTTCGACGTCGGCGTGTTCACCAACCTCACCCGCGACCACCTCGACTACCACGGCGACATGGCCAGCTACGGCGCGGCCAAGAAGCGCCTGTTTGACTGGCCCGGCCTGCGCGCCGCGGCGGTGAACCTGGACGATGCCTATGGCCGCGAGCTGTTCGAGGCGGTGGGTGGCAAGGTGCGGGTGTTCGGCTTTTCCTCGCGCGGGGCGCCGCATGCCGCGGTGCGCGCCGAGGACGTGCAGCTGGATGCCGGCGGCATCCGCTTCATGCTGCACGCCGGCGGTCAGGCGCATCCGGTGCGCTCGCCGCTGCTGGGCCGCTTCAACATCGACAACCTGCTGGGGGTGGCCACCACCCTGTTCGCGCTGGGCAATGCGCCGGCCATGGTCGCCGAGATCCTGTCGCAGCTCTCGCCGGTCGACGGCCGCATGAACCGGCTTGGCGGCGAGGGCGGCCTGCCGCTGGTGGTGGTCGACTATGCCCACACCCCCGACGCGCTGGAGCAGGCGCTGGCCTCGCTGCGCGCACACACCGGCGGGCGCCTGATCAGCGTGTTCGGTTGCGGCGGCGAGCGCGACCGCGGCAAGCGCCCGCAGATGGCGCAGGCCGCCGGGCGCCTGGCCGACGTGGTGATCGTCACCGACGACAACCCGCGCAACGAGGATGGCGAGGCGATCGTCGCCGACATCCTTCGCGGGTTCGCCGATGCCTCCCGCGTGCAGGTGCAGCGCGACCGCGCCGCCGCGATCCGGCAGGCGATCCTGATGGCCGGCGCCAATGACGTGGTGCTGGTCGCGGGCAAGGGCCACGAGCCCTACCAGGAGATCGCCGGCGTGCGCCATCGCTTCCTCGACACCGACGTCGCCCGCGCGGCGCTGGCGGAGCGGCCGTGACCCCGCGCTCGCTGGCGTGGATCGCGCAGGCCACCGGCGGCCGCCTGTTGGGCGCCGACCGCCTGGTCGACGCGCTGGCAACCGATTCCCGCCAGCTGCCGCACGCCGGGGCGCCGCTGTTCGTCGCCCTGCGTGGCGAGCAGTTCGATGGCCATGCCCACGCGCAAGCAGCGGTGGAGGGCGGCTGCGTAGCCCTGCTGCTCGCCCGCGAGCTCGACGCCGGCGTGCCGCAGGTGGTGGTCGCCGACACCCGGCGCGCGCTGGCCGACCTGGCCGCCGCGGTGCAGCGCGAGCGCACCCGCACCCGTACGGTCGCGATCACCGGCAGCAACGGCAAGACCAGCGTCAAGACGCTGGCGGCGTCGGTGCTGGCGCAGGCCGGGCGCACCCACGCCACCCCCGGCAACCGCAACAACGAGATCGGCCTGCCACTGGCGGTGCTGGACGCGCCTGAGGATGCCGACTTCGCGATCTACGAGATGGGCACCGGTGCGCCCGGCGACATCGCCTACCTGACCGCGATCGTGGCCCCGGACGTGGCGGTGGTGAACAACGTCGCCCCGGCGCACCTGGAGCGCATGGGCAGCCTGCTGGAGATCGCCAACACCAAGGCCGCGGTCTACGACGACCTGCGCGCCGGCGGCGTGGCGGTGGTCAATGCCGATGACGCCTATGCCGAATACTTCGTCGCCCGCGCCGGCAGCCATCGCGTGCTGCGCTTCGGGCTGGAGGCCAGCGCTGAGGTCAGCGCGCGCGATATCGCGCTGGCGCAGGACGGCAGCCGCTTCACCTTGGTCATGCCGGATGGCGAGGCGCCGGTCCAGCTGACGCTGCCGGGCCGCCACAACGTGCGCAATGCGCTGGCCGCGGCCGCGATCGGCCATGCACTGGGGATGGGAGTGACGGCGATCGCCGCCGGGCTCGACGCCGCCCGCCCGGTGCAGGGCCGGTTGCTGGCGCACGCGCTGCCCGAGGGGGTCACCCTGGTCGACGACAGCTACAACGCCAACCCCGGCTCGGTGGCGGCCGCCATCGACACCCTGGCGGCGGCGGGCGGCGAGGCCTGGCTGGTGCTGGGCGACATGCGCGAACTGGGCGCCGACGAGGTCGCGCTGCACGCGCAGGCCGGCGCGCAGGCCAGGGCGGCAGGCATCGCCCGGCTGTACGCGCTGGGCGCCTTGAGCGCGCACGCCGCGCGGGCGTTCGGCGAGGGCGCGAGGCACTTCGCCTCGCACGACGCACTGGCCGCCGCGCTGGCGGATGACCTGCGCGCACGGGATGGCAACGGCGCGCTCAGCGTGCTGGTCAAGGGCTCGCGCGGCAGCGCGATGGATCGCATCGTCCGCGCGCTGCTGCAGCGCGACGCGGACGCGACGGGAGGCACGCATGCTGCTTGAACTGACCCGCTGGCTGGAGCAGCTGCAAAGCATCTTCGGCCTGTTCAACTACCTCACCTTCCGCGCCATCCTGGCGGCGCTGAGCTCGCTCGCGTTCTCGCTGTGGTGGGGCCCGGCGATGATCCGCTACCTGGCCACGCTCAAGGGCGGCCAGCCGATCCGCACCGACGGCCCGCAGTCGCACTTCTCCAAGGCGGGCACCCCGACCATGGGCGGCGCGCTGATCCTGCTGACGGTGCTGGCGGCGGTGCTGCTGTGGGCGGACCTGCGCAACAAGTACGTGTGGGTGGTGCTGGTGGTGATGGCCGGCTTCGGCGCGATCGGCTGGTGGGACGACTGGATCAAGATCGTCAAGCGCGACCCCAACGGCATGCGCTCGCGCACCAAGTACGCGCTGCAGTCGCTGCTTGGCCTGGCCGCCGGCATCTACCTGTACGCCTTCGCCGACGTGCCGGCCGCGACCACCTTCTACGTGCCGCTGTTCAAGTCGATCGCGCTGCCGCTGGCGGGCATCAGCTTCGTGGCGATCGCGTACTTCTGGATCGTCGGCTTCTCCAACGCGGTCAACCTGACCGACGGCCTGGACGGGCTGGCGATCATGCCCACGGTGCTGGTGGCGTGCGCGCTGGGCGTGTTTGCCTACGCCTCCGGGCATGCCGAGTTCTCGCAATACCTGCAGATCCCGCGAGTGCCGGGGGCCGGCGAGCTCATCATCATCTGCGCGGCGATAGCCGGCGCGGGCCTGGGCTTCCTGTGGTTCAACACCTACCCGGCGATGGTGTTCATGGGCGACATCGGCGCGCTGGCGCTGGGCGCGGTGCTCGGCACGATCGCGGTGATCGTGCGCCAGGAACTGGTGCTGGTGATCATGGGCGGCATCTTCGTCATCGAGACGCTGTCGGTGATGATCCAGGTCGCCAGCTTCAAGCTGACCGGCAAGCGCGTGTTCCGGATGGCGCCGATCCACCACCATTTCGAGCTCAAGGGCTGGCCCGAGCCGCGCGTGATCGTGCGCTTCTGGATCATCAGCGTGGTGCTGGTGCTGGTCGGTCTTGCCACGTTGAAGGTGCGCTGATGGCCGCCACGACCTTCGACCACCTGTCCGCCGATAGCCGCCGCCAGGCCACCCGGGTCGACGACATCGGTGGGCGCTTCGACCCGTGGCTGCTGGGCGCGACGATCGCGCTGGCGTGCCTGGGCGTCGTGATGGTGGGCTCCGCGGCGATCGCCGGCGGCGGCGTGGACGCGCCGCCGTGGTACTTCCTCACACGCCACCTGATGTTCCTCGCGGTCGGCGTGGCGCTGGCGGCGATCGCGATGCGCACCGAACTGAAGCTGGTCGAAAAACACAACCGCCTTCTGCTGCTGGCCTGCTTCGTGCTGCTGGCGGTGGTGTTCGTGCCCGGCATCGGCAGCTCGGTCAACGGCGCCCGCCGCTGGATCAACCTGGGCATCTCCAAGTTCCAGGTGGTGGAGGCGGTCAAGCTGCTCTACATCGTCTGGCTCGCCAGCTACCTCAAGCGCTTCAACGAGGACGTGGCGGTCACCTGGATCGGGATGCTCAAGCCGGTCGGCGTGGTCCTGGCGCTGGTGGGGCTGCTGATGCTGCAGCCGGACTTCGGTTCCTCGGTGCTGCTGCTCGGCATCACCATCTGCATGCTGGTGCTGGGCGGCGCGCCGATCCAGCGCATCACCCTGCCGATCCTGCTGCTGCTGCCGGTGCTGGTGCTGGCGGTGGTGCTGGAGCCGTACCGCATGCGCCGCGTCACTTCGTTCATGGACCCGTGGCAGGACCAGCTCGGCTCCGGCTACCAGCTCAGCAACGCGCTGATGGCGATCGGGCGCGGCGAATGGTTCGGCGTGGGCTTGGGCGCATCGGTGCAGAAGCTGTCCTACCTGCCGGAAGCCCATACCGACTTCATCTTTTCGGTGATCGCCGAGGAACTGGGCTTCGCCGGCGTCTGCCTGGTGGTCGGCCTGTTCGTGCTGCTGGCGGCACGCGCGTTCCGGCTGGGGCTGAAGTGCGTCGAGATGCGCCGCCACTTCGCCGGCTATGTCGCCTTCGGCATCGCCCTGTGGATGTCGCTGCAGAGCTTCGTCTCGATCGGGGTCAATCTCGGGATCCTGCCGACCAAGGGCCTCACCCTGCCGCTGGTGTCGTCCGGCGGCTCCTCGGTGCTGATGACCTGCGCGGCGCTCGGCCTGCTGCTGCGGGTCTCCTACGAATACGATCGCGCCGCCCGCCAGGTGGCCAAGGGCCGCGCCGAGAAGCCGATGGCGCCGCCGCCGGGCACGCCTGCCGCCAACACGCCCGCCGCCAAGCCGGCACCGAAGCCGGTCGCGACGCCGCCTTCGCTGGCCGCGCGCGGTACCAGCCGCCTGCAGCAGCGCATCGAGCCCGGGATGGGCGGCGGTTTCGACGCCAGCGGCTTCGGCCGGCTGCGGGGCGCCCGTTGAGCGCCTCCGCACCCCTGGTGACGATCATGGCCGGCGGCACCGGTGGCCATATCTTCCCCGGGCTCGCCGTCGCGCATGCCTTGCAGGCGCGCGGGTTGCGCGTGCGCTGGCTGGGCGCCGATGGCGGGATGGAAACCCGGCTGGTGCCGCAGCACGGGATCGCGATCGACACGATCGCCGTCGGTGGCGTGCGCGGCAAGGGCATCGCCACCCTGCTGCAGGCGCCGTTGCGGATCCTGCGCGCGGTGCGCGACGCCGCGCGCACGCTCAGGCAGTGGCAGCCCGCCGCGGTGGTCAGCTTCGGCGGCTATGCCGCGGGTCCCGGCGGCCTGGCCGCGCGCATTGCCGGAATCCCGCTGCTGGTGCACGAGCAGAACCGCGCCGCCGGGATGACCAACAAGGCCCTGGCGAGGCTCGCCACACGCGTGCTCACCGGCTTCCCGCAGACGTTCGCGGGCGAGACCGTGGTCGGCAACCCGGTGCGCGGCGAGATCGCCGCCGTGCCGCCGCCGGCGCTGCGCGACATCGGGCATGCGGGCCCGATGCGGCTGCTCGTGCTCGGCGGCAGCCAGGGCGCACGCGCACTCAACAACGCGGTGCCGCGCGCGGTCGCCGCACTCGGCGCGCCGGTCGAGATCGTCCACCAGGCCGGCGAAAAACTGCTGGAGGAGGCGCGCGCCGCCTACGCCGACGCCGGCGTCCAAGCCAGCGTGCAGCCGTTCATCGCAGACATGGCCGCCGCCTACGCACGCGCGGACCTGGTGGTCTGCCGCGCCGGCGCGCTGACCCTCGCCGAGCTGTGCGCGGTCGGGGTGGGCAGCGTGCTGGTGCCGTTCCCGCTGGCGGTCGATGACCACCAGACGCGCAATGCCGAGTACCTGGTCGAGCGCGGCGCCGCGGTCCTGTTGCCGCAGGGCGACGACCTCGAAGGCCGCCTGCAGGAGGTGCTGCGCGCGCTCGACGCCGATCCGGCGCGGCGCCTGCAGATGGCCGAAGCCGCCCGCGCGCTGGCCCTGCCCGACGCCGCCGATCGCGTGGCCGACGCCGTCGCCGCCGCCATCCGCATGCCCCACCAGACCTCCGGGACCCCCGCATGATGGCCGTGCACAGCCCGCGCCTGCAGCAGATCGGCGACCACGCCATGCGCGACGTGGCGCGCACCAACTCGCGCGTGCACTTCGTCGGCATCGGCGGGGTTGGCATGAGCGGGATCGCGGAAGTGCTGTGCACGCTGGGCTACAGCGTCAGCGGGTCGGACAACGCCGACAACGCGGTGACCAAGCGGCTGGCATCGCTCGGCGTGGCAATCCACAAGGGCCATGCCGCCGCCAACGTGCTGGACGCCGACTGCGTGGTGGTCTCCAGCGCGATCAAGCCGGACAACCCCGAGCTGATGGAGGCGCGCGCCCAGCGCATCCCCGTGGTGCCGCGCGCGGAAATGCTGGCCGAGCTGATGCGCTTCAAGCGCGGGATCGCGGTCGCCGGCACCCATGGCAAGACCACCACCACCTCGCTGCTGGCCAGCGTGCTCGCCGAGGGCGAGCTGGATCCCACCTTCGTCATCGGCGGCAAGCTGCTGGCGGCCGGCGCCAACGCCCGGCTGGGCAAGGGCGACTGGCTGGTGGCCGAGGCCGACGAAAGCGACGGCAGCTTCCTGCGCCTGAACCCGGTGGTGGCGATAATCACCAACATCGACGCCGACCACCTCGAGAATTACGGCGGCGACTTCGAGCGGGTCAAGGAGGCATTCGCCGAATTCCTGCATCGGCTGCCGTTCTACGGGCTGGCGGTGCTGTGCATCGACGATCCCGAAGTGGCTGCACTGGCAGAGGATTGCCCGCGCCATCTCGTCACCTACGGCTTCCACGACGATGCCGACGTGCGCGCCGAGGCCATCAGCCAGCAGGGCGCGCGCATGCGCTTCACCCTTTGCCTGCCGGACGGCAGCCGCACCGCCTGCACGCTTGCGATGCCGGGGCGCCACAACGTGCAGAACGCGCTGGCCACCGCCGCCGTGGCCTGGCAGCTGGGCGTGCCCGCGGATGCGATCGCGCGCGGGCTGGAGCAGTTCGCCGGGGTCGGGCGCCGCTTCAACCAGCTGGCGAAGCTGCCGCTGGCCGGCGGCGGTGACGTGATCCTGGTCGACGACTACGGCCACCATCCGAAGGAGCTGGCCGCGGTGTTCGAGGCCGCGCGCGGCGGCTGGGCCGATCGACGGCTGGTGGTGGCGTTCCAGCCGCACCGCTATTCGCGCACCCGCGACCTGTTCGACGAATTCGCGGCGGTGCTCTCGGGCGTCGATGCACTGGTGCTGACGGAGGTGTATGCCGCCGGCGAGGCGCCGATCGCCGGCGCCGACGCCAGCGCCCTGGCGCGCGCGATCCGCACCCGCGGCCGGGTGGAGCCGGTGGTCATCGGCGCCCCTTCCGAACTGGCGGGCGTGCTGCCGGCGCTGCTGCGCGGCGACGACCTGCTGCTGCTGATGGGCGCCGGTGACATCGGCGGTATCGCCCAGCAACTCGCGCGCGATGGCCTGCAAGGAGATGCCGCATGACCCGCACCCCGTTCCCGCCGCCGCGGGTGACCGACCCGGCCGCGTTCGGGCGGGTCGCCGTGCTGATGGGCGGTACCAGCAGCGAGCGCGAGGTGTCGCTGGATTCGGGACGCAACGTGCTTGAGGCGCTGCAGGCGCGCGGGGTCGATGCGCACGCCGTCGACGGCATCCCGGCGCTGGTCGACGCGCTGGTGCACGGGCGCTTCGATCGCGTGTTCAACATCCTGCACGGCAACCGCGGCGGTGGCGAGGATGGCGTGCTGCAGGGCCTGCTCGACGCGTTCGAGGTGCCGTACACCGGCTGCGGCGTGCTGGCCAGCGCGCTGACCATGGACAAGATCCGCACCAAGCAGGTCTGGATGAGCGCGGGACTGCCGACGCCCCGGTTCCTGCGACTGGCCCCAGGCGCCGACGTCCGCGCGGCGGCGCTGGCGCTTGGCCTGCCGGTCTTCGTGAAGCCCTCCAGCGAGGGCAGCAGCGTGGGCGTGGCGCGCGTCACCGATGACGCCGGCATCGACGAGGCGGTGCGGGTCGCGCGCGAGTACGGCGGCGAGATGCTGATGGAGGCGATGGTGGTCGGCGACGAGCTCACCGTCGGCATCCTCGGCGAGACCGCGTTGCCGTCGATCCGCATCGTGCCCAAGGGCGGCTGGTACGACTACAACGCCAAGTACATCGCCGACGACACCCAGTACCTGTGCCCGGGCCTCGAGGGCGAGCAGGAGCAGGCGATCCGCGAGCTGGCGCTGGCGGCGTTCCGCGCGGCCGGCTGCAGCGGCTGGGGCCGGGTCGACGTGATGCGCGAAAACGCCAACGGGCAGCTGCTGCTGCTGGAAGTCAACACCGCGCCGGGCATGACCAGCCATTCGCTGGTGCCCAAGGCCGCGCGCCAGCTCGGCATCGAATTCGACGAGTTGTGCTGGCGGATCCTCGAGCAGACCGTGGAGGTGGCCGCCCCGTGAGCGCGCTGCTGCGACTGCTGGGTTGGTTGCTCGCGGTGGCGCTGGTGGCGCTGCCGGTGGTGGCGCTGGTCAACGGCTGGATCGGCGGCGAGCGCTGGCCGCTGCGCACCCTGCGGCTGCCAGTCGAGCTGCGGCACGTCGATCGCGCGCAGGTGCGCGCGGCGGTGCTGCCGCATGCCCAGCGCGGCTTCTTCGCGGTGCGCCTGGACGCCATCCAGGCGGAGGTCAGCCGGCTGCCCTGGGTGGAGCACGCCGAGGTCCGCAAGCAGTGGCCGGACGTGCTGGAAGTGCGCATCGACGAGCACCGCCCGATCGCGCACTGGGGCGGGGAAGGCTTGCTGGCGGAATCCGGCCGGGTGTTCCCGGCCAAGGGGCTTTCGGTGCCGCGCGGGCTGCCGCAGCTGGACGGGCCGCAGGCGCGCGCCACCGAGGTGATGGCGTTGTACGAGCAGGCGCGCACGCGGCTGCCGGGCGTGCGCGGCGTGACCCTCGACAAGCGCGGCAGCTGGAGCATCCAGCTGGGCAGCGGCACCCAGGTGGTGCTCGGCCGCAACGATCCGTCCGCGCGCCTGCAGCGCTTCGCGCCGCTGCTGCCGCGGCTGGCCGCGCAGCACCCGCGACAGAAGCTGGTGCGCGCCGACCTGCGCTACACCAATGGCTTTTCGCTGACCTGGGCCGACCTGCCCAAGCCGCCGCCTGCGCAGGAGTTGCCCAGGCCGCTGGCGCAGGCCGGAGGCGGCGGCATCGCGCGCGCGCTCCCGCGCCGGCCCATCCCCCAACCGGCCACGGTACCTGCCGCTGCCGGCCTGCACGTCGAAGGAAACGCATGAACCGCAAGGGCGACAAGACGCTAATCGTCGGGCTCGACATCGGCACCTCCAAGGTCACCGCGCTGGTGGGCGAATACGCCCCGGGCGAGCCGATCGAGGTGATCGGGATCGGCAGCCACGAATCGCGCGGCCTGCGCAAGGGCGTGGTGGTCGACATCGACTCCACCGTGCAGTCGATCCAGCGCGCGGTCGAGGAAGCCGAGCTGATGGCCGGTTGCGAGGTGCGCAGCGTGTACGCCTCGATCAGCGGCAACCACGTGCAGTGCCGCAATTCGCAGGGCATCGCGCCGATCCGCGACAACAACGAGGTCACCCACAGCGACCTCGACCGGGTGCTGGAGGCGGCCAAGGCAGTCGCGATCCCGGCCGACCAGAAGATCCTGCACGCGATCCCGCGCGACTACGTGCTGGACGATTCGCAGGAAGGCATCCGCAACCCCGTCGGGATGACCGGCGTGCGGCTGGAGGTGCACGCGCACCTGGTGGTGTGCGCGCAGTCGGCGGCGGCCAACATCACCAAGTGCGTGCAGAAGTGCGGGCTGCAGGTCGACAGCCTGATCCTGTCCGCGCTGGCCTCCAGCCAGGCGGTGCTGACCGCCGACGAGCGCGAGCTCGGGGTGGCGATGGTCGACATCGGCGCCGGCACCACCGACATCGCGGTGTACGTGCAGGGCGCGATCTGCCACACCGCCAGCCTGCCGGTAGCGGGCGACAAGGTCACCGAGGACATCGCGCACATGCTGCGCACGCCCACCCCGGAAGCCGAGCAGATCAAGGTGCGCTATGCCTGCGCGCTGGCCCAGCTGGCGCGCGCGGAAGAATCGATCCAGGTACCGAGCGTCGGCGACCGGCCGCCGCGCCGGATGCCGCGGCACGCGCTGGCGCAGGCGGTGCAGGCGCGCTACGAGGAGATCTTCGAGATGGTGCAGGCCGAACTGCGCCGCAGTGGCTTCGAGCAGCACGTGCGCGCCGGGATGGTGCTCACCGGCGGCGCCTCGCGGATGGAAGGCGTGGTCGAGCTGGCCGAGGAAATGCTGCAGATGCCGGTGCGGATCGGCATCGCCCAGCACGTCAGCGGCCTGGGCGAGGTGGTGGGCAACCCGGTGCACGCCACCGGCGTGGGCCTGCTGATGATCGGCAGCCAGATCGAGAGCCCGCGGCGCTCGGTGCTGCCGGCCGCGCGCGCGGGCGGTTTCCTGAAGAAGTTGAAGGACTGGTACAGCGGCTCTTTCTGAGCCGCGGCGCCGGCGCGAGGGCGCGCGCGGCGAGGGGCGGGGCGACACGACGACAAGCGGCATCGCGACACACGACGAACCCACACAAGCACGACATAACAAGAGGACACGGACATGGCGCATTTCGAACTGGTGGAAAAGATGGCTCCCAACGCGGTCATCAAGGTAATCGGCGTGGGCGGCGGCGGCGGCAACGCGGTCGCGCACATGGTCAGCAGCAACGTCGACGGGGTGGAGTTCATCACCGCCAATACCGACTCGCAGGCGATCAAGAACTGTGGCGCCAAGACCCAGCTGACCCTGGGCGGCAACGTCACCAAGGGCCTGGGCGCCGGCGCGAACCCGGAAGTCGGCCGCCAGGCCGCGCTGGAGGACCGCGACACCATCATGGACGCGCTGCAGGGCGCGGACATGGTCTTCATCACCGCCGGCATGGGCGGCGGCACCGGTACCGGCGCCGCGCCGGTGGTGGCGCAGCTGGCCAAGGAAATGGGCATCCTGACCGTGGCCGTGGTCACCAAGCCGTTCCCGTTCGAGGGCCGCCGCCGCATGCAGGTCGCGGCCAAGGGCATCGAGGAGCTGAGCCAGCATTGCGACTCGCTGATCACCATCCCCAACGAGAAGCTGATCACCGTGCTCGGCCGCAACGCCACCATGATCCAGGCGTTCCGTGCCGCCAATGACGTGCTGCTGGGCGCGGTGCAGGGCATCGCCGACCTGATCGTGCGCCCGGGCCTGATCAACGTCGACTTCGCCGACGTGCGCACCGTGATGAGCGAGATGGGCCTGGCGATGATGGGCAGCGGCAGCGCCCGCGGCGACGACCGCGCCCAGGCCGCCGCCGAGGCCGCCATCCAGAACCCGCTGCTGGATGACGTCAACCTGCACGGCGCCAACGGTATCCTGGTCAACATCACCGCCGGCCCCGACTTCACCATGGCCGAGTTCGACGAGGTCGGCCGCACGGTCGAGGGCTTCGCCTCCGACGACGCCACCGTGGTGGTCGGCACCGTGCTCGACCCGGAGATGCAGGACGAGGTGCGCGTCACCGTGGTCGCCACCGGCCTCAACCGCGCCAGCAACCGCCAGAGCGCGGGCAACGACCGCCGCGACTTCCGCGAGGAGGCGCAGCGCCGTCCGCAGGTGCAGCTGATCAATACCCAGGCCAAGCGCGACGGCACCACCGGCCTTGCGATCGACGATGTCGCCGATCCGTTCATGCCAAGCCAGGGCGGCGGCTCGTTCGTCAGCGCCCTGCGCCGCAATGCCGACGCCGCGCCGGCGGCGGTGGCCGAACTGCCGAAGGACGACTACCTGGACATCCCGGCGTTCCTGCGGCGCCAGGCCGACTGACCCCGTGCGCGCCTCCCTCTCCCGCACGGGCGGGGAGGCGCGGCCGTGTCCCTTTGTCCCCGGGTTGCCGCCCGGGGGCCTTCCGCCCGGTTGGCGCTGCCAGCCGGCGGCTTTCGTCACCCCGCCGTGACCGGCGCCGGATCAGCCTGCAAAGCCGCGCCGCGAGTGGGTTTGCCCGCGATCGCTGCGCCGCCATTCAGGCCACCCCGTGATAATCTCCGCCGATGCTGCGACAACGCACCCTGAAGAACGTGATCCGAGCCACCGGCGTGGGCCTGCACGGCGGTGAAAAGGTCTTCCTGACCCTTCGCCCGGCCGCGGTCGACACTGGGATCGTGTTCCGTCGCATCGACCTCGACCCGGTGGTCGAGATCCCCGCGCGCGCCTCGCTGGTGTCCGAGACCGTGCTGTGCACCGGGCTGAGCCAGGGCGGCGCCAAGGTGCAGACGGTCGAGCACCTGATGTCGGCGCTGGCCGGGCTGGGGGTCGACAACGCCTGGGTCGAGATCACCGCCGCCGAGATCCCGATCATGGACGGCTCCGCCGGCCCCTTCGTGTTCCTGCTGCAGTCGGCGGGGATCGTCGAGCAGGAGGCGCCCAAGCGCTTCATCCGCATCGTCAAGCCGGTCGAGGTGCGCGACGGCGACAAGTTCGCCCGCTTCACCCCGCACGACGGCTTCCGGATCGGTTTCACGGTCAAGTTCGACCATCCGGCGATCCCGGATGCGCTGTCGCGGGTGGAGATCGACTTCTCCACCAGCGCCTACGTCAAGGAAGTCAGCCGCGCGCGCACCTTCGGCTTCATGAGCGACCTGGAGTACATGCGCGAGCGCAACCTCGGCCTGGGCGGCTCGATGGACAACGCGATCGTGCTGGACGAATTCCGGGTGCTCAACGAGGACGGCCTGCGCTACGCCGACGAATTCGTGCGCCACAAGATCCTCGACGCGGTCGGCGACCTGTACCTGGCCGGGCGCCCGATCATCGGCGCCTACGAGGGCTACAAGTCTGGGCACGCGCTCAACAACAAGCTGGTCAACGCACTGCTGGCGGACGCCGCGGCGTGGGAAGAGGTCAGCTTCAGCGCGCCCGAGCAGGCGCCGCCGGTGCACTACGGGGCCGCGCTTCCGGCGACCTGAAGGACCCGCATCCCGTCCGCATAGCGTGACGGTGTTCACCTTCGTGCGGCCGATCTTTCGGTTTGTTTAACAAAGTCATGGTCTTGTGAGGGTAGGATGCCGCCACCCCAGCGGGCCGGCGCATGCGTCGGGCACCGCCGCCGGGGTCAGCGGTCCCCCTCATCGCGCCCCGGCGCGTCGGACCGCAGCAATGCCAGGGCAGCCTCCAGTTCCGACTGCGCGGCCGCCGACATCGGTGCACGGGGCTTTGCCGGTCGCAGCTGTGGCCGCAGGGGTTCGGTGGTCGTCCTGACGGCCACGTCCGTGACATCGAGCCCGACGGACCGGGCGGCGTCGAGTAGTGCCGGGGTGGCAAGCCGCAAGCGCGCATGCCAGACCGGGGCATCGACGACGAACACGAGTTTGCCACCACGGACGTTCGCCAGCCGCGCATGCGCGGCCACCATTGGCGGCAGGTGGGGACGCATCAACTGATCCACTGCATCGAGCCAACGGGCCCGGCGCAGCAGGTCACCGGAGGGACCGGCGAGCGCATCCAGCGCGGCGCGCGGGCCTGCGGGTGGCGCCCCCGGAGGTGGGGCGGATCGCGAACCAGGCATACAGAATGACCGAAACAACCAAGTCCCACGATACCCGCCGGCGCGTGATGGCGCCCGCCCAGCGCTTCCGCCTGTGGGCATTGCGCCGGCCGATGGCGGCGCTGGCGCTGCTGCTCGGCGCCGGCATGCTGTGCGGCGCCACCGTCCGCAGCGCGGTCGGGCTGGCCGAAGTGGAAGCCTTGCAGGCGGCCGACGCCAGCCGCGAAGCCGAACTGGAAAAGGTGCGCCGCGAGGCCCAGCACGAGGTCAATGCCCTGGCCGCTCGCCTGGCCGAGCTGCAGGCGCAGGCCAACCGCCTCAACGCGCTGGGCAGCCGCCTGACCCAGGCCGGCCAGCTGCAGGATGGCGAGTTCGATTTCGACAAGCCGGTCGGCCAGGGTGGCGCCGGCACCGCCAGCGACATGCCGGCCCGCGAGCTGCGCGAGCGGCTGGCGCAGCTGGAAGTCGATTACGGCCATGCCGGCACCCAGCTGGGCGTGCTCGAGGACCTGCTGTTCAACCGCGCGCTGGACCGCAACAGCGTCCCCTCGCGCGACCCGATTGCCAACAGCTACATCACCTCGGGCTTTGGCGGTCGCGCCGATCCGTTCGGCGGCGGCACCCAGTTCCACAAGGGCATCGATTTCGAGGCCGATGTCGGAGATCCCGTGCTGGCGGTCGCCGATGGCGTGGTGAGCTTTTCCGCCAGCCGCTCCGGCTATGGCGAGACCGTGGAAATCGACCACGGCAACGGCTACGTGACGCGCTATGCGCACAACTCGCGGCTGACCCGCCAGGTCGGCGACCTGGTCCGCGCCGGGCAGGAAATCGCGAAGGCCGGCAGCACAGGCCGTTCCACCGGCGCGCACGTGCACTTCGAGGTCTGGCAGAACGGCGTGGTGGTCAATCCCCGCAAGTTCCTGGGCCACAACGACGCGCTCGCGCGGCACGGGCCCAGGCGCGGCTGACATCGGGCGAGGGGCTTGCGAACGCCGCGGGCCGCCTCCAGCTACACTATCCGACTCCCGAACGGGCGCCCGGCGCCCGTTTTTGTCGTGCCGCCCCTGAAAGTGCCGACGCGCCGTTCCCCTGGCGCCCCTGGCCAGAGACCGTCCAGCCCATGCTCAACAACCTGCTCACCAGCATCTTCGGCAGCCGCAACGAACGCCTGCTCAAGCAGTTCTCCGGCATCGTCAGGAAGATCAATGGGCTCGAGCCCGGGCTGCAGGCGCTTTCCGACGAGGCGCTGCAGGCCAAGACCGACGAGTTCAAGGCGCGCGTCGCCAACGGCGAATCGCTGGAGAAGCTGCTGCCGGAAGCGTTCGCGGTCTGCCGCGAGGCCTCGGTGCGGGTGTTCGGGATGCGCCACTTCGACGTCCAGCTGATCGGCGGCATGGTCCTGCACTCGGGCAAGATCGCCGAGATGCGCACCGGCGAGGGCAAGACCCTCACCGCGACCCTGGCGGTGTACCTCAACGCGCTCGAAGGCAAGGGCGTGCACGTGGTCACCGTGAACGACTACCTGGCCCGCCGCGACGCCGCGCAGATGGGCAAGCTGTACAACTGGCTGGGCCTGTCGGTCGGCGTGGTCTACCCGGGCATGCCGCACTCGGACAAGGCCAGCCAGTACGGCTGCGACATCACCTACGGCACCAACAACGAATTCGGCTTCGACTACCTGCGCGACAACATGGCGCTGGCGAAGGAAGACCGCCACCAGCGCGGCCTGCACTACGCGATCGTCGACGAGGTCGACTCGATCCTGATCGACGAGGCGCGCACCCCGCTGATCATCTCCGGCCCCGCCGACGAATCGCCGGAGCTCTACATCCGCGTCAACCAGGTGGTGCCGTCGCTGGTGCGGCAGCAGACCGAGGACGGCGAGGGCGACTTCTGGGTCGACGAGAAGGCCAAGCAGGTGCACATGTCCGAAGCCGGGCAGGAGCACGCCGAGCAGCTGCTGCGCCAGGCCGGCATCCTCGGCGAGGACGACAGCCTGTACGCGCCGCAGAACATCCACGTGGTCCACCACCTCAACGCGGCGATGCGCGCGCATTCGATCTACCAGCGCGACGTCGACTACATCGTGCGCGACGGCGAGGTCATCATCGTCGACGAGTTCACCGGCCGCACGCTGCCGGGGCGGCGCTGGTCGGACGGCCTGCACCAGGCGGTGGAGGCGAAGGAAGGCGTGGCGGTCCAGCGCGAGAACCAGACCCTGGCGTCGGTGACGTTCCAGAACCTGTTCCGCATGTACAAGAAGCTGGCCGGCATGACCGGCACCGCGGACACCGAGGCCTACGAGTTCCAGAGCATCTACGGGCTGGAGGTGGTGGTGATCCCGACCCACCGGCCGATGATCCGCAAGGACCACCCGGACCAGGTCTTCCTCAACCGCCCCGGCAAGTACCGCGCGGTGGTGGCCGAGATCAAGGATTGCGTCGCGCGCGGGCAGCCGGTGCTGGTCGGCACCACGTCGATCGAGGTGTCCGAGCTGCTGGCCAACGAGCTCACCGCCGCCGGCATCCCGCACGAGGTGCTCAACGCCAAGCAGCACGAGCGCGAGGCGCACATCGTCGCCAACGCGGGCGCGCCGGGCGCGGTCACCATCGCCACCAACATGGCCGGCCGCGGTACCGACATCGTGCTGGGCGGCTCGCTGGACGCGCAGCTGTCCGAGCTGGGCGAGGACGCGCCGCAGTCCGAGAAGGACCGCCTGAAGGCCGAATGGCAGCAGCGCCACGACGCGGTCAAGGCGGCCGGCGGCCTGCACATCATCGGCACCGAGCGCCATGAGTCGCGCCGCATCGACAACCAGCTGCGCGGCCGCTCCGGCCGCCAGGGCGACCCGGGTTCGTCCCGCTTCTACCTGTCGCTGGAAGACAACCTGATGCGCATCTTCGCGGCCGACTGGGTGCAGAAGGTGATGGCGCGGATGGGCCTGAAGGAAGACGACATCATCGAGTCGCCGCTGGTGACCAAGCAGATCGCCAACGCGCAGCGCAAGGTCGAGGCGCACAACTTCGACATCCGCAAGAACCTGCTGGACTTCGACGACGTCAACAACGACCAGCGCAAGGTGATCTACGGCCAGCGCGACGAGCTGCTGGACGCCGAGAGCATCGAGGCCAACGTGCTGGCCATCCGCCACGACGTGGTGGGGGACGTGGTCGAGCGCTTCGTGCCGGCCGATTCGATCGACGAGCAGTGGGACCTGCCGGGCCTCGAGGCGGAGCTTGCCAGCGAGTTCGGCGTGCAGCTGGCGCTGGTCGACATGCACAAGGCCGAGGAAGAGCTGGACGCCAGCCAGATCCGCCTGCGCGTGCAGGACGCGATCGACGCGCTGTTCGAGGAAAAGCAGGCGCAGGTCGGCCCCGAGACCATGCGCATGCTGGAAAAGCACGTGATGCTCAACGTGCTGGACCAGAACTGGAAGGACCACCTGGCGCGGATGGACTACCTGCGGCAGGGCATCAACCTGCGCGGCTATGCGCAGAAGCAGCCCAAGCAGGAGTACAAGCGCGAGGCCTTCGAGCTGTTCACCGAGCTGCTGGGCCGGGTCAAGCGCGAGGTGATCTCGATGCTGGCGCGGATCCGCGTGCGCAGCGAGGCGGAGATCGCCGCCGCCGAGGCCGAGGAACGCGCGCGCGCGCAGCTGGCCGCCGGGCAGATGCAGTTCCGCCACCCCGACATGGGCGGCCTGGGCGCCGACGAGGAAGGCGCAGACGTGCTGGGCGCCACCGATTTCCGCGACCAGCAGGCGGCGCTGCCGAAGGTCGGCCGCAACGAACCCTGCCCGTGCGGCAGCGGCAAGAAGTACAAGCATTGCCACGGGCAGCTTGGCTGAGTAACGCCTCCCTTTCGCGCAGCGAAGGGGACGGCGGCGGAGGGGTGCTGTTGGCAGCCAATCGGAGATGAGCGGCACGTCGACCCCCTCCCAGCCGTCCCCGCCCGCTTCGCAGGAAGGGCACGCGAACCGCATCCACGTCGTTGCCGGCGTCATCCGCGATGCCCGCGGTCGGGTGCTGCTGGCGCGCCGCACCCGCGGTCGCGACCTGGCCGGGCTGTGGGAATTCCCGGGCGGCAAGGTCGAACCTGGCGAGACGCCGGAAGACGCGCTTTCCCGCGAGCTGGAAGAGGAGCTCGGCATCCGCGCCGTCGCAGCTGCGCCGGTCATCCGCGTGCCGCAGCAATACCCGGACAAGCGGCTGCTGCTGGACGTGCGCCACGTGCAGTTCACCGGCACCCCGAAGGGGCTGGATGGGCAGGCGCTGGTGTGGTCGCCACCGGAGACGCTGGCCCGCTACCCGATGCCGCCGGCCGACCGCCCGGTGGTGGCGGCGCTGCTGCAGCCGGATCGCTACCTGGTCACGCCGGAGCCTAGCGAGGACGGCGAGGCCTGGCTGCAGGGCCTGCAGCAAGCGCTGGAAGGCGGCGCCACCCGCGTGCAACTGCGCGCGCCGCTGGCCGCGCCCGCGCGCTGGGAGCCGCTGGCCGCGCGCGCCGTCGCGCTGTGCCGGGATTCCGGCGCCGAGGTGCTGGTGAATGGCGATGCCGGCCTTGCCCGCACGCTGGGCGTCGGCCTGCACCTCCGCTCGTCGCAGCTGCAGGATTCGTCGCGAGCCACTGTCGCCGCGCTGCGCGAACGCGGGCTCCCGGTCGCCGCCTCCTGCCACGATGCGGCCGAGCTGCAACGCGCGCAGGCGCTGGACTGCGATTTCGCGGTGCTCGGACCGGTGGCGCGCACTGCGAGCCATCCGGGCGTTGACGGCATCGGCTGGGACGGCTTTGCCCACGCGCGCGAACACGCCAGCCTGCCGGTCTACGCGCTGGGCGGCCTGCAGCCCGGCGACATCGCCGAAGCCCGCCAGCATGGCGCCCAGGGCATCGCCGCGATCCGCGGTCTCTGGCCCGCTCCCACGTAGGAGCGGCGTGCCCCCTGTGGGAGCGGTGCCCCTTGTGGGAGCGGCTTCAGCCGCGATCATGGGGCTCGCTCAACCCGCCACCTGCGGGAATCCCGCTCCTATGGGAGCGGCTTCAGCCGCGATCGCCTGACCTTGCTCCAGCAAGCCTGCGGTACAAGCCGTCCAGCGCCGCCACATGCGCCCCGATCGCCGCCAGCGGCCCGTCATTGACCAGCACGTCGTCGGCGATGGCCAGCCGCTGTCGGCGCGTGGCCTGCGCCTGGATCATGGTCGTCGCCAGCGGCTCGTCGATGCCATCGCGCGCCAGCAGCCGCTGCAGCTGCACGGCCTCGGGCACGTCCACCACCAGCACCCGCTGCAGCCACGGATAGGCGCTGCGACCGCCGCCCTCGGCCAGCAGCGGGATCGAGGCGATGGCATACGGACCCGTTGCCGCGGCGCACGCGTGCCGCAGCGACGCGCGCACGCGTGGATGCACGATGGCCTCCAGCGCTTTTCGCTCATTCGCGTCCGCAAACACCCGCCGCCGCATCGCCGCGCGGTCCAGGCTGCCATCCTCAAGCAGCACGCCGGCGCCGAACTGCGCCACCACCCGCGCCAGCCCCTCGCTGCCGACGGCCAGCGCCTCGCGCGCGGCCACGTCGGCATCGGCCACCGGCACCCCCAGCGCCTGGAACGCGCGCTCGACCGTGCTCTTGCCCGAGGCCACGCCACCGGTGAGGCCGACGATGAAGTCACTCATGGGCGATCAGGCGTACATCGCGGAAGCAGTGCCTACGCCAATCCCGCGAACCGCATGTAGGCGCCGACCAGATCACTACCCCACATGAAGCTGATCCAGCCGGCAATCGCCAGGTACGGGCCAAACGGGATCGGGGTGGCCTTGTCGCGGCCTTGGGTGGCCAGCCAGATCGAGCCGATGATCGCGCCGACCAGCGAGGAGATCAGGATCGTCGGCAGGATGCCGGCCAGCCCGGTCCAGGCGCCCAGCGCGGCCAGCAGCTTGAAGTCGCCGTGACCCATGCCTTCCTTGCCGGTCAGCTGCTTGAACACCCAATACACCGACCACAGGCTGAGGTAGCCCACCATCGCGCCCAGCAGCGCGGGCTTGGCCGGCATGTACAGGTTGTCGCTGGCGGCGATCAGGCCCAGCCACATCAGCGGCAGGGTGAGCTGGTCGGGCAGCAGCTTGGTGCGCAGGTCGATCCCGGCCAGCGCGATCAGGAAGCTGGTCAGCACCAGCGCGCCGAAGCCCTGCCAGCCAAAGCCCCAGCGCGCCACGCAGGCCACGAACAGCAGTGCGGTCAGCGCCTCCACCAGCGGGTACTGGAGGGAAATGGGCGCCTTGCAGCCGCGGCACTTGCCGCCCTGCAGCAGCCAGCTCAGCAGCGGGATGTTCTCGTACCAGCGCAGCGGCTTCTTGCAGTGCGGGCAGTGCGAGCCCTCCACCACGATCCCCGGCGGCGGCGGGTCGTACAACTCCGGCTCCTCCAGGATCTCGCGGGCATCGCGCTTCCACTGCCACTCCAGCCGCGGCGGCGTGCGCAGAATGACCACGTTCAGGAAGCTGCCGACCAGCAGCCCGAGCCCGGCCACGGCGGGAAAGCCCACCGCGGGATTCGCATCAAGCCATGCCATGGCTCAGATCGTGGCGGCCAGCTTGAAGATCGGCAGGTACATGGCGATCACCATGCCGCCCACCACCACGCCCAGGATCACGATGATCAGCGGCTCCAGCATGCTGGCCAGCGCGTCCACCGCATTGTTCACTTCCTGCTCGTAGAACTCGGCCACCTTGATGAGCATGGTGTCCAGCGCGCCGGCTTCCTCGCCAATGGCGGTCATCTGCACCACCATGTGCGGGAACAGGTTGACCTGCTTCATGGCCATGTTGACCGGGTAGCCCACGGACACGTCGTCCTTCATCCGGTGCACGGCCTTCTCGTACACCTGGTTGCCGGTGGCGCCGGCCACGGCGTCCAGCGCCTCCACCAGCGGCACGCCGGCGGCAAAGGTCACCGCCAGGGTGCGGGCGAAGCGGGCAATGGCGGACTGATGCAGGATCTGGCCAATCACCGGGAGCTTGAGCAGCATCCGGTCCACCGTGTGCTGGAATGCCGGAGACCGCTTGAAGAAGTAGAGGAAGGCAGCGCCGCCGGCAAACAGGATCAACGCCGCCAGCCACCACCACTTCACTGCGAACTCACTAAGCCCAAGCACGAACAGGGTAAAGGCCGGCAGTTCGGCACCAAAGTCGGCAAAGGTCTTGGCGAAGGTGGGGATCACGAAGATCAGCAGGATCGCGCTGACAATCAGGGCCACCGCCACAATCATCGCCGGATAGAACAGCGCCTTCCTGATCTTGCCCTTGATCGCCTCGATGTTTTCCTTGTAGGTGGCGATCGAGTCCAGCACGGTTTCCAGCACGCCGGCCGCCTCGCCGGTCTTGACCAGGTTGCGGAACAGTTCGTCGAACTGCACCGGGTGCTTGCTCATAGCCTCGTAGATCGAGGAGCCGCCCTCGATCTCGGCGCGCAGGCTGCCCACCAGCGCTGCCATCTTCGGGTTCTTCTGGCCGCCGCCGATGATCTCCAGCGACTGAACGATCGGCACGCCGGACTTCATCATGGTGGCCAGCTGGCGCGCGAAAATCGCGATGTCCTTAGGGGAAATCGTCTTGCCCGCGCCACCGAACAACGGCTTGGGCTTGGGCTTGACCACGCTAGGAATGATGCCCTGGCGGCGAAGCTCTGCGCGCAGCATGTTGGCGTTCTTGGCGGTGGTGCTGCCCTTCATCACCACGCCGCGCTTGTCCTTGCCCTCCCACACGAATTCCTGCAGCTGCGGCAGCCGGCTGGCGGCGATCTTCGCGGCGGCCCGGCGGGCGGCGGGGCTGGTGGCGGCGGTTGCGTTGCTGCGGCTCGCGGACATGGCGGTCAATCCTTGGTGACGCGGTTGATTTCAAGCAGGCTGGTGAGGCCGGCCTTCACCTTGTCCAGTGCGGAGCGCCGCAGGTCGCGCACCCCGCTGTGCAACGCGGCCTCGGTGATCTGCTGCACGTTACCACCGGCCAGCACGATCTGCTGGATCTCGTCGGTCATCGGCATCACCTGGTAGATGCCGGCGCGGCCCTTGTAGCCCTCGGTGCAGTCCTCGCAGCCCGCCGGCTCGTACACGGTGATCCCCGCGTAAACCTCGTCGCTGGTGAAGCCTTCGGCCAGCAGCGCATGCTCGGGCAGCTGCACAGGCTTCTTGCAGTCGTGCAGGCGGCGCACCAGGCGCTGGGCAATCACCAGGCTCACCGAGCTGGTGATGTTGTAGGGGGCGATGCCCATGTTCATCAGGCGGGCGATGGTCTGCGGGGCGTCGTTGGTGTGCAGGGTGCTGAGCACCATGTGGCCGGTCTGCGCGGCCTTAACCGCGATCTCCGCGGTTTCCAGGTCGCGGATTTCGCCCACCATGATCACATCCGGATCCTGGCGCAGGAAGCTGCGCAGGGCGGCGGCAAACGTCATGCCGCGCTTGACGTTCTGCTGCACCTGGTTGACGCCGGGGAGGCGGATTTCCACCGGGTCTTCCACGGTGCTGATGTTGCGGCTTTCGTCGTTGAGGATCCCAAGGGCGGTGTACAGGCTCACGGTCTTGCCGGAGCCGGTGGGGCCGGTCACCAGCACCATGCCGTACGGCTTCTTGATGGCGTCCAGGAACAACGCCTGCTGCTCCGGCTCGTAGCCCAGCTTGTCGATGCCCATGCGGGCCACGCTGCCGTCCAGGATGCGCAGCACCACCTTTTCCCCGAACAGGGTGGGCAGGGTACTCACGCGGAAGTCGATCTGCTTGCTCTTGCTCAGGTTGAGCTTGATGCGACCGTCCTGCGGCACGCGCTTCTCGGCAATGTCCAGCTGCGCCATCACCTTCAGGCGCGCGGCAATGCGCTGGTGCAATTTCTGCGGGACGCGCTTCGCGGTCTTGAGGATGCCGTCGATGCGGAAGCGCACCCGGTAATCGGTTTCGTAGGGCTCGAAGTGGATGTCGGAGGCGCCCTTGCGGATGGCGTCCACCAGCGCCTTGTTCACGAACTTGACGACGGGCGTGTCTTCGCCCTTGGCGTCGATCCCGGTGTCGGCGCTCAGGTCCTCGTCGCCACCGCTGACATCCAGGTTCTCCATCTCTTCGCCGCCCTGGTCCAGCAGCGCCTCGGCGGCCTCCAGCCACAGGTCCAGGCAGCGGCGGATGCGCTCGGCATCCACCAGGATCGGTTCCACCGGCAGGTTGGTGTGGAACTTCAGCTCTTCCAGCGCGCGGTTGTCGGTGGGGTCGGCCACGCCCACGTACAGGCGGTGGCCGCGCTTGAACAGCGGCAGCGCCTGGTGCTTGCGCAGAAGCTCTTCCGTGACCAGGCCAATGGCGGACTGCGCCGGGTCGATCGCCAGTGGGTCCACGATGGGCATGCCGAACTCGATGGAATTGGCCGCCGCCAGGGCCGCCGGCGTCGCCAGCTTCCTGTCGGCGATGAACTGGGCTAGCGGGGTCTTCTCGGCCATGGCGGCGTCCATCGCCTTGCGCGCCGCCCCTTCGTCCATGGCGCCATCCAGCACCAGGCGCCGGGCAATGCCGGTGATCCCCATCAGGTTGGCGGTTGGCGCTGCGCTCATCGGTTCTCCCCACCGTCGCGTGGGCTGACTTTACCGCAATCGCCCCACCGCTCGCCGGACCTGCATGGTACGTATTGGAGCGGCCGTGGCGGCGATGCTCCCGGGTCCACCGCAGCACGCCGACTTGGTCGGACCTCTTGCGCTTAGTGAGCGATGCTCAAAGCTCAGTGATCGGAGCCCAAAGCTCAGTGACCCGAGCTCAAAGCTCAGTGATCAGAGACGAAAGCTCAAGTGATCCAAGCTCAAAGCTCAGTGATCCAAGCTCAAAGCTCAGTCAGCGGAGAGGAGCAGCTCAGGCAGTCAAGCCTTTAAGCCAGTCAGCTGAGCTCAAAGACCAATGGATGCGGAATAGTCTTGCGAGGAGAGTGCGTGGATCCCCCGTTACCGGCGCGTCACCTGCCCGCCGCGCGCGTCCTTTTCCAAGCAGGTCCACACCGTCTCTTTCAGCGCCGCCACCACCGCGCCCGGGCGCGAAGGGCGCTCCTTGAAGTACGCCAGGACGAGCGTCCCGGAGTCGTTCGCAAGCCCTACGGCAAACATGCCAGGGAGCTCACCGTAATGAGTCCAGACAGGCTGCTCCGGACCCTCGGTAGGCGTGTGCCGCCAGCCCAGGTCATAGTGCGAGCCGTCCGGCAACGAAGGCCCGCGGCCCACGTGCGTCGTCGGCAGCGTCGTTTCGAGTGCGCGGTACAGGGTCGAGAGGCGCGAGTGCCAACCGCCCGCGCCACCCAACGGGTGCGCGAGTGCGGATGCCAGTCCACGAGGCAACGGGTGCCCGCTGAGCCACACGCCCAGATGGCAGTAGCCCGCATTGCTGTAGCTGGCCACGTTGCCGGGCGCGTGGTTGGGCGTGGATCGCGCGATATAACGGGCTGCCCTGCGGCAATCCGGCTCCGAAGGCTGGCCCGGTTGTGGATCGAAGAAGAACAACGGATCTCCGCTGATCGCTGGATCGAACCCGGAGGTGTGGGTGAGGAGGTGCCGCAAGCTGATGCTGGCCACGGCCGGGTTGGTGCTGCGAGTCGCAGGGTCGAAGGCGGGCGCGTCCAGGTCGAGGCTGGCGTCGGCTACCGCGTGCGCCACCAGCGGCTTGGTCAGGCTCGCAGCCCGCTGGGGGAGCAATGCGTAGTCGAGGCGATTGACCGGCGTGCCGGTCGACACCCGGTTAAGGGCATCTTCGCGGTCGCGGTACAGCACGGTCGCCGGGCCGAGCCTGATGTCTTCAAGTGCGTCGCGCAGGCAAGCATGCTCGGGCGGCACGCTACAGCCGACAAGCAGCAGCGCCAGCACGGGCAGCGCAGCTAGCCATTTCATCCCCGCGCCGTGAAGCGCCGGAGTCTGGCCCACGCCCCGTGCTCCGTGATCCAGCCGGCGTACGCGCGATACACCGGATCTTTCATCAGCATCCGCTCCTCGGACTTGGCGCGAACCCAGTAGATGCCGCCGATTGCCGCCAGCGCCAGGCTGTTGGCGAGCGCGGCTTGCCAGCCTAGCGGTGACACGAACGGGATCGAAATCAGCCACCACGCGGCGTTTTTGGCGAGGTAGGAAGGATGCTTGGTGTAGCGGTACGGGCCGCTGGTAATGATGCCGCGATGGGTGAGATTGGAGAAGCGAAGACCGAATGAAACCGTAGCCCAGACGTAGATCGCCATGCTCAGCAGGCAAGCGCTTCCCCACGCTGCGGCGAGCCAAGGGCTCCCTGCCATCCAGTCATTCCACTCGAAGCCGTCGCGGTAAGCCAGCCATTGGTGGAGCACAACCAAGTTGAAGGGCGGGTAGCAAACCAGTGCGGCGCACCAGCCCAGCAGAGTGGGTTCGGCTCGGCGGATGTGGGCCTGGATGCGGCGGCTGGTGGACATATAGCCAACCGTGGCGAATGCGGTGTCCACCGCGAACAGCAATTGGTAGGCCAATGCGAACAGCAGCGCAAACCCCGTGGCCGAAGACAGCGGCTCCCGGAAGGTCGCCAGGAAGACATAGCAGCTGCCAGCCATGAGCGGCAGATAGAAGGCCTTTACCAGCCATCCGAGGAACGCCTGGAGGTCACCGGGGCGGCGGCGCGCGCGCAGGCCCCGCAACAACGCAAGTCCCACGCGTTCCACGCTGTCCAGGCCACGCGATGGGGAGCGCAACAGGATCCATCCCATCCACGCCGCGGCGGCCGCCAGCAACGGCAGCAGCATGTTGTCGACGACAGGGCGCGCGGGCGTACTCCGGAACAGCGAGAGAGTGAGCGTAAACAGAGCGCAAAGCGCGACCAAGCCCGCAACCCGCAGGGCCTTGCGCTTCTCGTTGGGACGCCCGAGAGGGCGGCGATGACCCGAAAAGCGTCGCAGTTCCAGGCACCACATTGGGGCGGCGGTGGCGCCCAGCAGGACCAAAGTGGCCAGCATTGGACCCACGTGGGTCAGCTGGATCAACCCCACGGCCAACAGCGTGCCGGCGACGCCAGCCAGCGCGATGGGCTGCGGCGTGATGCTGGCAGGCAAAAAAACGGAAGGAGAGCCGAAGCTCTCCTTCCTTGACGCGGACACTTGAGTGTTCGTGAGAACGGTCAGCCGCCGGTGGCGCCGCCAGCTGCAGCCGCAGCCGCAGCCGCAGCCGCGCCCTGGCAGGTCGCCGGACGGTACTTGGCGGGGACGGTGCCGCCGCAGACCCAGTCAACCTGACCATTCGCAGCCTTGGTGCCGGTCAGGGTAATGGTGTCGCCGGCGGCGACGGTGCCGCCGACCGCAGCAGTGGCAGTCGCGGTGATGACGCCATTCGAATAGGTCGTGCCGCCAACAAACTTCGACTGCTGGTTCTCAATGTTCGCGGTTGCCGGCATGCCCGCTGCGGAATCAGCAGCTGCCGCTTCCGCCACGGCCGTACGCGCACCGGAGGCGGCGGTGACGATTTCGGAGACGCGGGTCTTGACCAGGTAGTCTTGGTACGCCGGCAGCGCAATCGCGGCCAGAATGGCGATGATCGCCACGACGATCATCAGTTCGATCAGGGTAAAGCCCTGCTGCTTCTTCATGGTGTTTCCCCTAGGGTTGGATGGGTCTTGCCACGTGCCTTGGGGCCGCTGTTCGGTCCTTCGGCAGCCATGCCACATCGGCACGTGCGGAAGTTATAACGCAGGATGCGTGCCATGTATGGGGAATGATCACGAACTGTTCACGGCGGGATTCTGGTCACGGAATTGGGAGATGCCGCGGGTGTCATGCCGACGCTGCGGGTCACTTAGTGACCAAATCGTTCACCTGTATTCCGTTGGGCAGCCGACTCTGTCAAAAGCTTCGCGCCTGAAGGCGCTCCCACAGGGCGCGCGGGGCGGGGGGCTCAGTCGATCCCCAGCTTCTTCAACTTGTAGCGCAGCGCGCGGAAGGTAATGCCCAGCTGCGCCGCGGCCTTGGTCTTGTTGTAGCGGTTGTCCTGCAGCGCCTGTTCGATGGCCTTGCGCTCGATTTCCTCGATGAAGCTGGGCAGGGCGCTGCTGCCGGATTCGCGCGGGTCGATCTGGCTGGGGTCCAGCTGGGCCGCGGCCGCGGCCTGCGCGGCCGGGCTGGGGCGGATGTCGGGCAGGTGCAGGTCGGCGGCGTGGATGCGGTCGCCATCGGCCAGGGCGAAGGCGCGCTCCAGGATGTTCTCCAGCTCGCGCACGTTGCCGGGGAAGGAATAGCGGGAGAGCGCCTCCAGCGCATCGGGGGCGAGGGTGGGGCGCAGCCGGCGCTGGCCGTTGCCCAGACGCTCGAGGATGGCGTCGGCCAGCAGCGGCAGGTCCTCGCGACGCTCGCGCAGCGGGGGCACCCGCAGTTCGATCACGTTGATGCGGTAATACAGGTCGTGGCGGAAGCGGCCTTCGTCGACCAGCGCGGCCAGGTTTTTGTGGGTGGCGGACAGGATCCGCACGTCCACCGGCACCTCGCCTTGGGCGCCGACCGGGCGCACGCATTTTTCCTGGATCGCGCGCAGCAGCTTGACCTGCATCGAAAGCGGCAGCTCGGCGATCTCGTCCAGGAACAGGGTGCCGCCTTCGGCCGCCTGGAACAGGCCGGGCTTGTCGGCGTGGGCGCCGGTGAAGCTGCCCTTGCGGTGGCCGAAGAACTCGCTTTCCATCAGCTCGGCCGGGATCGCGCCGCAGTTGACCGGGATGAACGGCGCGGCGGCGCGGGCGCCTTCGGCATGGATGGTGCGCGCCACCAGCTCCTTGCCGACGCCGGACTCTCCGGTGATGTAGATCGGCGCCTGGCTGCGCGCGACCTTGGCGAGGGTGCCGCGCAGCGCTTCCATCGCCGGCGACTGCCCGAGAAGGCCGCTGGTCAGGCCGGCGGCGGTGGGCGGCGCGGCGGCCGCATTGGCGATGCCCATGCCGAGGTTGAGCGCGTGCTGGACCAGCCCGCGCAGCACGGTCAGGTCCACCGGCTTGCTGACGAAATCGAAGGCGCCGGCCTTGAGCGCATCCACCGCCGCTTCCTGGTTGCCGAAGGCGGTGATCACCGCCACCGGGGTATTGGGGTAGAGCTGGGTGATCTCACGCACCAGCTCGATGCCGGAACCGTCGGTCAGCCGCATGTCGGTCAGGCACAGCGCGTACTGGTGGTGGCGCAGCAGGTTGCGCGCGTCGTGCAGGGACGAGGCGGTGTCGCACTTCAGCCCCATCCGCCCGAGGGTCAGGACCAGCAGTTCGCGGATGTCGCGCTCGTCATCGACGATCAGGGCGGTGGCGGCGGGATTGCGGACGGTGGTCATCACCGCACGATAACCGGTGGCCGTGCAGGGGCCAAGTGCGACCCGCCACGACAGCTCAGGGCACCCCGGTACCGATGGCGCGCACGCCCGCCAGGCGGATCCGGAAACAGGCGCCGCCCGCCGGCACCGGCACGTAGGCGAGGTGGGCCTGGTTGGCCAGGCACAGCTCGCGGGCGATGTAGAGGCCCAGCCCGGTGCCGTGCTCGGAAGTGGTGTAGAACGGGCTGAACAGGCGGGTGGCGACCTGGTCGGGGATGCCGGGGCCGCGGTCGGTGACGTCCAGCAGCGGCGCGCCACGCTCGTCCAGGTGCACGTGCAGCGCGATCCGCGCGGTCTGGCCGGGCAGTCGCCCGTACACCAGCGCGTTGTGCACCAGCACGGTCACCACCTGGTGCAGCTGGCGCGGGTCCACCATCGCCATCACCGCCGACGACGGCACGCGGGCTTCGAGCGTGGCCTGCTCCAGCGGCTGGCTGCGCTGCCAGTCGGCCACGAAGTCGCGGGCGAAGGCCGCCAGTTCCACGTGCTGCGGCTGCGCGCGCTCGCGCCGGGCCAGGCCCAGCACGTTCTCGATGATGCCGTTCATGCGCAGGGTCTGCTGGTGGATGATCTCCAGCAGCCGGCGGTCGGCCTCGATGATGTCCTGCGATTCCTCCAGCAGCTGGGTGGCGTAGCTGATCGCCGCCAGCGGGTTGCGGATCTCGTGCGCGAGGCTGGCGGAAAAGCGGCCGAGGGTGGCCAAGGTCAGGGTTTCGGCGCGGCGCGAGGCCAGCTCCGCATCGTCGAGGAACACCAGCACCTGCTCGCCGTCGCCCAGCAGGCGGGTGAAGCGCGGCAGCACCTCGGGCAGGTCGGGTTGCAGGGTGAGCGGGGTGGGGTCGATGCGGTCGCTGGCCTGCCAGGCCTGCAGCCGCCGCGCCAGCGCCGGGGCGGCGGTGGCCAGGCTGCGGTGGCCGTCGCCGGCCTCGCCCAGGTGCAGCATCGCTGCCTCGTTGGCCAGCCGGATCTCGCCCTCGCTGCCCACCAGCACCACGCCGGTGCGCATGCGGCGGATGATCAGTTCGCTGACCTCGGCCAGGTTGGCGACCTGGGTGCCGCGCTCCTCGGCCAGCGCCTCGCTGCTGCGCAACTGGCGCCCGAGCATGCTGGTCAGTGCGGCAATGGCGACGTAGCTGACGCAGAACATCACCAGCTCGGCGATGCGCTCGCCGGCGTCGCCCTCGAGCAGGCCGGCCCACAGCGACTGCAGGGTGACCGCGAGCGCCGCCAGCACCGCCGCCACCAGGCCCATGCGCAGCGGCATCAGCAGCGAGGCGGCGCCGACGTTGAACACCAGCAGCATGGCGATGCCGGCGGCCAGGTCGGGGATGGCCACCATCGCGAGCGTGGCCGCGGTGATGTCGATCGCGATGCCTACGCCGGCCTGGGTACCGATCCGCCCATGGCGGCCGCTGACGAACAGCGCCACCGCCGCCAGCAGGTACAGCCCGGCGATCCAGCGGGCAAGCTCGGGGTGGCGCGGCGCGCCCAGCAGGTCGCCGAACGGGCTGAACACCGTCAGGCACAGCAGCGAGGCTTCCAGCACCCGGTACAGGGTGAAAAAGTACAGCTCCCGGCGGATCGCGGCGTTCGGCGGCGGGGCGGGGGGCGGGGCCATTGGCCGGAGTATGCGGGATCGCCGCGGGCCGCAAAGCGTGATGCGCCGCAACACGCTAAAATGGCGGGCCGCCTGCCTCCCTGCCGGGACCGCATGGCGCTTTCGTCCTCTACCGGGTGACCCATGAACTTCCACGAATACCAGGCCAAGCAGCTGTTCGGCGACTACGGCATTGCCGTCCCCAAGGGCAAGGTGGCCCATTCCCCCGATGAAGCGGTCACCGCCGCCAAGGAGATCGGTGGCGACTTCTGGGTGGTCAAGGCGCAGATCCACGCCGGCGGCCGCGGCAAGGCCGGCGGCGTCAAGCTGTGCAAGACCCTGGACGAGGTGCGCGAGAACGCCAAGGCGATGCTCGGCACGAAGATGGCGACCTACCAGACCGCCGGCGTCGAGCTGCCGGTCGATTCGGTGCTGGTGACCCAGGCCACCGACATCGCCAACGAGCTGTACCTGTCGGTGCTGGTGGATCGCGCAACGCAGACGGTGACCTTCATTGCCTCGGCCGAAGGCGGCATGGACATCGAACAGGTTGCCGCCGAGAAGCCTGACGCGATCAAGACCCTGCACGTGGACTTCGTCGAAGGCCTGCAGCCCTACCAGACCCGCGACCTCGGCTTCGCGCTGGGCCTCAATGCCAAGCAGGTCGGCCAGCTGTCGAAGATCATGCTGGGGCTGTACAAGCTGTTCAACGACAAGGACCTGGCGCTGGTCGAGCTGAACCCGCTGGCGATCCTCACCGACGGCTCGCTGGCCGTGCTCGACGGCAAGATCAATTCCGACGACAACGCCAACTTCCGCCACGCCGAGCTGGTCGCCATGCGCGATACCCGCCAGGAAGACGAGACCGAAGTGCTGGCGTCCAAGTACGACCTCAACTACGTGACCATGGACGGCAACATCGCCTGCATGGTGAACGGTGCAGGCCTTGCGATGGCGACGATGGACGTCATCAAGCTGGAAGGCGGCGAGCCGGCCAACTTCCTCGACGTCGGCGGCGGCGCCAACAAGGAAAAGGTGACCGAGGCGTTCAAGCTGATCCTGCGCTCACCCACGGTCAAGGCGATCTTCGTCAACATCTTCGGCGGCATCGTCCGCTGCGACATGATCGCCGAGGGCATCATCGCGGCGGTCAAGGAAGTGGGCGTCAAGGTGCCGGTGATCGTGCGCCTGGAAGGTACCAACGTGGAAGCCGGCAAGAAGCTGCTGGCCGAATCGGGCCTGGCGATCACCCCGGCCGACGACATCAACGATGGCGCGAAGAAGGCGGTTGCGGCGGTCGCCAAGGCGGCCTGACGTCACGACACCTGTAGGAGCGGCCCATGGCCGCGACCCGCAGGCCACGATTCCCCAGGTCGCGCCCATGGGGCGCTCCTACAAAGGCATTCCGAAGGATTTTCCAATGGCCGTTTTGATCGACAACAACACCAAGGTGCTGGTGCAGGGCTTCACCGGCTCGCAGGGCACCTTCCACGCGCAGCAGATGCTCGACTACGGCACCAAGGTCGTGGGCGGCGTGACCCCGGGCAAGGGCGGCACCGAGCACCTGGGCCTGCCGGTGTTCGACACCATGAAGCAGGCGGTGGACGCCACCGGCGCCGATGCCTCGGTCATCTACGTACCGCCGCCGTTCGCGGCCGACGCGATCCTGGAAGCGGCCGATGCCGGGATCAAGGTCATCGTCTGCATCACCGAGGGCATCCCGGTGCTGGACATGATGCGGGTCAAGAACGTGCTCAAGCAGTACCCGGGCACCGTGCTGGTCGGCCCCAACTGCCCCGGCGTGATCACCCCGGGCCAGTGCAAGATCGGCATCATGCCGGGCCACATCCACATGCCCGGCAAGATCGGCATCGTCTCGCGCAGCGGCACCCTGACCTACGAGGCGGTCAAGCAGACCACCGACGCGGGCCTTGGCCAGTCGACCTGCATCGGCATCGGCGGCGACCCGATCAACGGCACCAACTTCATTGACGCGCTGAAGCTGTTCCAGGACGACCCGCAGACGGAGGGCATCATCATGGTCGGCGAGATCGGCGGCAGCGCCGAGGAAGAGGCGGCCGAGTACATCGCCCAGCACGTGACCAAGCCGGTGGTCGGCTTCATCGCCGGCGCCAGCGCCCCCAAGGGCAAGCGCATGGGCCATGCCGGCGCGATCGCTTCCGGCGGCTCCGGCACGGCGGAAGGCAAGTTTGCCGCGATGGAAGCCGCGGGCGTCACCACGGTGAAGTCGCCGGGCGACCTCGGCGCGGCGATCGCGAAGCGCCTGGCGAAGTAAGCCGGTCATCGCCTGATTGAAGAAGCCGCCTTAGGGCGGCTTTTTCGTTGGCCATGCGCGGCGTTGACGCGGCCGTCGGCATCGTCCGCGCATGCCCAGCCGCACCGATCCCGCCACCGCCGCCGCCATCGCCTCCGCGCGCATGGGCGGTCTGCGCTATGTCAGCGACGACGACCCCGGCCTCTCGCGCCGGCGCACCGCCAGTGGCTTCCGCTACCTCGATCCCGACAACCGGCCGGTGCGCGACGAGGCCACCCTGCAACGCGTGCGTTCGCTGGCGATCCCGCCGGCGTACGAGGACGTGTGGATCTGCCGGCTGCCCGAGGGCCACCTGCAGGCGACCGGCCGTGATGCCCGCGGGCGCAAGCAGTACCGCTACCACCCGCGCTGGCGCGAGGTGCGCGATGGCCAGAAGTTCGGCCGCATCGAGGCGTTTGGTGCCGCCCTGCCGCGGCTGCGCCGGCGGCTGCGAAAGGACCTGGCGCAGCCCGGCTATCCGCGCAGCAAGGTCGCCGCGATCGTGGTCGCGGTGATGGCCGACACCCTGGTGCGGATCGGCAACGCCGGCTATGCGCGCAGCAACAAGTCGTATGGCCTGACCACGCTGCACAACCGCCACGTCCGCTTCCTGCGCGGCGGCCGCGCGCGGCTGCAGTTCCGTGGCAAGGGCGGCGTCGAGCACGACATCGCGCTGGACGACGCGAAGCTGGCGAGGCTCGTGCGCGGCTGCCAGCAGCTGCCGGGGCAACACCTGTTCCAGTACCGCGACGACGATGGCAGCGTGCAGCGGGTCGATTCCGGGATGGTCAACGACTACCTGCGCGAGGCGATGGGCGAGGCCTTTACCGCCAAGGATTTCCGCACCTGGGGCGGCACCCTCGCCGCGATCCGGCTGCTGGCGGAGATGCCGTGGAACGAAGACGGCGCCAGCCAGCGGGCGATGGCCTCGATGCGCAAGTCTGTGGAGACCGAGGTGGCGCGCCAGCTGGGCAATACCCCGGCGGTGTGCCGCAAGTCCTACATCGACCCGCGCGTGTACGCGGCGTGGGAAACCGGCTGGCTGGCGCGGGCCTCGGCGGGGGTGCGCGGACCGCGCCAGTGGGAAGCGCTGGCGCTGCGGCTGTTGCAGCGGCGCGCCCCGGGTAGACTGCGGCAATGACGATCCGCATCGCGATGGCGCAGTTCGATTTCCCGGTCGGCGACATCGCCGGCAACACCCGGCGCATCGTCGAGATGACCACGCATGCGCGCGACCACTACGGCGCCGACGTGGTGCTGTTCCCGGAACTGGCGCTGTCCGGCTATCCGCCGGAAGACCTGCTGCTGCGGCCTTCCTTCCTGCGCGACTGCGAGGCCGCGATGGACGAGGTGGCGCGCGCCGCAACCGGCATCGTGGCGGTCGTGGGCTGGCCGCAGGCGGCCGGCAGCGTGGTCTACAACGCCGCCAGCGTGCTGCGCGATGGCGCCATCGAGCGCACCTACCGCAAGCGCGAACTGCCCAACTACGCCGTGTTCGACGAGCACCGCTGGTTTTCCGTCGACCCCGACCGCGAGGACTGCGTGTTCGAGGTGGGCGGGGTGCAGGTCGGCCTGCTGATCTGCGAGGACCTGTGGTTCCCGGAAACCCTGGCGTCCACCGTTGCCGCCGGCGCGCGGCTGGTGGTGGTGCCCAATGCCTCGCCTTACGAGCACGACAAGCATGCCGAGCGCGATGCGCTGCTGGAGCGCCGGGTGCGCGAAACCCATGCGCAGGGCGACGGCGCGGCGATCGCCTACCTCAACCTGGTCGGCGGCCAGGACGGGCTGGTGTTCGACGGCGCCTCGGTGGTGGCCGATGCCGACGGCAACGTGCACCCGGCCGCGGCCGCGTTCACCGAGCAGTGGCTGGTGGTCGATTTCGATCCGGCGTCCGGCCGCTTTTCCGCGCTGGAGTGGATGGAGGACGGCGACGAGAGCCGTGATGCGCTGGCGTGGCGCGCGGTGGTGCGCGGCACCCGCGACTATTTCGCCAAGAACGGGTTCTCCCGCGCGTGGGTGGGCCTGAGCGGCGGCATCGACTCCGCGCTCGTGCTGGCAATTGCCGCCGACGCCCTGGGTGTCGAGAACGTCACCGCGGTGCGCATGCCGTCGCGCTACACCGCGGACCTGTCCAATGACCTCGCCAAGGAGCAGTGCGACACCATGGGCGTGGCGATGGTGACGGTGCCGATCGAAAAGCCGTTCCAGGGGTTCCTTGATGCGCTGGAGCCGGTGTTCGCGGGACAGGCGGTCGATACCACCGAGGAGAACCTGCAGTCGCGCGCGCGCGGCGCGCTGATGATGGCGCTGGCCAACAAGTTCGGCGGGCTGCTGCTGACCACCGGCAACAAGAGCGAATACGCGGTGGGCTACGCCACCATCTACGGCGACATGGCCGGCGGCTACGCGCCGCTCAAGGATCTCTACAAGACGGAGGTGTTCCGGCTCGCGCGCTGGCGCAACACCGTGGGCGACCGCTGGATCCCGGATGCGGTGATCGAGCGGCCGCCGTCGGCCGAACTGCGCGCAAACCAGAAGGACCAGGATTCGCTGCCGCCGTACGACGTGCTGGATGCGATCCTTACACGCCACCTGGACCAGGAGCAGTCGCGCGCCGAGATCGTGGCCGCCGGCTTCGACCGCGCCACGGTCGAGCGGGTGATCGCGCTGGTGCGCACCGCCGAGTGGAAGCGCCACCAGGCCGCGCCGGGACCGAAGGTGAGTCGCCGCGCGTTCGGGCGTGAGCGCCGTTACCCGATCAGCAACGGCTACCGCGAATAGCCCCGGCCCATCGCAACGCAAAAGGCCGGCTTGCGCCGGCCTTCGCATGTCCGTCCAGCGACGGAAACGTCAGCGCGCGTCGCCGCGGAACGGGTTGAGCCGCGAGACCACGCCGGGACCCTCCGGCCAGCGCCCGGACAGCCACGGATGCTGCGGATCGTTCTGCTGCAGCACGCGGCGGGCGTCCGCGGCCAGCGCCTGGTTGCCAAGCCGGGTGTAGGCCTCGGCCATCAGCGCCACCGCGTCGGCCTGGTGGGCGGACTGCGGGTAGGTTTCCAGCAGGTGGGTGGCGCGCTCCACCGCCGACACCCAGGCGCCGCGCCGCAGGTAGTACAGGCCGGTGTTGAGCTCGTAGCGGGCGAACTCGTTGCGCAGGAACACCATCCGCTGGCGCGCATCGCCGGCGTAGCGGCTGTTCGGGTAGCGGGTGGCGACGATGTTGAAGTCGTTGTAGGCCTGCTGCGGCGCCTGCAGGTCGCGCGAGCTGGTGTCCAGCTTGAACGCGCGCGCCAGGAACACCGTGTTGCGGCTCATGTTGGCCAGGCCGCGCAGGTAGTAGAAGTAGGCGATGTTCTTGTGGGTCGGATAGGTGCGGATGAAGCGGTCGATGCTGGAGACCGCGTCCTCGTGCTTGCCGGCCTTGTACTGGGCATAGGCCTGCTCCATCAGCGCCTGCTCGGTGTACGGCCCGTAGGGGTACTGCGCGATCAGCCGGCCGAAGGTTTCCGCGGCCGTGCTCCAGCGCCCGCCCTGCATGTAGGAATGCCCCTTGTCGTACAGCTCCGCGACCGGCAGCCCCTCGTTCGTATCCGCGTCCTTGAACATGCCCTTGACGCTGGAGCAGCCGGTGACGGCCAGGACCAGTGCAAGCACGAGGGCGGGGCGCAGCAGGGCGGGACGTCGGGTCATGGGCAGGCCGGGGACATGCGAAGGCATAAGAGGGGCGATAATACCAGCCCGCCCGGAGCGCCGGGCCGCCACCGCTGTGCGGCGCCTGAATCAATGACCGATCCCGTTTCCCCCCGCCTTGCCACCATCCCCGCCACCGCCGCCGGCCGCCGGCTGGATGCGGTGCTGGCCGACCTGTTCCCGGAATTCTCGCGCTCGCGGCTGTCGGCCTGGATCAAGTCCGGGCATGTGACCGTCGATGGCGCGCCGGCGCGGCCGCGCGATGCCGTGCATGGCGGCGAGTCGGTGGCGCTGGACGCGTTCGAGGAGGTGCAGGTCCGCGCCGAACCCGAGGACATCGCGCTCGACGTGCTGTTCGAGGACGAGCACGTGTTCGTCATCGACAAGCCCGCCGGCTTGGTCGTCCATCCCGGCGCCGGCAATCCGGCGGGGACCCTGGTCAACGCGCTGCTGCACCGCGACGGCGGCCTGGACAAGCTGCCGCGCGCCGGCATCGTCCACCGCCTGGACAAGGACACCAGCGGGGTGATGGTGATCGCGCGCACGCTGCAGGCGCACACCGCGCTGGTCGCGCAGCTGTCCGCGCGCCAGGTGCACCGGCAGTACCTGGCCATCGTGGTCGGTGCGCTGGTGTCGGGCGGCACCGCCAACGCGCCGATCGAGCGCCACCCGCGCGACCGCCTGCGCATGGCCGTGCGCGAGGACGGCAAGGAAGCGGTGACCCATTACCGGCTGCGCGAGCGCTTCCGCGCGCACACCGCGCTGGAGTGCCGGCTGGAAACCGGGCGCACCCACCAGATCCGCGTCCACATGGCGCACCTGAAGACCCCGATCGTCGGCGACCCGCTGTACGGCGGGCCGCTGAAGCTGCCCAAGGGCGCTTCCGAGGAACTGATCGCAGCCCTGCGCGGCTTCCGCCGGCAGGCGCTGCACGCCGAGGTGCTGGAATTCGCGCATCCGGCCAGCGGCGAGGCGATCCGCTGCGAGGCGCCGCTTCCGGCGGACATGCAGGCGCTGCTGGGGGTGCTGCGCGAGGACACTGCCGCCCATCGGGACGCCGAGCGCGCGCGGCGGTGAGCGCCTGGGTCGACGCCGACTGGCCCGCGCCGCCGGGCGTGCGTGCGTTGACCACGCTGCGCCACGGGCTGGGCGTCTCGCTACCGCCGTTCGACAGCTTCAACCTGGGCAGCCGCTGCGGCGATGCGCCGGCGGCGGTGGCGGAAAACCGCCGCCAACTGCAGGACGCGCTGGGACTGCCATCGCCGCCGCGCTGGCTGCGGCAGGTGCATGGCGTCGGCGTGGTTTCCGAGCCCGGCTTCGACGAACCCGAGGCCGATGCCGCGATCACCGCCACGCCGGGCACGGTGCTGGCGATCCTCACGGCGGACTGCCTGCCGGTTGTGCTGGCCGCGCGCGATGGCAGCGAAATCGCCGCCGCTCATGCCGGCTGGCGCGGCCTGTGCGCCGGCGTGCTGGAGGCAACGCTGGCGGCGATGCGAACGCCTGCCGATCAGCGGGTCGCGTGGCTTGGCCCCGCTGCGGGCCGGGATGCCTATGAGATCGGCGAGGAGGTATTCGCTGCCTTCACCGCGCGCGATGCCCGCGCCCGGATGGCGTTCCTTGCGACACGGCCGGGCCACTGGAAGGTCGACCTGGGCATGCTGGCGCGCCAGCGGCTGCTGGATGCCGGCCTGACCGACATCCATGGCGGCGGCCTGTGCACGATCTCGGATCCGGCGCGTTTCTTCTCGCACCGCCGCGATGGCCGCGGCGGCCGCATGGCCACCCTGGCCTGGATCGCGCCCTAGCGCATCACTGGCGCAGCAGCCACTCCAGCTTGCGCGCCTTCGGTTGCCGTTTCAGCGCGTGCTCGGCGCGCAGCGCACTGCCGCGGTCCGGGTAGGCGCGGCTGGCGAGGACCGACGCCGGCGGATGCGAGCGAGTGTACTTCGCGCCCGTGCCCGCGGCGTGCTGGTGGAAGCGGCGCGCGACGTCGGTGGCGATGCCGGCGTACAGGCTGCCGTCCTGGCAGCGCAGCAGGTAGAGATGCCAGCCGCCGTCACGTTGGGGCGGCTGCGGGAGTGCGAAGGCCGCGGGCGGTGGGACTTCGAGCGATGCCACTCAGCGGAACTCGAACAGTTCGTGGCGCAGGTTGCCGGCCGGCACGCCATTGTCGTGCAACGCGGCGCGCACCCGTTGCAGCAGCCCGGCGGGGCCGCACAAGGCCACGTCGATGGCCTCGGCGCCGTGCTCCCGGCACAGCGCCGCGAAGCGCTGGTGGAAGGCGGGGTCGTCCGGCCCGCCGGCCACGCCCACCAGTTCGGCACCGCGCGCGGCGGCCATCCGTTCCAGCACCGGCAGTTCCGGGAATTCGCGGCCGGGCGTGTGGAAGTAGAACAGCGTCACCTTGTCGAAGCGGTCGGCGCGCTCGTCGCGCAGCCAGGCGATGAAGGGCGAGATGCCGACGCCGCCGCCGATCCAGACCTCGCGCGACGCATCCACGTTGCGGCGGAAACGGCCGTACGGCGCGAACACGTCGGCGCGCATGCCGGGGCGCACCTGCGACACCAGCCGGGTGGTGTAGTCGCCCAGCGCGCGCACCACGAAATCCACACGGCCATCGCCGCCGCTGCCGGAGGCGATGGTGAAGGGATGCGGCTCGCGCAGGCCCTGCGCGTGCATGCGCAGGAAACCGAACTGGCCGGGCTCGAACGCCACCGGCCGGCCGACCGGCGCCAGCTGCAGGTGCGCGGCGGACGCGCCCGGGTCGATCGCCACCACCTCGTACTCCGCCTGGCGGGCGACGAACCGGTACAGCAGCAGCTTGTACAACGCGCCGGCCACGCCGAGCACGGACCAGGCGGCCAGCCAGGCGCCGCTGGCGCTGTCCAGGCGGATCGGCGACTTGAAGCTCAGCCAGTGCAGCACCACGACCAGGAACAGCGGACCCGAGAGCTTGTGCCACCAGCGCCATTGCGAATAGGGGATGGCGCGATTGAGCGCCAGCAGCACGATCAGCCCGAGCGCGACGTACGAGGCCTGCCGCAGAAGACGCGTCCAGAACCCGGGCAGCTCCAGGATCGGGGCCACCTGCCAGGCCTCGTGCCCGGCCTTGAACAGGAAGTGCAGGCTGGCCAGCCCCAGCGCCCACACGCCCATCCACTTGTGCGCCTCGTAGACGCGGTCGAGCCCGCCAAACAGCGGCTCGATCCAGCTCCAGCGCGATCCCAGCAGGGCCGCGGCGGCCATCAGGCCCAGCGCCGCCACGCCCGCCGCCAGGCTGAGCCCGCCCAGGCCCGCGCGGCTGCCCGCGGGCAGGTCCCAGAACGTCAGTCCGGCGCCGATGAGCGCCACCACGGTGACCGCCTGCCATGCCCGGATCGTCATCGCCGTCCCCCAAGCCGCCAGCGGCCCGCGTGGCCGCGCCTTGTATTGTGCACCCGCGGACCGCATTTGCACGCTATGCCGGAACGCCGGCCCCCCATGGAGATCACGTCCATGCGCATGGACAAACTCACTTCGCGCTTCCAGCAGGCCATCGCCGACGCGCAGTCGCTGGCCGTGGGCCGCGACCACACCATCATCGAACCCGCGCACCTGCTGTTGGCGCTGCTGGACCAGCAGGGCGGCGGCACCCGCCCGCTGCTGGCCCAGGCCGGCGTCAACGTGCCGGTGCTGCGCGAGCGCCTGGCCGAGGCGCTGGACCGGCTGCCGAAGGTGACCGGCCAGGCCGGCAACGTGCAGGCCGGCAACGACCTGGTGCGGCTGCTCAACGTCACCGACAAGCTGGCCCAGCAGCGCGGCGATGCCTATATCGCCAGCGAACTGTTCCTGATGGCCGCGCTGGAGGACTCCGGCGAGGCCGGCAAGGCGCTCAAGGCCGCGGGTGCGAACAAGGCGAAACTGGACGCGGCCATCGACAAGCTGCGCGGAGGCGAGAAAGTGACCGACGAGAACGCGGAAGACGCCCGGCAGGCGCTGGAGAAGTACACCATCGACATGACTGCGCGCGCGGAGAGCGGCAAGCTCGACCCGGTGGTCGGTCGCGACGAGGAGATCCGCCGCACCATCCAGGTGCTGCAGCGGCGGACCAAGAACAACCCGGTCCTGATCGGCGAGCCTGGCGTTGGCAAGACCGCGATCGTGGAAGGCCTGGCCCAGCGCATCATCAATGGCGAGGTGCCGGAAGGCCTGCGCGGCAAGCGCCTGTTGAGCCTCGACATGGGCGCGCTGATCGCGGGCGCCAAGTTCCGCGGCGAGTTCGAGGAGCGGCTCAAAGCGGTGCTCAACGACCTGTCGAAGAACGAGGGCCAGATCATCCTGTTCATCGACGAGCTGCACACCATGGTCGGCGCGGGCAAGGCCGAAGGCTCGATGGACGCCGGCAACATGCTCAAGCCGGCGCTCGCGCGCGGCGAGCTGCACTGCATCGGTGCCACCACGCTGGACGAGTACCGCAAGTACGTGGAGAAGGATGCCGCGCTGGAGCGCCGCTTCCAGAAGGTGTTCGTCGGCGAGCCGTCGGTGGAGGACACCATCGCCATCCTGCGCGGCCTGAAGGAGCGCTACGCGGTGCACCACGGGGTGGAGATCACCGATCCCGCCATCGTCGCCGCGGCGACGTTGTCGCACCGCTACATCGCCGACCGCCAGTTGCCGGACAAGGCGATCGACCTGATGGACGAGGCCGCCTCGCGCATCCGCATGGAGATCGACTCCAAGCCGGAGGAAATGGACCGCAAGGAACGCCGGCTGATCCAGCTGAAGATCCAGCGCGAGGCGCTGAAGAAGGAAAAGGACGCCGAGTCCAGGCAGCGGCTGGCCGACCTCGAGCAGGAAATCGAGGTGCTCGAACGCGAGTTCTCCGACCTCGAGGAAGTGTGGAAGGCCGAGAAGGCCACCCTGCAGGGTGCAACGAGGATCAAGGAGCAGATCGAGGCCGCGCGCCTGGAGCTCGAGGCCGCCCAGCGCAAGCAGGACTTCGCCGCGATGAGCGAGATCCAGTACGGCCGCATGCCCGAACTGGAGAAGCAGCTGGCGGCCGCTCAGGAAGCGGAGACCAAGGGTTTCACCCTGCTGCAGGACAAGGTCACCGCGGAGGAGATCGCCCAGGTGGTCGCGCGCTGGACCGGCATCCCGGTCAGCAAGATGCTGGAAGGCGAGCGCGAGAAGCTGCTGAAGATGGAAGAGGCGCTGCACGCGCGCGTCGTCGGGCAGGAGGAGGCGATCAAGGTCGTGTCCGACGCGGTACGCCGTTCGCGCGCCGGCTTGTCGGATCCGAACCGCCCGAGCGGCTCGTTCCTGTTCCTGGGCCCGACCGGCGTCGGCAAGACCGAGCTGTGCAAGGCGCTGGCGGAGTTCCTGTTCGACAGCAGCGACGCGATGGTGCGCATCGACATGAGCGAGTTCATGGAGAAGCACGCGGTGTCGCGCCTGATCGGCGCGCCCCCGGGCTATGTGGGCTACGAGGAGGGCGGCTACCTCACTGAAGCGGTGCGCCGCCGCCCGTACAGCGTGATCCTGCTGGACGAGGTCGAGAAGGCGCACCCGGACGTCTTCAACATCCTGCTGCAGGTGCTGGACGACGGCCGCCTGACCGATGGCCAGGGCCGCACGGTGGATTTCCGCAACACCGTCATCGTGATGACCTCCAACCTCGGCAGCCACCAGATCCAGGAGCTGGCCGGCGACGACTCGCCGGAGGCCTACCTGCAGATGAAGGCCTCGGTGATGGGCGTGGTGCAGGCGCACTTCCGCCCGGAGTTCATCAACCGGCTGGACGACATCGTGGTGTTCCACCCGCTGGACAAGGCGCAGATCAAGTCGATCGCGCGGATCCAGCTGCGCGGGCTGGAGAAGCGGCTGGGCGAGCGTGGCATCCGCATCGAACTGAGCGACGCCGCCTACGAATTGCTCGGCAACGTCGGCTTCGACCCGGTGTACGGCGCGCGCCCGCTCAAGCGTGCGATCCAGCAGCAGCTGGAGAACCCGCTGGCGCAGGACATCCTCGGCGGGCGCTTCGGCAATGGCGACACCGTGCGGGTGGACGCCGAGGGCGGCAGGCTGGTGTTTGTCGCCGGCTGATCGGAGTTAGCTCGGAGCCGCGGGCGCGGCCTCCGGGGGAATCGGCGCGCGCTGCGGCCGATACGGCGGCGTCGCCATCACCATCTCCGCCAGCGAGTGCGCCAGTTCGCGCTCGGCCAGCACCGCGGCCTCGGCGCCGCGGCGCAGCAGCAGGTCCACGCCCTGCTGGCTGTGGGCGCGCGCCAGCACCGTGATCTGCGGGGCGAGGTTCTTCAGGTGGCCGACGATCTCGGCCGATTCCAGCGCCCCCGGAACCGCCACCACCGCCAGCTTGGCAGCGCCGGCGCGGGCCTCGCGCAGCACGGTCTCCGAGGTCGCGTTGCCGCGCACCACCAGCAGCCCTTCCTGCCGCGCCTGCAGCACGCGATCGCCGTCCTCCTCGACCAGCACCACCGGCACCCCGCGGCGTACCAGCAGCTTGGAGAGTTCCTGCCCGACCCGGCCGAAGCCGATCAACAGCACATGGTCCGCGGTCTCCTCCGGGATCGGTGGCGCGATCGGCACGATCGGGTTCTTCGCGCTCCCCGGCGGCGCCACCAGGCGGTCGAGCAGCGAGAAGATCATCGGGTTGAGGATGATCGAGATCAGCGCGCCCGCCAGGATCAGGTTGCGCGCCATCTCGGGAATGATCTCCAGGGTCACGCCCAGCGCCGCCAAAATGAAGCTGAACTCGCCGATCTGGGCAAGACTGGCGGAGATGGTCAGCGCGGTGCCGTGCGGCTTGCCGAACAGCCTGACGATGGCGTAGGCCGCCGCCGACTTGCCCAGCACGATGATCGCCACCACCGCCGCCACTTCCAGCGCGTGATCGAGCAGGAAGCGCGGGTCGAACAGCATGCCGACCGAGACGAAGAACAGCACCGCGAAGGCGTCGCGCAGCGGCAGGGTCTCGGCGGCGGCCTCCTGGCTGAATTCGGATTCCGCCAGCAGCATGCCGGCGAAGAACGCGCCCAGCGCGAACGAGACGCCGAACAGCGTCGCCGAGCCGTAGGCGACCCCGAGCGCGATCGCCAGCACGCACAGGGTGAACAGCTCGCGCGAGCCCAGCGCGGCGACCCGCCCGAGCACCCAGGGGATCACCCGGCGGCCCACCAGCAGCATCACCGCCATGAACGCGCCCACCTTCATCAGCGTGGTAACCAGCGTGCCCCAGATGCTGCCGCGCACCGGCTCGCCGCTGGCCGGGTCGATCGCCTCGCCGCCGAACATGCCGGCCATGGCCGGCATCAGCACCAGCGCGACCACGCAGGCCAGGTCCTCGACGATCAGCCAGCCCACCGCGATCCGCCCGCGCTCGGTTTCCAGCAGGCGGCGGTCTTCCAGCGCGCGCAGCAGCACCACCGTGCTGGCGCAGGACAGCGACAGCCCGAAGATCAGCCCGGCCCCATGCGACCAGCCCAGCCAGAAATGGCCCATCGCCCAGCCAAGCAGGGTGGCCACCGAGATCTGCGCCAATGCGCCGGGGAGCGCGATCGCGCGCACCGACATCAGGTCGCGCCAGGAGAAATGCAGGCCGACGCCGAACATCAGCAGGATCACGCCGATCTCGGCCAGCTGCGGCGCCAGCTCCGCGTCGCCGACGAAGCCGGGCGTGTACGGCCCGGCGACGATGCCGGCCACCAGGTAGCCCACCAATGGCGACAGGTTGAGCCGGCGCGCCAGCATCCCGAACAGGAACGCCAGCACGAAGCCCATGCACAGGATCGCGATCAGTGAGGTGTGGTGCGGCATCGGCGCTCCCGTGGGGTGAGGGAGCATGATCGCACGCCGCTTCGCGCCGGCGGTCGACGGGCGGACGTCGCCGGGGGCCGTCGCCTTACACTATCCGGATGATCTCCTTCCGAAATTTCGCCCTGCGCAGGGGCGAACGCCTGCTGCTGTCCGACGTCGACCTCGCGCTGCACGCCGGCTACCGCGTGGGCGTGGTCGGCCGCAATGGCGCCGGCAAGTCCAGCCTGTTCGCCGCGCTGATGGGCGAAGTCGAACCCGACCGCGGCGACATCGACCTGCCGGGCAAGGCGCGCATCGCCAGCGTCGCCCAGGAGACCCCGCACCTGCCGGATCCGGCGCTCGACTTCGTGCTATCGGGCGATGCCGAGGTGCATGCGGCGGTGCAGGCGGAAGCCAATGCGTTCGCCGCCGAGGACTGGGAGGCGGTGGCGGAGGCGCACCAGCGTCTGGAGGAAGTGAACGGCTACGACGCGTCGGCGCGCGCCGGACGCCTGTTGCACGGTCTCGGCTTCGCGGCCGACACCCACGAGAAGCCGGTGTCCGATTTCTCCGGCGGCTGGCGGGTGCGGCTCAACGTGGGCCGCGCGCTGATGACGCCGTCCGACCTGCTGCTGCTGGACGAGCCCACCAACCACCTCGACCTCGACGCAGTGGTGTGGCTGGAGGAATGGCTGAAGCGCTATGCCGGCACGTTGCTGGTGATCTCGCACGACCGCGAGTTCCTCGACAACGTCACCACCCACATCCTGCACCTGCACGACGGCAAGGCGAAGCTGTACGTCGGCAACTACACCGCGTTCGAGCGCCAGCGCGCCGAGCACCTGCGCCAGCAGCAGATCGCGCACGACAAGGAACAGGCCGAGCGCGCGCACCTGCAGAGCTTCATCGACCGCTTCAAGGCCAAGGCCAGCAAGGCCCGGCAGGCGCAGTCGCGGATGAAGCGGCTGGAGAAGCTGGCCGGCACCGAGGCGGTGCGGGTCGAGCGCGGCGTCAGCATCCAGCTGCCAGCGCCGGCGCGGCTGCCCAATTCGCTGCTGTCGCTGCGCGATGCGGACTGCGGCTATGGCCCCGGCGCGACGATCCTGCGCAACGTCGGTTTCGGGCTGGAAGCCGGGGATCGCATCGGCCTGCTCGGCGTCAACGGCGCCGGCAAGTCGACCCTGGTCAAGACCCTGGTGGGCGAGTTGCCGCCGATGTCGGGCGAGCGCATCGCGCATCCCGACCTGCGGATCGGCTACTTCGCCCAGCACACGGTGGAATCGCTGGTGGCCGGCACCTCGCCGATCGACCACCTCAAGCAGCTTGCGCCGAACACCGCCACCCAGGAGTTCCGCAATTTCCTTGGTGGCTGGCAGTTCCCGGGCGACCGCGCGTTCGAGGTGATCGACAATTTCTCCGGTGGCGAGAAGGCGCGCCTTGCGCTGGCGCTGCTGGCGTGGAACCGGCCCAACCTGCTGCTGCTGGACGAGCCGACCAACCACCTCGACCTCGAGATGCGCGAGGCGCTCGCCGAGGCGCTGTCCGATTTCGATGGCGCGATCGTGATGGTCAGCCACGACCGCCACCTGATCGGACTGGTCAGCGACGAGTACTGGCGCGTTCATGACGGCATCGTCGAGCCGTTCGACGGCGACCTCGACGATTACGCAGCGTGGCTGCGCGCGCGCCCGGCAGGCGACGCGACCGGCAAGCCGGGCAAGGGCGGCGCCGCCCCGGTCAGCGAACCCCCAGCGAAACCCGCGCCTGCGGCGGCCGCCGCCAAGCCGAAGGCCAATCCGCACAAGCTGCAGAAGGCAGAGGCGCGGGTGGCGCGCCTGGAGCAGCAGCTGGCCGAATGCGCCGGCCAGATGGCGGATCCGGCGGTGTACGCCGATGCCGGCAAGGTCGCCGACCTCGGGCGCCGGCAAGTGCAACTGCGCGCGGAACTGGACGAGGCCGAGGGCGAGTTGCTGGCGCTGTACGACTGAGCGGTTGGCGCGTTCGGGTATAACCAGCGGATCGAATACCCGGAGCCCGTCATGCGCCTGATCCTGACCGCCGCCCTCGCGCTTGCCTGCGCGGGGTGCACCACCGTGCCCGCCGCAGCGCCCGCCGACGCCTTCCTTGCCGGCATCGCCGCGCATTGCGGCAAGGCCTACGCCGGCCGCATCGTCGCCAACGAGCCCAAGCCAGCCACCCCGGACGCGTTCGAGGGCAAGGCCCTGGTGATGCACGTGCGTGGCTGCGAGGCGCCTGCCACCCGCATCGAGATCCCGTTCCACGTCGGCGACGACCGCTCGCGCACGTGGATACTGACCCGCACCGCCACCGGCCTGCGCCTCAAGCACGACCACCGGCACGAGGACGGCACCCCGGACGCCACCACGATGTACGGCGGCGACACCGCCAGCCCGGGCAGCGCGACGCGCCAGGAATTCCCGGTCGATGCCGAGTCGATCGCCACCTTCAGGCGCGAGGGCCTGAATGCGTCGCTGCAGAACACCTGGGCGATGGAAATCCACCCGACGATGTTCGCTTACGAACTCTCGCGCCCCGGCGGCCGCCTGTTCCGGGTGGAGTTCGACCTGACGCGCCCGGTGACCCCGCCGCCGACACCCTGGGGCTGGTAGGCGGCGTACCCCGCGCCTATTTCAGGAAGTACTCGACGGTCGTCACCACGCGCACCGTCTTGACCTGAGGGCTGCCACGGTCGCGGTCGCTGATCGTGACCACCCCTTGGTTGGCGCTGCGGATGCCGCCGATGCGGGCGCCGGAATCCTTGGCGAACTGCTCGGCGGCCTTGCGCGCCTCGGCGGTGGCCTCGGCGATCAGCGCCGGCTTGATCCGGTTGAGCGAGGTGTAGCTGAATTCCGGGCCGCCGCCCATGCCGCCTTCGCCGCCTTCGCCGCCCAGCAGGATCCCGCGCGAGACCAGCTCGCCGCTGCGGCGCAGGACCTGCTGCGCCTTGGCGATGTCGGTGGTGCGCAGGGTGACCGTGGTCGAATAGCGGAAGCGCTCCGGCGGCCGGTTCTCGCCGTATGCCCAGGCCCAGCGATCCTCGAGCCGGGGCGGCGAGACGCTGACTTCACCCTCGCCGAAGCCGGCGGCGCTGAAGAAGGCGCGGATGGCCGCGGTGTTGGCGTCGAGCCGGCGTTGCACGTCGGCCAGGTCGTTGCCGCCCACCGAATGCGGCAGCGGCCACACCAGCAGGTTCGCCGGCACGTCCTGCTCGGCGCTGCCCTTGACGGTGACGTAGCGGTCCGCGGTGCGCAGCTGTGCCATGCCCTGGGCGGCGAACCAGCCGGCGCCGACCAGGCCGATGGCCAGCACGATCGCGGCAAGGAGGAAGCGGTTCTGCATGGCGGAAATCCTCGGGGAAGCGCGCCGACGATACCGCGGCCACGCGCAACGGGCTTGAAACGGCGGCCATCGCCCGCACAATCGCCATCCCGCCGCGACTTTCCGAGCCCATGCCGATCTACGCCTTCGCCTGCGACGCCTGCGGCCACGCCTTCGACCGCCTGCAGAAGCTCTCCGATGCCGACCCCACGGCCTGCCCGGCCTGTGGCGCCGCTGGCCAGGTGCGCCGCCAGCTGACCGCGCCGCAGTTCCGGCTGGCGGGCGGCGGCTGGTACGAGACCGACTTCAAGAAGGACGGCGACAAGAAGCGCAACCTGGCGGGCGAGGGCGGGGAGGGCGCCAAGCCGGCCCCCGATGCTGCGAAGGCGGACGCCAAGCCTGCCGCGGCTCCTGCCACCGACGCAAAGCCCGCGGCCAAACCGGCCACGCCCAAGCCCGCTGCCAGCGCGGACTAGCGCGGTAAACTAGGCGGCTCGCCAGCGTCCGCGCCGGCACGACCGCCAGTTCCGGAGCTTTCCATGCGTACCCATTTCTGCGGCCTGATCGACGAGGCGTTGATCGGCCAGACCGTGACCCTGTGCGGCTGGGCCGACGTGGCCCGCAACATGGGCCAGATCGTCTTCATCGACCTGCGCGACCACGAGGGCATCGTGCAGGTCGTCGCCGAGCCCGATGCGGCCTTCGCAGGCGACGCCGACGTCATCGCCGCCGCCACGGCGGTGGGCTACGAGGACTGCCTGCGCATCACCGGCACCGTGCGCCGCCGCCAGTCGGTGAACGACAAAATCAAGACCGGGCAGGTGGAGATTGTCGCTACCCGCATCGAGCTGCTCAACAAGGCCGAGCCGCTGCCGTTCCACCACCACGAGAACCCGGGCGAGGACATCCGCCTGAAGTACCGTTACCTCGACCTGCGCAGCCCCGCGATGCAGCGCAAGATGCGCACCCGCACGAAGCTGGTGAGCGCGCTGCGGCATTACCTCGATGCGCGCGGCTTCCAGGACATCGAGACCCCGATCCTGACCAAGGCCACCCCCGAAGGTGCGCGCGACTTCCTGGTGCCGGCGCGCATGCATCCCGGCGAGTTCTACGCGCTGCCGCAGAGTCCCCAGCTGTTCAAGCAGATCCTGATGATGGCGGGCTTCGACCGCTACTACCAGATCGCCCGCTGCTTCCGCGACGAAGCCCTGCGCGCCGACCGCCAGCTCGAGTTCACCCAGCTCGACATGGAGTTCGCGTGGGTGGAAGAGCGCGACGTGCAGGAGCTGACCGAGGAAATGGTGCGCCACGTGTTCCGCGAGGTGGTGGGCGTCGCGCTGGCCTCCGAATTCCCGCGGATGACCTATGCCGAGGCGATGCGCCGCTACGGTTCCGACAAGCCGGACCTGCGCATCGCGCTGGAGCTGGTCGACGTGGCCGAGCTGGTGAAGGAGTGCGAGTTCGCGGTGTTCAGCGGCGCCGCCAACGATCCCGGTGGACGCGTCGCCGCGCTGCGCATCCCGGGCGGCGCGACATTGAGCCGCAAGCAGATCGACGAGTACGCCGCGCACGCCGCCAAGTACGGCGCTAAGGGCCTGGCCTACGCGAAGATCGACGAGACGGGCGCGGTGAATTCGCCGGTGGCCAAGTTCTTCGCCGAGGGTGCGTTCGAGGCGCTGCTCGGGCACGTCGGCGCCGGCAACGGCGACATCGTGTTCTTTGGGGCCGGCAGCTACAACAAGGTGTCCGACTTCATGGGCGCGGTGCGGCTCAAGGCGGGCAAGGACTTCAGCCTGGTGCAGGACGTGTGGGCGCCGCTGTGGGTCACCGATTTCCCGATGTTCGAGTGGGACGAAGACGAGCAGCGCTTCGTGGCCCTGCATCATCCGTTCACCGCGCCGGCCGTGGACTCCATCGAAGACCTGCGCGCGAACGCGAAGACCGCGGTGTCGCGCGGCTACGACATGGTGCTCAACGGCAACGAGATCGGCGGTGGCTCGATCCGCATCCATCGCCCGCAGATGCAGGCCGCGGTGTTCGACCTGCTGGGGATCGGCGCCGAGGAACAGCAGGCCAAGTTCGGCTTCCTGCTGGACGCGCTCAAGTACGGCGCGCCGCCGCATGGCGGGATCGCCTTCGGCATCGACCGCATCGCCGCGCTGATGGCCGGCACCGACTCGATCCGCGACGTGATCGCCTTCCCCAAGACCACCGGCGCGCAGTGCCTGATGACCGATGCGCCGTCGCCCATCGCGGATGCGCAGCTGGCCGAAGTGCACGTGAGGGTGCGCAGCCCCGCCTGATGGGCGCTGGCGGGGCTCTGCTACCCGACGCGTGCGAACATCCTGTTCGACGCGTCGCCGCAGGCCATCCATGGCCTGCTTTCCGCAGTGCCCCGCCAGCACCCATCTTCCGCTGATATGAGCAACGCAGCCATCCGCCGCGCCGAGCCCGCCGACGCCGCCCTGCTGGCGGACCTCGGTGTGGCCACCTTCGTCGAGACCTTCGGACACCTCTACACGCCGCAGGACCTGCAGGCGTTCCTGGAGGACAGTCACAGCGCCGCGGCGTACACCAGGGTGCTTGCGGATCCGGCGTACGCGCTGTGGATCGCGGAGCGTGATGGCGAGGCGGTTGGCTACGCCCAGGCCGGCCCCTGCGGGCTGCCGCACCCCGAGGCCAGCCCCGCGGATGGCGAACTCAAGCGCCTGTACGTGCGCGCCGACGCGCAGGGCGCCGGCATCGGTGAAGCGCTGCTGCGGCAGGCGCTGGCCTGGCTGGAACGCGACGGGCCACGCATCCTGTGGATCAGCGTGTGGTCGGAAAACTTCGGCGCCCAGCGCTTCTACGCACGCCACGGCTTCACCTTCGCCGGCGAGTACGAATTCATCGTCGGCGCGCAGCGCGACCGCGAGTTCATGTTCCGCCGCCTCCCGCGCCAAGCATAAAAAACGGCCCGGTTGCCCGGGCCGTCCATGCGACGTCCGTGTCGCAGGGGAAGTCAGTCTTCTGCGCTGCGATAGGCGGCGGCAAAGCGGCCGGCGGCGACCGCGTAGGCCGCGCGGGTGACGGTCTTGCCGGGGTCGAAGTAGGCACGCAGGGTCGGCTGCAGGTCGAACGGTCCCTGGGTCACCGCGAAGCGCGCATTGATCACGCCCTGGTCGAGTGCCGCCTGCACGTAGCCACGCAGGGCGGGGGAGATGGTGCCCGCGTCCTCGATCGGAATCCGCTTGCCGTCGTAGAAGGCGGTGAGCGGGCCCTCGAAGGAGGTCGCCTGCGCCTGCATGCCGAGCGCCTGCACCAGCGAGTAGGCCAGGCTGACCCGGGTCACCGCATCGTTGGGGCGGAACTTGCCGTCGACCGTGCCCATGATCCCGTGTTGGGCATGCGTCAGGTCGCGCAGCGAGGCGCCACGGGCGACCGCGGCTTCGGCGTAGGCATAGGCGGGGTGGGTCGATCCGATGTCGCTGAAGCTGCTGCGCCCGTCGAAGGGCAGCGCCTGGCGCACGTTGGCGCCCATCACCAGGTACTGGGCCAGTTCGCCGCGCTTGATCGCCTGGTCCGGACGGAAGGAGCGGTCGGAGTAGCCGTCCACCAGCCGGTTGGCCACCGCGTACTCGATCGCCTGCCGCGCCGGATGCGAGGCGACGTCGCCCATGCCGGTGTAGCCGCCGCTCTTGGTGAAGCTGACATCCACGTTGACGGTGCCCGGGGCGGCGTAGCCGTTGGTGACCTTCAGCGGATCCAGCGATTGCCCGGACAGCGACCCGATCCCGCGCACGGTGACGTACCAGGTCCCGGGCTTGCCGGGTGCGCCGGTGGTGATCGCGCCGTCGTTGCCGGCCACCGGGGCGGGAATGCCGATCGAGGAGCCGTAGCGGTTGCCGTCCGGGTCGATCAGGACGATGGCGACGGTCTGCAGGGTGCTCGCGTGCGCCTTCACCCAGGCGACGTCGCTGCCCACCTCGAACGGCACCGACTCGACCGTCCCGACCGGCGAGAAGTCGATCGGATAGGTGGTCGGCGCGCTCTCCGGGCCGAGCACGGCATTGGCATTGAATTCCAGCAGCGAGCTGACGGTGCCGCCCCAGCCGTCGCGGGTGCGGGACGCTTCCGCCACCGCGGCGTAGGCATTGACGTGGCCGGCGCCGGCTTCCCACGGCAGGCGCGCGGTCATGTTGGTGGCGGTGCGCTCGAGGATGTCCTTGACCTGGTCCGGAGTCAGGTGCGGGTTGGCCTCCAGCATCAGCGCGACGATGCCCGCGACGTGCGGGGTCGCCATCGAGGTGCCGCTCATGTGGCTGTAGAAGGGCACGTGCGCCGGATCCAGGTTGGCGACGTCCTGCTCGGTGGACAGGTAGTGCAGCGAGCCGCCAATGGTGCGGGTGGAGACGATGTCGACCCCGGTGGCGACGATGGTGGGCTCGTTGAAGTAGGTCCACTGGCGGCCATCGGGCATCGTGAAGCTGCCGAACTCGCCGCGCTTGCCGCGCGAGGAGAAGCTGGTGAGCACGCCGTCCTTCTCGCCGGCGCCCACCGAGATCACCCACGGCGCCTGCGCGTACGGGTTGTGGGTGTCCTCGCCCGGCCCCTCGTTGCCGGCGGCGAACACGCTGACGATGCCGCGCTTGTACAGCTCGTAGGTGGCGACGTTGACCGGGTTGAGCGGATCGAACTTGCCGCTGCTGCCCCAGGAGTTGCTGGTGACGCGGATCGGGTGCTGGTAGCTGAACTGGTTGGTGGCCGCGTAGTCGAGGCCGCCCACCGCATCGAGGATGAACAGCACCGCGCCGGAGCCATAGCCCACCAGGTGCGCGCCCGGTGCCACGCCGCGGTACAGGCCGTTGGACTTGGCCCCGGTGCCGCCGATGGTGCCGGCGCAGTGGGTGCCGTGGCCCGAGCCCCAGTCGGTGTTGGGGATGCCTTCGAGGTAGCTGATCGGCAGCATGCTGTCGAGCGAGTTCAGATTGGTGGCGCCCTGCGCGTTCTGCACCAGGTGGTTGCCGAACTTGATGTCGTCATGGGTGCCATCGACGCCCGAGTCGTTGACCAGCACGGTCACCCCGGCGCCGCTGAACGGGATCGCGCGGTGGTAATCGGCGGGGTTGTCCACGGCGCGGGCGGCGCCGGACATTTCGCGCGCTTCCTTGTTCATGTAGCGCAGCGGGGCGTTGAACCAGATCGAGGCGACGTCGTCGCGCTGCGCCAGCGCGCGGATCTCCGCCGGCGTGGCCAGCGCGCCGGCGATCGGCAGGGTGCGCATGGTGAGTCCCTGCTCGATGCCGAGCGACTTCAGCACGCCGAGCTGGGCCGCGCTGACCGGCACCGACTGCTTGTAGGTGATCACCACCTGCAGGTTTTCGGTGGCGCCGGCGGCGGCCATCTTCGCCACCAGTTGCGGGTCGAGGTGGGCGTCGGCCAAGGCCATCCCGCTGGCGAGCAGGCCTGCGGCGAGTGCGGAGATGCGGATCATGCAGCGTGCGAGTGACATGGGGTGCTCCTGGGGGAAGCCCGGCGTGCGGGGTTGCAGCCATCTTCGGCATCGCCGCGAACCCGCACATCGGGGAACGCCTTCAGCGGCAAGGGTGGAAAACCCCCAGGCGCCACATGGTCGGCGCGACCCGCTTCACCGCTTTGGGTGGCAATGCCCACGGCGCCTGGGGGAAATCCCCCATGCCGCTCGTCGCCGGATGCGGCAGTCTTCACGTGGGCAATGCGTTCGCCGGCGCTAGCCTCGGCTTGCGCGGATCCGCCGCTTCTCCAGAGGGCTTGCAACCATGTTTCGCTCGCTTGCAGTGATCGCGTCCACCCTGTTGCTGTCCCTGTGCGCGCCCATCGCGTCCGCGCAGGTGCAGCCGGTGCAGGTCGACGTTTCCGGCACGACCGCCACCGCCACCATCGGCAGTCCGCTGCACCCGCTGGCGGAAGTCATCCTTGAATTCGACAATCCGGTCGGCCTGAGCGCCGCCAGCCTGGGCCTCAGCGCCCGGCTGGTGAACATCGCGGATCCGGCGCTGCTGGCGCGGCTGCCCGACGTCCAACTCAACCCGCTCAGCGGCAGCTTCCCGCTGATGGTCACGATCGAGCCGCCGGCCGCCGGCGGGCTTGCCTTCCGCACGGTGCGGGTCGAGGTGCATACCCATGCCCTGGAGTACTCGATCGGCAGTTCCTACCGCCTGTTCAAGGCGCCGCTCAACGGTGCGTTCACCGACATCACCGACGAGATCGCCTCCGGCTCGATCCGGGCACGCGGCACCACCGGTGGCTTCTCGCAGTTCCTGGTCCTGACCGACCTGCGCGAGACCGACGGGGTGGTGGCGAACAAGCTCACCAACTTGCGGGCGCGGATCGACGCGCTGCCGCTGGCCGAACAGCCCGCCTTCGACGCGCTGGCCGATGCAGCGCAGGCCGCCGTGGGGCGGGGCGACTACGCCGCCGCCATCGCCAACGTGCGCGGCGCCGCCCAGCGTGCGCGCGAGCGCGCGGCTGCCGGCGCCCTGTCCAGCCAGTGGCGCGCGACCCGTGACGCCGTGAACCAGGCTGGCGACGTCGTTGCCGCCGCGCGCACCCTCGAGTTCAGCATCGCCTACCTGCGCGACTTCGGCCCCTAGGCCGCCCACGCGCCGGAGGGCGCACCCCGCATCTCGCCTGCGCCCGCGCGCCGTGTGAAGATGCGGGGATGTCGCTGCAGGCCCGCCTGATCGCCTATCCACCGGACGAAGCCGCCGTGCAGCGCTGGATCCCGGCGGGCGGAGCGCTGAGAGTCGGTCGCGCACCCGGCTGCGACCTGGTGATCGAGCACCCCTCGGTGTCGCGCGCACATGCCGAACTCCGAGATGAAAACGGCGCCTGGCGCCTGCGCGACCTCGACAGCAAGAACGGCAGCTTCGTCGACGGCGCGCGGGTGGGCGAGGTGGCGCTGGCGCCGCCGTGCTGGCTGCGGATCGGCGACGTCCACTGCGAGTTCGGCGTCTTCGATGCGATGCAGGCGGCCAATGCCGAGGCGCGCGCGCTCACCCGCCGCGCGCAGTCGGCGGTGCTGCTGCGCGAGGTCGCCGGGCATGGCCGGGTGGAAGGCATGCTCGACGAGGTGCTGCGCGGCGTTCTTGAGCTGTCGGGCTGCACGCGCGGATTCCTGTTGCTGGCGGAAGGCGAGGATTACGTGGTCGCCGCCCGCCGCTCGCTGGAGCCTGGCGCGTTCGCCGCGCGCGCGTTCACCGGCAGTGTCGGCGCGGTGCAGCGCGCGCTCGCGCGCCGGCGCCCGCTTGCGGTCAATCATGTCGACAGCGAGCCGTGGCTGGCGGGGCGGGCCTCGGTCGTGGGGCAGGGGCTGCAGAGCCTGGTGTGCGTGCCGCTGCTGGATGGCGAGCGCGTGCTGGGCGCCGTCTACGCCGACCGCACCGAGCCCGGCGAGCCCATCACCCAGCTCGACCTCGACCTGCTTGGCGCGTTTGCGGAAAGCGCGGCGGTGTACGTGCTGGCGGGGCGGGCGATGGCGGCGCTGGATCGCGCGCCGCGCTGGAACACCATCGTCTCGCAACATCGCGCCGCGGATCAGCGCGCGTGAGCGACCCGCCGCCCCCGGCGGAGACCGCCACCGGGCTGTACATGCATGCCGACCTGGCGGTCGGGACCCTGGTCGCCGGGCGCTTCCGGATCGAGGGCGTGCTTGGCGTCGGCGGCATGGGCGTGGTCTACCGCGCGCGCGACGAGGCGCTCGGGGTGCCGGTGGCGCTGAAGCTGCTGCGCCCGGAACTGGCGGCGCGGCCGGACGCGTTCGAGCGCTTCCGCCAGGAACTGCTGCTGGCGCGCCAGGTGTCGAGCCCGCATGTCGTGCGCATCCATGATCTTGCCCGCCACGAGGAGCGCTGGCTGATCAGCATGGATTACGTGGAGGGCGAGGCGCTCGACCGCCGTCTCGACCGCGGCGGCCCGCTGGAGGTCGAGGAGGCCCTGCGCATCACCCGCGACATCGCCGAAGGGCTGGCCGCGGCCCACGCCACCGGCGTGATCCATCGCGACCTCAAGCCCGCCAATATCCTGCTCGACCTGCAGGGGCGCGCCTTCATCAGCGATTTCGGGGTGGCGCGCTCGCTCGCGGGGGCCGGCATGACCGCGACCGGGGCGGTGGTGGGCACGCCGGAGTACCTGTCGCCGGAACAGGCGCGCGGCGGGGCCGTGGATGCGCGCAGCGACCTCTACGCGCTGGGCCTGATCCTGTACGAGATGCTGGCGGGCAAGCCGCCGTTCTCGGGCGCCACCGCCGCCGAGATCCTGGCGCAGCGGCTGGTGCGCGTGCCGCCGCCGGTGTCGCGCCTGCGCGCCGGGATCCCGCCCTGGGTGGCGCGGCTGGTCGACAAACTGTTGCGGCCGCAGCCCGCGCATCGCTTCGGCAGTGCGCAGGCGGTGATTGCCGCGATCGACCGCCGCGAGGTCGCGCGCGAGTGGCGGCCCGGTCGCGGGATGGCACTGGCGGTCGCCGGCGCGGTGGTGGTGGCGGGGCTTGCGGGCGGCTGGTGGTGGTCGCGCCAGCAGCAGGACGCCGTCCCCGCCACGGTCGAGGCGTCGGCGCCGTTGCGACGGCTGCTGGTGCTGCCGGTCGAAATACAGTCCGGCGAGGCGGGCGTTGCCGCGCAGCTGATGGCTGCCGGTGACCACCTGCGCGACGCGCTGGCGGAGATTCCCGGGGTCGCGGTGGTCGATCGCCGGCGAAGCTGGCAGGCGCTGGAAATGGCCGGACCCGCCGCCGGGGATCCCACGGCACTACGGCGGCTGGCCGCGGCGGAACGCATCCTGCAGCTGCGGGCACACCCGGACGGGCAGGGCTGGCGGATCGAGGCCCTCCTGCATGGCGGCGCCGCGGCGCCCACCCGCATCGACGGCCCGCTGGCCGCGGACCCGGTCGCGGCGCTGCAGGCCTGGGCGAAGCGCCCGCAGACCGCCACCGCGCTCGGCCTGCCCGCCCCGATCCCGGACCTTGGCCTGCCTGCAACCCCGGCGCTGCAGGCACAGGGCGCGGCCCTGCAGGGCGCACGCCGTGGGGACATCGGCGAGCTGCTGGAGAGGTCGCGCGAGGCCGCCGCCAGCGCACCGGGCTATACCCGCGCCTGGCTGGAGCAGGCCGAGGCCGCGCATGCACTGGGTGACGAGGACGCCGCCTTCGCCGCGATTGAGGGCGGGCAGGCGACGCTGGAACGGGCGTCGGCGCGGCTCAGGCACCGCTACCTCGCCATGCGCGCCACCCTGGAAGGCGATGCGCCCACCGCGGTCGCGCACTGGCGCGCACTGGCGGAGGCCAACGCCGACGACACCGAGGCCGCGCTGCAGCTGGCGCGCGCGCGCGGCGCCGGCGGCGACTTCAAGGCCGCGGTGGCCGCCCTGCAGGCACTTGCAACGCGTGACGCGCAGGATCCGCGCGTCTGGTTCGAACTCGGGAAATTCTCCATCCTCAGCGGCGATGCGCAGCGCGCGGTGGACGAGCACCTGGTGCGCGCGCTGGTGCTGTACAAGCGCAGCGGCGATGCCTTCGGCGAAGCCGAGACGGTCAACGCGCTGGGCATCGGCTATGGCCGCCTGGGCCAGACCGCCGACGCCGAGGAGCAGTACCGCCGGGCGATCGCGCTGCGTGCGCAGGTCGGCAACCGGCGCGGCGAGGCCACCAGCCGCAGCAACCTCGCGGCGATCCTGAGCCTGCGCGGGCGCTATGCGGAGGCCGCGCGGCAACTCGAGCAGGCGCGGGCGCTGCGGGTGGCGCTGGACGATCGCGCCGGGCTGGCGGCGGTCGAGCATGACCTCGGGCTCCTGGCAGAGGAGCGCGGCGACTACCCGCTGGCCTTGGCCGCCTACCGCCGTTCGCTGCAGGCCTGGGAGAACGTCGGCGACCAGCACGGCATCGCCCAGGCGCTCGATGGCATCGGCTTTGCGCGTTACCAGATGGGCGCCTATGCCGACGCGCAGGCGTACTGGCAGCAGGCCGCGCACACCTATGCCGGGCTGGGCGACGAGACCGGCAACATCCGCACCAGCCAGAACCTGGGCCTGCTTGCGGTGGCGCGCGGGCAGTGGCGCACCGCGCGCGGCCTGCTGGAAGGCTCGCTGGCCTCCGCCGAGCGCCTGCAGATGGCCGAGGAAGCAGCGGTCAGCCGGCGCCACCTGGCAGAACTGGAGCGGATGCAGGGCCACTACGCGGCGGCGCTGGCGCAGGCAGAGGCCGCGGTCGCCTCGTTCCAGCGCCGCGAGGACGCACGCGGCCAGGCCGAAGCCGGGCTGCTGCGGGCGCAGGTCCTGCTGGACCTGCATGCCGATGTCGACGCCGCGCGCGCGCTGGCGGCGCTGGCCCCGGTGCTGGAAAAGGCATCGCGCGAGCAGCAGGCGATGGCGTCCATGCTCGAGGGTCAGCTGGCGTCGCGGCGCGGGGATGCCGGCGCCGCCCGGCGGCACTTCGCCGATGCGTCGCGGCAGGCGCGGATGTCGGGGGTGCTCGCCCTGCAGCTGCAGGTGGCGTTGCTGGGCGGGGGCAATGGGGATCTGAAGGCGCAGTCGGAAAGCCTGGGCAATGTCCCGCTGCGGCTTGACTGGCTGGAACGCGCGATGACCCGGGCGCTGGAGCGTGGCGACGCCGCGGGCGCAGTCGCCGCCTACCGGCAGGCGCAGCCTCTGCTGCGCGGGGGCGACTACCGGCGCGCCTGGGTCCTGCATCGGCTTGGCGCGCGTGCGCTGGCGGCGCAGGGCGCGGCACAGGAAGCACGGGCGGCGGAGGCTGCAGCCGCGCGTGCGTGGAACGACACCCTCGCGAAGCTGCCGGAGGACCGGCGCGAGGCGTACCGGCGCGCCAACACCATGGAGAACGTGCGATGAGCGACATCGCCATCGACCACCTGCGCGACGACTATCGGCGGCTGCTGGAAAGGCTGGAGGCGAACGAGCGCGAGTTCCGCCGGCTCGGGCGCGCGGTCTGGAAGGTGCAGGAAGACGAGCGGCGGCGGCTGGCGCGCGAGCTGCATGACGGCATAGGGCAGAACCTGACCGCGCTCAAGCACGGACTGGCGCAGCTGGAGGCCGAGCTGCCGCCCGCGCAGCGGGAGCGACTGCAGGCCGCGATCGCGCTGTGCCACGGCACGCTGGAAGACACCCGCGAGATGTCGCGCCTGTTGCGTCCGCCGATCCTCGACGACCTCGGGCTGGAGCCGGCCTTGCGCTGGCTGGCGCGCAGCGTGGGCGAGAGCGCTGCGCTTGCGGTCGAGCTGGAAGTGGAGAACCTGCCGCCGGTCGACGGCGAGGTGCAGACGCTGCTGTTCCGGGTGGCGCAGGAAGCGCTGAACAACGTCGCCAAACACGCCCAGGCGCAATCGGTGCTGGTCCGGCTGGCGGGACGCGGGCCCATGGTGCTCCTGCATGTGGCCGACGACGGCCGCGGCTGCGATCCGAAGGCGGCGCTGGCCAGTGGCGGCAGCGGCATCGGCGGCATGCGCGAGCGACTGCGTCTGTACGGCGGCACCCTCGAACTGCACGCCGAGCCGGGCCAGGGAACGCGCCTGCGCGCGGCGCTGCCGTGGGAGCCGGCGGCGGTCGCATCGGCTTGACGCTTCCCCCCGGAGCGCGCAACTTGGCGTCGGGCAGGGGGAGATGATGCGGATACTGATCGCCGACGACCACACGATGGTGCGCGAGAGCCTGGTCAAGCTGCTCGAGGCCGCGGGCGACGTGCAGGTGGTGGCGCAGGCCGCCGACGGAATCGAGGCGCTGGAGAAGGCGGAGCTGACCCGGCCCGACATCGTCGTGGCCGACCTCACCATGCCCAGGCTGGGCGGCCTGGAGGTGGTGCGGCGCCTGCGCGAGAAGCTGCCCAACACGCGGGTGCTGGTGCTGACCATGCACCAGGAAGACGAGTACGTGCTGCAGGCGGTGCGGGCCGGCGCTTCCGGTTACCTGGTCAAGGACAGCGCCGGCAGCGAACTGCTGGCCGCGGTGCGCAGCCTGCATGCGGGGCGCGGCTATTTCGGGCCGCAGGCGTCCAAGGCGCTGGCCGAGCAGATGCAGCATCCCGGGCGCGCCGGCGACAGCCCGTACGGCGAACTCACCCCGCGCGAGCGCGAGGTGTTCCACCTGATCGCCGAGGGGATGACGACCAAGGAAATCGCGCGCCGGCTCGAGATCAGCGTCAAGACCGCGGAGAATCACCGCGGCCGCGTGCTCGACAAGCTGGGCATGCGCAACACCGCCGAACTGGTGCGCTACGCCTTGCGCAAGGGCCTGCTGGATTGACGGCGCCGCAGCGCGTGCTGCTGGTGCATGGCCTGCTCAATGCCGACTGGTGGCTGCTGCCGCTGGCCGCCCAGTTGCGGCGCCAGGGCTTCACCCCGCTGCACTTCGATTACCCCAGCGTGCGTGGCGGCCCGGGGCAGGCCATCCCGCAGCTGGCGCAGCGCCTGCGCGAAGGGGACGTCGATGCCGTCGTTGGCCACAGCCTGGGCGGACTGGTGGCGCTGGAGGCGCTGCGGCAGGCGCCGGGCGCGGGCGTGCGGCGGGTGGTGTGCATCGGCTCGCCGCTGTGCGGCAGCGCGACCGCGCGCCGGGTGCAGGCCCGGCGCTGGACGCGACCCCTGCTGGGGCGCAGCGCGGGCCTGCTGACCGCCGGTCTTGCGCGCTGGGACGGCCAGGCCGAGCTGGGCGTGGTCGCCGGCGACGTGCCGCGTGGCCTGGGGCGGCTGTTCTCGCAGTTCGACTGTCCTTCTGACGGCACCGTCGGGGTGGAGGAGACGCGGCTGCCGGGCTGCGCTGACCATTGCGTGGTCCACGCCAGTCACACCGGCCTGGTGTTCTCGCCAGAGGCGGCCCGGCAGGCGGCGAATTTCCTGCAGCACGGCAGGTTCCGGCCGGCCTGAGCGGGCAGGCCGCCGGCCGTCCTGGCGTGCGGCAACCCCGTATAATCCGCGGCCACTGTTGGACCCTGGACTGGCAATGGGACGTGGACCCTCCATCGAGGCGCGCAAGAACGCGGTCGATGCGCAGCGCGGCAAGATTTTCACCAAGGTGATCCGCGAGATCTCGGTGGCGGCGCGCGCCGGCGGCGGCGACCCGGCGGGCAACCCGCGCCTGCGCGCGGCGATCGACAAGGGCCTGGCCGCGAACATGACCAAGGACGTCATCGAGCGCGCGATCAAGAAGGCCACCGGCGAGCTGGAAGGCGTCGAGTACGAGCAGATCCGCTACGAGGGTTACGCCCCGGGCGGCGTCGCGGTGATCGTCGATTGCCTGACCGACAACAAGGTTCGCACCGTGGCCGACGTGCGCCATGCCTTCGGCAAGCACGGTGGCAACCTCGGCACCGAAGGCTCGGTGGCCTTCATGTTCCGCCGCCTCGGCGTGCTCAGCTACGACCCCGGTGTGGACGAGGACGCGGTCACCAACGCGGCGATCGAGGCCGGCGCCGAGGACGTCGCGGTGTACGACGACGGCGCGATCGACGTGGTCACCGCGCCGGACGATTTTGCCGCGGTGAAGGCGGCGATGGAGGCGGCCGGTCTGGCGCCGGGCTTCGCCGAAGTCACGATGCGCGCCGACAACGACATCGCGGTGGACGGCGAGACCCGCCAGCAGGTCGAAAAGCTGCTGGCGTGGCTGGCGGACATGGACGACGTGCAGGAGGTCTACTCCAACGCCGACCTCGGGGCCGCCGCGTAATCGCCGCGGGCGATGCGGAGCGGGGCATGACGCGCATTCTCGGGATCGATCCGGGTTCGCAGAGGACCGGCGTCGGCATCATCGACGTGTCCGCCGACGGCAAGGTCGCGCACGTGCACCACCAGCCGCTGGTGCTGCTGGACGCCGCCTCGTTCCCGCTGCGCCTGCGCAAGCTGCTGGACGGCCTGTGGGCGCTGATCGAGCAGTACGCACCGGACGAGGTCGCGGTCGAGCAGGTGTTCCTGTCCAACAACGCGATGAGCGCGCTCAAGCTGGGGCAGGCGCGCGGCGCGGCGGTGGCCGCCTGCGTGGCGCGCGACCTGCCGGTCAGCGAATACGCGGCCAAGGAGATCAAGCTGGCTTTGGTCGGCAGCGGTGGCGCCGACAAGCAGCAGGTCCAGCACATGGTCGGGATCATGCTTGGCCTGGCCGGCAAGCTGCAGGCCGACGCCGCCGACGCGCTGGCGGTGGCGGTCACCCACGCGCACGTGCGCGCCAGCGCCCAGCGGCTGGGCGTGGACGCGCGCGCCGCCTGGGGCCGCAAGGGCAGGGGGTCGCGATGATCGGCCGGCTGAAGGGCGTGCTCATCCACAAGGCGCCGCCGTGGCTGGTGATCGACGTCAATGGCGTCGGCTACGAACTGGAGGCCCCGATGAGCACGTTCTACGACCTGCCGGAGCCGGGCCGCGAGGTGTTCCTGTTCACCCACTACGCGCAGAAGGAGGACAGCGTGTCGCTGTACGGTTTCCTGCGCGAGTCGGAGCGCCGGCTGTTCCGCGACGTGCAGAAGGTGTCGGGCATCGGCGCGAGGATCGCGCTGGCGGTGCTGTCCGGCGCAAGCGTGGACGAATTCGCGCGGCTGGTGCAGACCAGCGATGTCGCCGCGCTGACCCGAATCCCCGGCATCGGCAAGAAGACCGCCGAGCGAATGGTGGTGGAACTGCGCGACCGCGCCGCCGACATCGCGGGCGGAGTCCCCGGCGTGGCCGGGATGCCGGGCGACCCGCTGTCGGAGGCGATCACCGCGCTGCAGGCGCTGGGCTACAAGCCCGCCGACGCCGACCGCATGGCGAAGAAGGCCGCGGCCGAGGGCGACGATGCCCCCGCCATCATCCGCAAGGCGCTGCAGTCCGCGCTGCGCTGATCGCGCAGCCCGCCGACATGACCGCATCCACGACTCCCGACACGCACACGGCGCAGGGCGGCCATGCCCGCATCGGGCTGGGCGGCCTGGTGGTGGGCGCGATCGGGGTGGTGTTCGGAGACATCGGCACCAGCCCGCTGTACACCCTGAAGGAAGCCTTCAGCCCGCACTACGGACTGGTCGCCAACCACGACACCGTGCTCGGCATCCTCTCGCTGGTGTTCTGGTCGCTGATGCTGGTGGTGACGCTCAAGTACGTCACCATCATCATGCGCGCCGACAACGAGGGCGAGGGCGGGATCATGGCGCTGATGGCGCTGGCCCAGCGCACCCTGCCGAAGAATTCGCGGGCTGCGTACGCGGTGGGCATCCTCGGCATCTTCGGTGCCTCGCTGTTCTTCGGCGATGGGGTGATCACGCCGGCGATCTCGGTGCTGTCGGCGATCGAGGGGCTGGAGGTGATCGCGCCGCAGTTGCATGACTGGATCGTGCCGTTGACGGTGTCCGTGCTGCTGGCGGTGTTCATGGCGCAGCGCTTCGGCACCGCCAAGGTGGGCAAGGTGTTCGGCCCGGTCACCATCCTCTGGTTCGCCACGCTGGCGGCGCTGGGCGTCATGAACACCCTGCACGAGCCTGAGGTGCTGAAGGCGTTCAATCCGGTGTGGGCGGCGCGCTTCTTCGCCGATCACGGCGCGCACGGCGTGTTCATCCTCGGCGCGGTGGTGCTCGCGGTCACCGGCGGAGAGGCGCTGTACACCGACATGGGGCATTTCGGCGCGCGCCCGATCCGCTATGGCTGGTATTTCTTCGTGCTGCCGGCGCTGATGCTCAACTACCTGGGCCAGGGTGCGCTGGTGCTCGAGGACCCCGCCGCGATCCGCAACCCGTTCTACGTCGGCGTGCCCGACTGGGCGCGCTGGCCGATGATCGTGCTGGCCACCGCGGCCACCGTGATCGCCTCTCAGGCGGTGATCACCGGGGCGTTCTCGATCGCGCGCCAAGCGATGCAGCTGGGCTACATCCCGCGGATGCGGATCCAGCATACCTCGCGCGACACCATCGGCCAGATCTACATTCCGGCGGTGAACTGGATGCTGATGCTGCTGGTGATCGGGCTGGTGCTGGCGTTCCGCAGCTCCACCAACCTGGCGGTGGCCTACGGCATCTCGGTATCGATGACCATGTTCATCGACACCCTGCTGCTGGCGCTGGTGGCGACCAAGCTGTGGCCGCGCCATCGCAACTGGGTGATCCCGCTGTGCGTGGTGTTCCTGGCGATCGAGGCGGCGTTCGTGGTCGCCAACGGCGCCAAGATTCTGCAGGGGGCGTGGTTCCCGGTGGTGCTCGGGATCGTGCTGTTCACCCTGCTACGCACTTGGCGCCGCGGCCGCGAACTGCTGCGCGCGGAGATGCAGAAGGAAGGCATCCAGCTGGACTCGTTCCTGCCCGGGCTGATGCTGGCACCGCCGGTGCGGGTGCCGGGAACGGCGGTGTTCCTGACCGCCGACAGGGGCGTGGTCCCGCACGCCCTGCTGCACAACCTCAAGCACAACAAGGTGCTGCACGAGCAGAACGTGTTCCTGACGGTGGAGACGCTCACCGTGCCGTACGCGCCGCGGGAGCAACGGCTGAAGATCGCGCCGATCGGCGACGACTTCTACCGCGTGGTGCTGCGCTACGGCTTCATGGAATCCCCGGACGTGCCGCTGGCGCTGATGGGCAGCTGCGACCAGGGCGACCTCATCTGCAACCCGATGGACACGACCTATTTCGCCAGCCGCGAGACCATCGTGGCCGGGCGCCAGCGCGGCATGCCGGTGTGGCGCGACAAGCTGTTCGCGGTGATGCACCGCAACGCGGCGCCGGCCACCAGCTTCTTCCGGATTCCCGGCAACCGCCTGGTGGAGCTGGGGGCCCAGGTCGAAATCTGACCGGGCTTGATTCCGACGGTTTCGGCGGCATCTCCTGCGCATGAGCCTGCGCATCCCGTTCTCCCTGCTCGACCTCGCCCCGGTCACCGAAGGCAGCACCGCATCCCGGGCGTTCGCGAACACGCTCGACCTCGCGCGCCGTGCCGAGGCGCTGGGGTATCACCGCTTCTGGCTGGCCGAGCACCACAACATGCCCGGCATCGCCAGCGCGGCCACCGCGGTACTGATCGGGCACGTCGCGGGCGGCACCTCGCGGATCCGGGTCGGCGCGGGCGGGGTGATGCTGCCCAACCACGCGCCACTGCAGGTGGCCGAGCAGTTCGGCACGCTGGCGTCGCTGTACCCGGGCCGGATCGACCTGGGCCTCGGGCGCGCGCCCGGCACCGACCAGGCCACCGCGCGCGCGCTGCGCCGTTACTACGACAGCGCCGATGCCTTCCCGCAGGACGTACAGGAGGTGTTGCACTACTTCGATCCGGTCCAGCCGGGGCAGGCCGTGCAGGCCGTGCCCGGAGCGGGGCTGGACGTGCCCGTCTGGATCCTGGGCTCCAGCCTGTTCGGCGCGCGCCTCGCCGCGGCGCTGGGCCTGCCGTATGCGTTCGCCTCGCACTTCGCGCCGGCGGCGATGGACGAGGCGCTGGCGCTGTACCACCGCGATTTCCGCCCGTCCGCGCGGCTCAGGCAGCCGTACGCGATGCTGGCCCTCAACGTGGTCGGCGCCGATACCCGGGGCGAGGCGCGCCGCCTGTTCACCACCCTGCAGCAGACCTTCGTGCGCCTGCGGCGTGGCGAGATCGGCCTGGTGCCGCCGCCGATCGACGACATCGAGGCGTTCTGGACGCCCGCCGAGCAGGCGATGGTCGCGCAGTCGCTGGCCTGCAGCGTGGTCGGCGACGGCGCCGACCTGCGCGAGGGCATCGCCGATTTCGTCGACCGCCATCGCCCTGACGAACTGATGCTGACCGGGACCGTGTTCGACCACGCCGCCCGCCTGCATTCGTTCGACCTCGCCAGCCGCGCCTTCATCGACACCCGCCTGGCGTAGGCCACCACGGCGCCGCGTGCGATCATGCGCGGATGAGCGAAGACCGCATCATCGGCGCTGGCGCCACCCGTGAGGACGAGGCGCTGGAGGCCAGCATCCGCCCGCGCAGCCTGGGCGACTACCTCGGGCAGCAGCCGGTCCGCGAGCAGATGCAGATCTATATCGAAGCGGCCAAACGCCGCGGCGAGGCGCTCGACCATGTGCTGATCTTCGGCCCGCCCGGGCTGGGCAAGACCACGCTGAGCCATGTCATCGCCAACGAACTGGGGGTCAGCCTGCGGGTGACCTCGGGGCCGGTGATCGAGAAGGCGGGTGACCTTGCCGCGCTGCTGACCAACCTGCAGCCGCACGACGTGCTGTTTATTGACGAGATCCACCGGCTCTCGCCGGTGGTCGAGGAAATCCTCTATCCGGCGATGGAGGACTACCAGATCGACATCATGATCGGCGAGGGCCCGGCCGCGCGCTCGATCAAGCTCGACCTGCCGCCGTTCACCCTGGTCGGCGCCACCACGCGCGCCGGCCTGCTGACCGCGCCGCTGCGCGACCGCTTCGGCATCGTGCAGCGGCTGGAGTTCTATTCGCCCGAGGAGCTGACCCGGATCGTGCGCCGCTCGGCGCGCATCCTTGGGATCGACTGCGATGCCGAGGGCGCTGCCGAGATCGCCCGCCGCGCGCGCGGCACCCCGCGCATCGTCAACCGCCTGCTGCGCCGCGTGCGCGACTACGCCCAGGTACGGGGCGACGGCGGGATCGATGCCGCAACCGCGCGCGCGGCGATGGACATGCTCAAGGTGGATCCGGAAGGCTTCGACGAGCTCGACCGGCGCATGCTCGGCATCATCATCGACGCCTTCGACGGCGGGCCGGTGGGGGTGGAGTCGCTGGCCGCGGCGCTGAGCGAGGAGCGCGGCACGCTGGAGGACGTGATCGAGCCGTACCTGATCCAGCAGGGCTACCTGGTGCGCACCGCGCGCGGCCGCATGGCCACCGCCAAGGCCTACCGGCATCTGGGCTTCAAGCCCAAGCCCGGGAGTGCACCGGGGCTGTTCGAGGCCAGCGATGGGTGAGCGTTTCCACTGGCCGGTGCGGGTCTACTGGGAAGACACCGACGCGGGCGGCGTGGTCTACCACGCGCGCTACCTGGCCTTCATGGAGCGCGCCCGCAGCGAGTGGCTGCGCGTCCACGGCGTCCACCAGGACGCCCTTCGCGCATCCGATGACCTGGTGTTTGCCGTGCGCGCGATGGAGCTGGACTTCCGCGCGCCGGCACGGCTGGACGATCAGCTTCGGGTCAGCGTGGACCTGCTTGAATCGCGAGGCGCGAGTTTTGTCGTCGACCAGCGGATCGTGCGCGGCGAAGCGCTGCTGGTGAAGGCGCGCGTGCGGATCGCCGCCTTGCGCGCCTTCGGTTTCCGGGCGCGTCCGATCCCCGATTATCTTTCCGACATCCTGAAGAACCAGCTGGAGACCGAATGATGCCTGTCGTGATGCTGCAGTCCATGCCGGAGGCGCTGCCCGACGCCGCGCCCGCCGAAACCGTGGAGCTGGCGGCCAGCACCGCGCCCGCCGCGGCGGCACCGATGGACCAGGGCATGGACATGCTGCAGCTGATCCTGCACGCCAGCATCCCGGTGCAGCTGGTGATGCTGCTGCTGGTGCTGGCCTCGGTGGCGTCGTGGGTGATCATCCTGCGCAAGAAACGCATTTTCGACCGCGCCGAAGCCGAGGCCGACCGCTTCGAGGAGCTCTTCTGGTCCGGGACCGAACTGTCCCGCCTGTACGCCAGCGCCACCGAGCGCAACCGCCAGATCGACGGGCTGGAGGCGATCTTCGAGGGCGGCATGCGCGAGTTTAACCGCATCCGCCAGCGCCGCGGGATGGATTCGCGGATGCAGCTGGAGGGTGCCCAGCGCGGCATGCGCGCGGCCGCCTCGCGCGAGCTGGACGGGCTCGAGCGCAACCTCGAATTCCTCGCCAACGTCGGCTCGATCAGTCCCTACGTTGGCCTGTTCGGCACCGTCTGGGGGATCATGATTTCCTTCCACGGGCTGGCGAACGTCAAGGAAGCCACCATCGCCACCGTGGCGCCGGGCATCTCCGAGGCCCTGATCGCCACCGCGATGGGCCTGTTCGCGGCGATCCCCGCGGTCTGGGCCTACAACCGCTACGCCACCCGCGCCGAGCGGATGGCGGTGCGCTACGACACCTTCAGCGAGGAGTTCTCCTCGATCCTGCAGCGCCAGGCCCACCTGGACGACTGAGGAGGCACGCCATGGCGACATCCTCCCTGCGCCGCCGGCGCAAGCGCGCGCTCAAGGCCGACATCAACGTCGTGCCCTACATCGACGTGATGCTGGTGCTGCTGATCATCTTCATGGTGACTGCGCCCCTGCTCAACGTCGGGGTGGACGTGAACCTGCCTGACGCCAACGCCAAGACGCTCGAGCAGACCAAGAAGCAACCGGTGGTGGTGCAGGTGAGCCGCGATGGCGCGCTGGCATTGCTGGTCGAGGGCGACCCGCGGCCGCAGGCGATGCCGGAAGCCGCCTTGCTGGCACGGGTGGCCGGTTTCATCGCCGCCGACCCGGCGCTGCCGGTTTACGTGGCCGGCGATGCCGACGTCAGCTACCAGACCGTCTATGCGCTGATGGGCAAGCTGCAGAGCCAGGCCAACGTGACCCGCGTGAGCCTGATGGGCAGCCTGCCCGGCACCGCGGACGCGCGGTGAACCAGCAGTGAGGGAAACCCGCGCCGACACCCGCCGCGCGTTGCTGGAGGCCGTTGGGCTGCATGCGCTGCTGTTCGCGCTGCTGTTCGCCGGCCTGCAGTGGAGTCGACCGCCAAGCACGGAGCAGGCTGCCGGCGAGCCGATCGAAGCCGACCTGGTCGACCCCAACGCGCTGGGCGCCGCCATGCAGCGCGCTCTCCAGCGCCAGCCCGAGCCGCTACCGGAACCGGTCACCGAACCCGAACCGGAAGCGGTGAAAGCGCCGCTGCCGGAACCGGTGCCCGAGCCTGTTCCCGAACCCGCCGAACTGCCGCCGCCCGTCCCCGATCCGTCCCCGGTCGAGCAGGAGCGCGTGCAGCGCGCGCCGGCGCCGCAGGTGGCCGAGGTTCCGCGCGAACAGGAAGCCCGCCGTCGCCAGCCCGACCAGGCCGAGCTCGACGCCCAGCAGCAGGCCGAGCGCGCGCGCCAGCAGCAGCTGGAGCAGATCCGCCGCCAGCGCGAGCAGGCCGCGCGCGAGCGCACCCAGGCGGAGATGCGCGCCCAGCAGCTGGCGGATGCCCGCAACCCGGCCACCGCGGCCGCGCAGGCCGATGCCGCCAGCAGCCGTCCGCGCGGCGATCCCTCCAGCAATTCTTCCAAGCGCAACAGCTATGGGGTGGCGATCCAGATCGCGGTCGAGCGGCAGTGGCTGCGACCGGATTCGATCCGCCAGGGGCAGCGCTGCCAGGCGCTGATCGTGCAGATTCCCGGCGGCGAGGTGGTGGAAGTACAGATCTCTGCCAGCTGTCCCTACGACGATCTAGGCCGGCGCTCGCTGGAAGCCGCCATCCTCAAGGCATCGCCGCTGCCCTACGCGGGGTTCGAGGACGTGTTCGAACGCCGGCTGGTGCTGAACTTCCAGCCGTCGGACTGATCTCGTTGGGGTTTGTTAAGGCGGATGAACGCCGTCTGGGCCACAGTTAGCCTCACGACTCCACGAGCATGTGAATGGACAGGATGTTGCGAATTGCCCTTGGGCTGCTGGTTGCGTTGCTGCTGGTCTCGCCGGCGCAGGCGCAGCAGGGAGGCCTGGAGATCGATATCATCGGCGGCCGCGCGTCGGCGCTGCCGATCGCGGTGGTCCCGTTTGCCGGTGAGAGCGGCGGCACCGACATCGACGACGTTATCCGCGCCAACCTGGCGCGCTCGGGGCAGTTCCGCACCCTGGATGAAGCCGGCATCGTGGAGCGCCCCACCCGCGGCAGCGAGGTGGCCTACCCGACGTGGCGGATGCTCAAGCAGGACTTCCTGGTGGTCGGCCGCAGCGTGCCCAGCGGCGATGGCTACCGGGTCGAGTACGAACTGTTCGACGTCGCCAAGCAGGAGCGCCTGCTCGGCTTTGCGCTCAGTGCGCCGGCCGGCGCCATGCGCGATGTCGCCCACCAGATCAGCGACGCCATCTACGAGAAGATCCTCGGCATCCCGGGCGCGTTCTGGACCCGCATCGCCTATGTGACCTCCACCGGCCTCGGCCGCGAGGCGCGTTACGCACTGGTGGTCGCCGACGCAGACGGCTTCAATCCGCGCACCGTGGTCAATTCCACCGAACCGCTGATGTCGCCGTCCTGGAGCCCGGACGGACGCAGGCTGGCCTATGTCAGCTTCGAGGGCGGCAACTCCGGGGTCTACATCCAGGACATCGCCAGCGGCAGCCGCGAGAAGGTCGCCAGCTTCCGCGGCATCAATGGCGCGCCGGCGTTTTCGCCGGATGGCAACCGGCTGGCGCTGACCCTCTCCAAGGGCGGCAATCCCGACATCTACGTGATGGACCTTGGCAGCCGGCACCTGACCCAGGTCACCAACCATTTCGGGATCGACACCGAGCCGACCTGGGCGGCGGATGGCGGCAGCCTGTACTTCACCTCCGACCGCGGCGGGCGCCCGCAGATCTACCAGGTGGGCGCCGGCGGCGGCAGCGCCACCCGGGTGACCTTCGACGGCAGCTACAACGCCAGCCCGAGCGTGAGCTTCGACGGCAAGAAGCTGGCGACCGCGCAGGGCGCCGGCAATACCTACCGCATCGCGCTGATGGACCGCAGCCTGGGCGGTGCCCGCTGGAGCCTGCTGTCGCCGGGCTCGATGGACGAATCGCCCAGCTTCGCGCCCAACGGCGCGATGGTCCTCTACGCCGCCCGCGAGGGGCGCCGTGGCGTGCTGTACGCGGTATCGGCCGACGGCCGCGTGCGCCAGCGGCTGGTGCTTGCCTCCGGCGACGTGCGCGAACCCGCGTGGTCGCCGTACCGCAAGCGCTGACCTCGCGCGATGCTCACCTGAACCGAATACACTGCCCGTTCAGCCACAAGTGAAGGAACCGACCCGATGAATGCGTCCCGTGTAGCCCGCACCCTCCTGCTCGCCGCCCTGGCCTCCGCCGTGGCCGTCGGCTGCTCGAAGAAGGTCAAGGAAGAGCCGGTGGCGAACGTTCCGGTGGACGGGTCCACCACCACCACGCCGGTCGACAGCGGCCCGCGCGTGCCGGGCGCCTACAGCCCGGGCGACCTCGACACCGACGCCTGCCTGCGCAACCGCGTGGTGTACTTCGACCTCGACCAGGATGCGCTGAAGCCGGAGTTCCAGGCCTCCATGTCCTGCCACGCCAAGTACCTGCGCGACCGCCCGTCCGCCCGCCTGCGGCTGGAAGGCAATGCCGACGAGCGCGGCAGCCGCGAGTACAACCTCGGCCTGGGCGAGCGTCGCGGCAACGCGGTGTCCTCGGCGCTGCAGGCCAACGGCGGTTCGGGCAGCCAGCTGACCGTGATCAGCTACGGCGAGGAACGCCCGGTGTGCAACGAGTCCGGCGAAGGCTGCTGGTCTCAGAACCGCCGCGTCGAGCTGGTGTACAGCGCCAAGTGATCCGCTCGGCAACCACCGGCGTCCTGCTGGCGGCGATGCTCCTCGCATCGCCGCTGGCGCTTGCCCAGCGGGCGAGCCTCGCCGATCGCGTCGCGGCGCTGGAAGTGCGCGCCGCCGGCGACCAGAACGGTGCGGAACTGGTCAACCAGATCAGCCAGTTGCGCGCGGAGGTGCAGGCGCTGCGCGGCCAGCTCGAGGAGGCGCAGCAGGCGCTGGAGCAGGCCCGGCAGGCGCAGCGCGCGCAGTACCTCGACCTAAGCGGCCGCGTCGACCGGCTGGAAGGCGGGGCACCACCCGCCGCGCCAGTCGCGGAAGCCCAGCCGACGGCCACCGCCACGCCCGCCGCGGACGCCCCAATGGCGGGGATGGACGAGCGCAGCGCCTACAACCATGCGTTCGATGCGCTCAAGGGCGGCGACTACGCCGAGTCCGCGCGCCGCCTGCGCGCGTTTCTGGACCGCTTCCCCAGCGGCCAGTACGCGCCGAATGCCCTCTACTGGCTGGGCGAGAGTTATTACGTCACCCAGAACTACGCGCTGGCCGGCGAGCAGTTCCAGGGCTTGCTGGACCGTTACCCGACCCATGACAAGGCGCCGGGCGCGCTGTTGAAGCTGGGCCTGTCGCAGTACGGGCTGCGCGAGTACGACCGCGCCGACGCGATCCTGCGCCGGGTGGCGTCGACCTATCCGGGGACCGACATTGCCCGCACCGCCGAGGATCGCCTGCGGTCGCTGCAGGTGCGCGGGCGGTAAAATGCCGCGATGAACGCCGTCGTCGATGCGGCCGCCGCATCGGCGGATGCCAGCGCCCCCGGGCGCCTCAAGCTCACCGAGATCTTCCTGTCGCTGCAGGGCGAGGCACGCGATGCCGGCTGGCCGACCGTCTTCGTGCGCCTGACCGGCTGCCCGCTGCGCTGCACCTATTGCGACACCGCCTACGCCTTCCATGGCGGCGACTGGTGGGGGATTGACGACATCGTTGCCGAAGTGGCGCGCCACGGTGCGCACCATGTCTGCGTGACCGGCGGCGAGCCGCTGGCGCAGAAGCGCTGCCTGCAATTGCTGGCCAGGCTCTGCGATGCAGGCCACGACGTCTCGCTGGAAACCAGTGGCGCGATCGACATCGGCGGCGTCGATCGTCGCGTGAGCCGCGTGCTCGACATCAAGACCCCCGGCTCCGGCGAGGCCGGGCGCAACCTTTGGGGCAACCTGGCGTTGCTCACGCCGCGCGACCAGGTGAAGTTCGTCCTCTGCTCGCGCGCCGACTACGACTGGGCGAAGCACGTGCTGGCCGAGCACCGCCCGCAGGCGACCTGCGACGTGCTGTTCTCGCCGAGCTTCGGCCAGCTGGCGCCGCGCGAGCTCGCCGACTGGATCGTCGCCGACCGGCTGCCGGTGCGCTTCCAGCTGCAGCTGCACAAGCTGCTGTGGAAGGACGAGCCCGGCCGATGAGCGCACTGCGCCCCGCCGTGGTGCTGGTCTCGGGCGGGATGGATTCCGCGGTGGTGCTGGCGATCGCGCGCGAGGCCGGTTTCGATGCGCATGCGCTGAGCGTCCGCTACGGTCAGCGCCACACCTCGGAGCTGGACGCGGCCGCGCGCGTCGCGAACGCGCTGGGCGCACGCGCGCATAAGACCGTGCACGTCGACCTGCGCAGCATCGGCGGCTCGGCGCTGACCGACACGGGCATCGACGTGCCCACCGACGCCGACGGCCACGTGATCGGGCAGGGCATCCCGTCCACCTACGTGCCGGCGCGCAACACCATCATGCTGTCGGTGGCGCTGGGTTGGGCCGAGGTGCTGGGCGCCACCGACCTGTTCTGCGGGGTCAACGCGGTCGACTATTCCGGGTATCCCGATTGCCGGCCGGAGTTCGTCGACGCATTCGAGCAGCTCGCTAACCTGGCCACCAAGGCCGGCGCCGAGGGCAGCCGGTTCCGCGTGCACGCGCCGTTGATGCGGATGTCGAAGGCGCAGATCGTGCAGGAGGGCCTGCGCCTGGGCGTCGATTTCGCGCAGACCGTCAGCTGCTACCAGGCCGACGAGGACGGACGTGCCTGCGGCCATTGCGATGCCTGCCGGCTGCGCGCGCAGGGCTTCGCCGAGGCCGGCGTCCCCGACCCGACGCGCTATGTGGACGGCGCCATCGGTTAGAATGCGCGCCCGCCGTGGGTCGTTAGCTCAGTGGTAGAGCTGCGGACTTTTAATCCGTAGGTCGATGGTTCGAATCCATCACGACCCACCATCTCGCGGCAGTGGCCTCGCCGGGGACTCGATCCGTAGGCCGATGGTTCGAATCCATCACGACCCACCATCCCTTCCTACTATTCGGCAAACGCCTCGCGCGTCAGGTTGATCGGCGCGGCGGTGGTGCAGGCGACATCGTCCTCGATGCGGATGCCGCCATAGGGGCGGAATGCGTCCACCCGCGACCAGTCCACCGCATTGCCCAGGCCCTTCGCCTTCAGCTCATCGAGCAGCATGTCGATGAAGTAGATGCCCGGCTCGATGGTCACCACCATGCCCGGCTCCAGCGTGCGGGTCAGGCGCAGGTAGGGGTGTCCCTCCGGCTTGTCGATCATCGCGCCGCCCCTGTCGGACGCCGCGAAGCCGGCGACGTCGTGCACCTGCAGCCCGATGCCGTGGCCGATGCCGTGCGGGAAGAATGCACTGGAGACCCCGGTCGCCACCGCCTCTTCGGCGGAGACCTTGATCACCCCGAACTCCCGCAGGATCGCGGCGAGCGAGAGGTGCGCGTCCAGGTGCAGCTGGCGATAGTCGAATCCGGGGCGCACGGCCGCGCACATGGCCTGCTGCGCAGCGTCCACCGCGCACACCATCGCCGCGAACTCGTCGTCGGCGGCGGAATAGGTGCGGGTGATGTCGCAGGCATAGCCGCCAAAGCTGGCGCCGGCATCGATCAGGAAGCTGCGTACGGGCTTAGGCGCCACCCGATCACGCTCGGTGTAGTGCAGCACCGCGGCGTGCTCGTTCAGCGCGACGATGTTGCCGTAGGGCAGGTCGTTGGCGTCCTGGCCGGCGGCCTGGCAATAGGCGAGGTGGATGCCGAATTCGCTGGCGCCGGCGCGGAAGGCGCGCTCGGCGGCGCGGTGCGCGCGTACGCCGATGCGGCTCGCCCGCCGCATCATCTCGATCTCGTACGGCGTCTTGTAGGCGCGGTGGTAGTCCAGGTAGGCAAGCGCGGGCGCGGGATTGTCGGGCACGAACGCCTGCAGTGCGCTCTGCGGCTCGCCGAGGATGGCGCATCGCGCGGGATCCGCCGGCAGCAGCCCGATCGCCTCATCCGCGGTGCGGATGACCTCGATATCGAAATGCTCGACCCAGTACCCACTCGGCGCCTCCGGCACCACGTGCCAGTAATCGCGCGGCTGCAGGAACAGCAGCCTTGGCCGCTTGCCGGGGGTGATCACCAGCCAGCTGCCCGGGGCCTTGGTGACCGGCAGCCAAGCCTTGAACTGCGGGTTCACCGCGTAGGGATAGTCGCGGTCGTCGAAGGCCTGGTAGTGCAGGGTGCCGCTGGGAATGACCAGGTGTTCCCGGCCGGCGCGGCGCATGGCCTCGGCGGCGCGCGCCTGCAGGGTCTCGAGGTGCTGCGGGTACAGCTCGGCAAGCGGGGACTGGGACATGGGGCAACCGGGCGTTCGGGGGACGCCTGATTTTGCCATCCCGGCCCGACTTGGTGATTGCGCGGTGACGCCATCAGCCGTCGGCTGCCTGCTGCGTCCACGCCTGCAGCGCGTGCGCCGCCTCTGGCGGCAAGCCGACGAAGCGCAGCCCGATCCAGTGCTGGCCTGGCGCCGCAAGGTCGTCATGCCACAGCACGTGCGCGCCGGTCTCCAATGATGCCATGCCGCCGGCATCGTCCGGCAAGGCAAACCGGAACTGGAACAACCCGTCCGGCACCAGCTGACGATTGGCGATCAGCAGCATCCCGCCCGCCGAGAGATTGGCGATGCAGCCGACCACTTCGCCGGTCATGGTGTCGGTCACCTCCACCATGCCCGGCACGCTGCGACGCGGCTTGCGGCGCCCGTCAGTGCCCATGGCCACCCTCCTTGCCCGGCATGGCTGCGCTGCCCGCAAGCTGGTGCAGGCTGGAATGCATCGCGCGCCAAGCGGCTTCCGCTGGTGCCACGTCTTCGCTCAGCAGTTGCGCGCGGCCTTCCGCCACCGCCAGCGCGAGCGTCGGCAGGTCCTCGCCCGGCACGCGCTGGCCGCGGCGGTTGAGCAGCAGCGTCTGCCCGGTGCGCGCGCTGGCCCAACCAAGGCGACGGCGGACCCAGTGGCCCGGCGCCTCCTCCTGCTCGATCCAGAGCCGGGCACCAGGCCTCTTCATGCGGTCCATGGCCTCTTGCGCCGCATCCGTCAAAGGCGGTGGTCGGGTCTCCGGCGCGACCCCTTCGCCCAGCCGCGCCCGCGCGCGCAATTGCACGAGCAGCCCGGTGCGCGAGGTCAGATCCGATTCTTCGCAGGGATATCCGGTCAGCTGCGCGGCGATCGCCTGCGCATCCGAGCGGTGGTAGCCCACCTGCTCCAGCGATTGCCCGACCAGCCCGAACAGCGCAGGATCCGGCGTGCCGACCGCCTCGCCGGCGGCGCGATCGGCGATCCGGCGGGTGGCCTGCATCAACTTGTCCCATGCATCCGAGCCTTCGACGTGGCGCAGGTGGCCCAGCGCCAGCACGTCGGCCCACGCCTGCGACAGCAGGGTCGCTTCGAACTTGGGCAACTCGCGCCCGGCGATCTTCTCTGCGATCTGCGCGCTGGCATGCATTCGCGCCAAGGCCAGTTTCTCGCGCCCGCGGGCCGCTTCCACCTGGCGCCGCTCGCTCAGGTCGAAACTGCGCTGCAGCACCTGCAGGCGCTCCCGCAGCTGCTGGTTGGCCTTTGCGAACGTGGCCGGCTCCGCCTCGGGATCCAGTTCGATCATCGCAATGGCCTGCTGCAGGTGGGCCCGCCATTGCGGGCTCAGGTCGTCGGCGCCCAGCCAGCGCGCCCCGGCAAGCGAGAACGCATCCAGCAACTGGCGAGCCGGGTGGTCGGCGTCGACGAAGAAGCGATGGTCGCGCAGGGCAAGTTGCAGCACGGGCAGGCGCATCCGGCCGATCAACTGGTCGCCGGGGCTGCCGGTCTGCAACTCGCGTTGCAGGTGGTCGAGGAACAGCCCCAGCAGTTCGAAGGTGTCCAGGTCCGCCTGCGCCAGCGACATGCCGTGGCCGCTCGACCGGCTCGCGCGCTCAAGCAGGGCAAGCCGCGCCTGCTCGACGGTGGCGATAGGATCGGGCGATGCGCGCAGGCTGCGCAGCGATTGCGACACTGCCTCGGAGGCCATGGTGGGCGGGGGCGCGCCCTGATTGCCCGGGCGCAGCTTCTCCAGCAGCTGGCGACGATTACGCAGCAACGCTCGCAGCGCCTGGAAGCGGTCGTCCTCCAGGGCGCCGGCTGCACCCTGCTGCGGCCACCGCATGCCGGCACTGGTCACGGCGGCCACCGCGTCGGACGTCTGCGCGGAGGAGGCGGACGAGGCAGGACCCTTGGCGCGGCTGCCCTGCGTGCCGGTCGGCTCGCGCCGCTCCGCGGGGCGCGGTCGGAGGGGAATGAAACTTAAATGGGGCAGGATGCCAAGGTCGGCGAGCGTCGCGTTGATCACGTCGAGCAGGGGCGGGTAGGCGGCCATCACGTGGGCGTCGAACTGCTCGAACAGCCGGGCGTGGGCCTGGCGGTCCAGGGGCAGCGGGGCGATCGCCTCCACGAAGGCACGCGTGAGCAGGTGCGGCCCGAGCGGCATGTCCTCCATTTCGAAGACGGGGCGCGCCGCGAGGACTCCCAGCCGGTGCGCGAGCAGCTGCAGGGCCAAGCTGTTGCGTACCTCGGCGCGCGACGCAGTGGCCTCCAGCAGTGCCTCGTCCGCGGCCGCCTCGTCATCGAGCAGGCTGAGGCTCAATGCGCCTGGATTTGCAGGTCGGGATACCGCCGCCTTGGCGGGTTCGCGGATCCCCGCGAGGGAGGCTTCGAGCTGTGCCATGAATCGGGTGGTGATGCCCGCGGCCCCTGTCCGCAACGCCTCCATCGCAGCGGCGTGCTCCTCGTGCGCGCGGCGGTCGCCTCTTGGCACGGCATTGCGCAATGCCAGCTGGGCTTCGTGCAGGGCTTGGGCCAGCGGTGCGCCCAGTACCGAGGTGACATCCGACAGCACGCGGGCAAGGACGCTGCGCACGCGGGGAGGCAGCGCAGCATGCTCGAGGGTGCGCGGTTGCTCGGCGATGTCCTGGTGGCTGGAGTCCAACGCGCGTCCCCGAGACTGTGCGACCTGTCGCGATTCTAGCGGCCGATGGCACGGCCCGGTAAAGCCCCGCAGCGCCTAGGATCAGGCGGCGTCCTGCAGGAACAGCCCGATCACGTCATTGGTGAAGCGGCGCCCGAGCTCGGTGGGACGCAGCCAATCAGGGTCGGCTTCCAGCCAACCGCGCGATCGCGCCTGTTCAAGCTGCGGCGCGATTGCACTGCGGGGCAACCCGGTGCGGGCCTCGAACATGGCCAGTGGCACGCCTTCGTTGAGACGTAGCGCATTGAGCATGAAGTCGAAGGGCAAGCGGGCCTCGCCCAACACCTCGTCTCCGCCAACGGCGGCATCGGTCCCCGCCTTCAGCAGGTAGTCGGTGGGGTGCTTCACCTTCCAGCGGCGCAGCACCCGTTGCTCCGCCCCGAGGGTCAGCTTGCCGTGCGCGCCGGCGCCGATCCCGAGGTAGTCGCCGAACCGCCAGTAGTTGAGGTTGTGCGCGCACTGCCGGCCCGGGCGGGCATAGGCGCTGACCTCGTACTGCCCGAAGCCGGCGTCGGCCAGGCGCGTTTGGCAGGCCTCCTGCATGTCCCAGGCGCCGTCCTCGTCGGGCAGGCCGTCGGGCACCCGCACGGCGAACACGGTGTTGGGCTCCAGGGTGAGCTGGTAGTGGCTGAGGTGGGTCGGTTCCAGCGCGATGGCGCGCTGCACGTCATCCAGCGCCATCGCCAGCGTCTGCCCGGGCAGGGCATACATCAGGTCAAGGTTGATGTTGTCGAAGCCCGCGTCCTGCGCGGCGCGCACCGCGCGCTGGGCATCGCCGCCGGAATGGATGCGGCCCAGCCGGTGCAGGCAGCCGTCATCGAAACTCTGTACGCCAAAGCTGAGCCGATTGACGCCGGCCGCGCGGTAGCCGGCGAACGGCCCGTGCTCGACCGTGCCGGGATTGGTTTCCAGGGTGATCTCGGCGCCCGGGGCGAAACGCAGCCGCGCGCTGGCGCCCTGCAGGAAGCGGTCGATCGCCTGCGGCGAAAACAGGCTCGGGGTGCCCCCACCGAAGAACACGCTGTGCACGGTGCGGCCCCAGGCCAGCGGCAGGTCGAAATCGAGGTCGGCCAGGAGGGCGTCGACGTAGGCGTCGAACGGCGGCGCGCCCGCGCGGTGTTCGTGCGAATTGAAGTCGCAGTACGGGCATTTGCGCACGCACCACGGCAGGTGCACGTACAGCGACAGCGGCGGCGTGGTGAGCATCGCTCAGCGCAGGGCGTCGAGCCGCGCGCGCAGCGTCGCCAGCGCGATGCCGCGGTGGCTGTCGCGGTTCTTGGTCCCGGCCGGCAACTGCGCCGCGCTGCAGCCGTGCGCGGGCGAGAAGAACACCGGGTCGTAGCCAAAGCCGCCTTCGCCAAGGCGCCCGGGCAGGATCCGGCCCTCCCACACGCCCTCGGCGACCAGCGGTTGCGGGTCCTTGGCGTGGCGCAGCAACGCCAGAACGCAGACGAAGCGGGCCGTGCGCGCGACCTCTTCGACGTGGTCCAGCTCGGCAAGCAACCGGTCGATGTTGGCCTCGGAATCGCCGTGGCGGCCGGCATAGCGCGCCGAATACAGGCCGGGCGCGCCGCCCAACGCATCCACGCACAGCCCCGAATCGTCGCCCAGCGCTGGCAGCCCGGTAACGGCCGCCGCATGGCGCGCCTTGAGGATGGCGTTCTCGATGAAGCTCAGGCCGGTTTCCGCCACATCGCCGACGCCGAATTCCGATTGCGCATGCAGCGTGAAGCGATCGCCGAGCAGGTCGCGCAACTCGGCGAGCTTGCCGGCATTGCCGCTGGCCAGCACGAGCTTCATCGCGACCTCAGCCCTCGGCCAGCGCGGCCTGCTGCGCGGCGAACAGCTCGCCGCAGCCGGCCTGCGCCAGTGCCAGCAGGCCGTCGAGCTCGTCGCGGCGGAAGGCATGGCCCTCGGCGGTGCCCTGCAGTTCGATGAAGCCGCCGCCATCGTTCATCACCACGTTCATGTCGGTGTCGCAGTCGCTGTCCTCCTCGTAGTCCAGGTCCAGCACCGGCACGCCTCGCCAGATCCCGGCGGAGACGGCCGCCACCGCGCCCATGATCGGGTCCTTGGCGATCTCGCGGCGCGCCTGCAGCCAGCGCACCGCATCGACCAGTGCCACGTAGGCCCCGGTGATCGCCGCGGTGCGGGTGCCGCCATCGGCCTGCAGCACGTCGCAGTCCAGGGTGATGGTGCGTTCGCCGAGCGCGCCACGATCCATGCAGGCGCGCAGGCTGCGGCCGATCAGGCGCTGGATCTCCAGCGTGCGGCCGCCCTGCTTGCCGCGCGCGGCCTCGCGGTCGCTGCGGGTGTGGGTGGAGCGGGGCAGCATGCCGTACTCGGCGGTGACCCAGCCGCTGCCCTTGCCGCGCAGGAAGCCGGGCACCCGGTTCTCCACGCTGGCGGTGCACAGCACGCGGGTGTCGCCGAACGCCACCAGCACCGAGCCCTCGGCATGGCGGGTGTAACCGCGCTGGATCGATACCGCGCGCATCTGGTCGGAAGCGCGTCCGCTCGGGCGGGCGACGGTCATGGGAATTCCAGGGGTGCCGGCAGTGGGCGGGGCGCTAGATTACCATTCGGGTTCCACCGCCCTGGCGCCAGACGATGTCGATCCGAAGCATGACCGCCTACGCCGCCGGCGAGCGCAACACGCCGTGGGGCGTGCTCGGCTGCGAACTGCGCGCGGTCAACCACCGCTTCCTGGAAGTCGGCGTGCGCCTGCCGGAGGAGTTGCGGACGTACGAGCCGCTGCTGCGCGAGCGGGTGTCGGCGCGCGTCGCGCGCGGCAAGCTGGAGTTGGCGATGCGCCTGCGCGCGCCTGACACTGCGGGCGGCCTGCACGTCAACGAGGCGCTGGTCGACGAGCTGGCGCGCATCAACCTGGGCCTGACGTCCAGGTTCCCCGGGCTGCGCACCAGCCTGACCGAACTGCTGCAGTACCCGGGGGTGCTGCAGGGCCGGGGCGTCGATCCCGAGGCATTGCAGGTCGAGGTGCTCTCGCTGCTGGATGCGGTGCTCGACGACTTCGTGGCCGCCCGCGAGCGCGAGGGCGGCAAGCTGGCGGTGGTGATCGGCGAACGCGGCGAGGCCATCGGCCGGATCGCGGCCGAGGTGCGTACGCTGGTGCCGCAGATCCGCGCTGGCCAGCGGCTGAAGCTGCAGGCGCGGCTGGCCGAGCTCGCGCAGCCGGCCGAGCCCGCGCGGGTCGAGCAGGAACTGGTGATGTGGCTGCAGAAGCTCGACGTCGACGAGGAGCTGGACCGCCTGGACAGCCACCTGGTCGAGTTGCGCCGGATCCTCAAGGGCGGCCGGGAGCCGGTCGGGCGCCGGCTGGATTTCCTGCTGCAGGAGTTCAACCGCGAGGCGAACACGCTGGGCAGCAAGTCGGTGGATGCGCGCACCAGCAACGCCGCGGTCGAGCTGAAGGTGCTGATCGACCAGGTCCGCGAACAGATCCAGAACATCGAATAGGGGGTGAGGTGAGCATGCGCGGAACCCTCTACATCGTCGCGGCGCCGTCCGGGGCCGGAAAGTCCAGCATCGTCAACGCGGTGCTGGCGCGCGACCCCAACATCAGCCTGTCGATCTCGTTCACCTCGCGCGCCGCGCGCCCGGGCGAGCGCCATGCCGAGCACTACCATTTCGTCAGCGCCGCCGAGTTCGAGGCCATGGTCGCCGCCGGCGACTTCTTCGAGCACGCGCTGGTGCATGGCGACTGGAAGGGCACCGCGCGGCAGTCGGTGGAGCCGCAGCTGTCGGCCGGCCGCGACGTGCTGCTGGAGATCGACTGGCAGGGCGCCCGCCAGGTGCGCGCCCGCATCCCCAACGCGGTCAGCGTGTTCATCCTGCCGCCGTCGCGGGCGGCGCTGGAAGACCGCATGCGCAAGCGCGGGCAGGACAGCGAGGAAGTCATCGCCCGCCGCCTGGCCGCCGCGCGCGAGGAGATGAGCCATTACGGCGAGTTCGACTACGTGATCGTCAACGAGGACTTCGACACCGCGGTCGGCGAGTTGTGCAGCATCTTCACCGCCAGCCGGCTGCGCCGCGATGCGCAGGTCGCGCGCCACGGGCGGCTGATCAGTTCGCTGCTGACCGGCGAGCCCGGCGCGCCCTAAGCACTTGATTTGCAAGGCGCGGCCTTGCAGTCCGGACGGAATCCGGCTAGGATTTCCGGTTCTCGAAACCTTGCAGCGGCGACCGGCCGCAGGACATACATGGCCCGTATTACCGTCGAAGACTGCCTGGAAGTGGTCGACAACCGCTTCGAGCTCGTGATGATGGCCGCCAAGCGCGCCCGCCAGCTGGCCGGCGGCGTGGAGCCGAAGCTGGACAACAGCGAAGCCAACGACAAGCCCACCGTGCTGGCGCTGCGCGAGATCGCCGCGCGCGAGATCGACAGCCAGTACATCGATGCGGTCGAGAAGTCCGAGCGCGAGCGCAAGGAGCGCGAGGCGCTGGAATGGGCCGCCGCCGAAGTGGTGGCCGCCGACGACGACATGAAGGGCGACGACTGAGTCCGGCCCGGCGCCGGCTGCGCACCTGATACCGGAACGGCCCCCCGCGGGGCCGTTTTTCGTTGCGGCAGCAGGGTTTACGCCCGCATCCGGCGCCGGTTAGGCTGCCTGCATGACCCCTGCCGATCCCGCGCTTGCGCCCACCCCCGCCGTGTCCCCAGCGGACCCGGTGCCGGAGTACGTGCAGGCGCTGGAGCAGGCCGCGCACTACCTGCCCGAGAACCAGCGCAGGCAGCTGCGGCAGGCCTGGGTCGCGGGCGCCGCCGCGCATGCCGGCCAGACCCGCAAGTCCGGCGAGCCCTACATCACCCACCCGGTCGCGGTGGCGCAGGTGCTGGCCGAACAGGGGCTGGACGTCGAGACGCTGGTCGCCGCGATCCTGCACGACACCATCGAGGACACCCCGCTCGGGCGCGGTGACATCGCCGTGCAGTTCGGCGAGACGGTGGCCGAGCTGGTCGATGGCGTCACCAAGCTGGACAAGCTGCAGTTCGCCGACCGCCGCGAGGCCAACGCGGAAAGCTTCCGCAAGATGCTGCTGGCGATGTCGCGCGACCTGCGGGTGATCCTGATCAAGCTGGCCGACCGCCTGCACAACATGCGCACGCTGGGCGCGCAGTCGCCCGAGGCGCGGCGCCGGATCGCCAACGAGACCCTGGACATTTATGCGCCCATCGCCCAGCGGCTGGGCATGAACCTGATCAAGTCGGAGCTGCAGGACCTTGGCTTCCGCGCGCTGCACCCGTGGCGCCACGCGGTAATCGAAAAAAGGATCAAGGGCCAGCCGGTGGTGCGCCGCGAGGCGCTGGCGCAGATCGAGGCGCGCCTCGCGCAGCGGCTTGCGCTGGAGGGGCTCGAGCACCGGCTGGTCGGGCGGATTAAGGCGCCGTGGAGCATCTACACCAAGATGCGCGCCGAGCAGCGCAGCTTCGCCCAGGTGATGGACGTGTTCGGCTACCGGGTGATCGTGAACAGCGTTGCCGACTGCTACCACGCGCTGGGCGTGGTGCACTCGGTGTTCAAGCCGCTGGACGCGCGCTTCCGCGACTTCATCGCGATCCCCAAGGCCAATGGCTACCAGTCGCTGCACACGGTGCTGTTCGGCCCGTACGGCTCGCCGATCGAGGTGCAGATACGCACCCGCGAGATGGACCTGGTCGCCGAGCGCGGGGTGGCCGCGCACTGGAGTTACAAGCTGGGCGGCGAGCAGGGCAGCAGCGCGCAGTCGCGCGCTTCGGCGTGGATCGCCGGGCTGGTGGAGAGCCAGCGCGGCACCGGCTCTTCGCTCGAGTTCCTGGAGAACGTCAAGGTCGACCTGTTCCCGGACGAGGTCTACCTGTTCACGCCGAAGGGCGACATCCTCTCGCCGCCGCGCAACGCCACGCCGCTGGACTTCGCCTACGCGGTGCACACCGACGTCGGCAACCGCGCGGTGGCGGCGCGCGTCGACCGCAAGCTGGTGCCGCTGCGGCACAAGCTGGTGAGCGGGCAGACGGTGGAGATCATCACCGCCAAGTCCGCCGCCCCCACGACCCAGTGGCTGGAGTTCGTCGCTACCAGCAAGGCGCGCACCGCGATCCGCCAGCAACTCAAGCACCTCGAGCACGAGGACGCGGTGCGGGTGGGCCACCACATGCTGGACCGCGCACTGGGCGCGCGCGGCACCTCGCTGGACCTGGTGCCGGCCAAGCAGCTGGAAGGGTACCTGGCCGACAACCGCTACCCGCGGCTGGAAGCGCTGCTGGCCGACATCGCGCTGGGCAACCGGATGCCGGCACAGGTGCTGCAGGCGCTGGTGCAGGATCCGACCGCCCCGGCGCCGCAGGCGGATGCCGCCGCGCCGCAGGAGCAGATCCTCATCACCGGCTCCGAGCGGGGGGTGGTCAGCTTCGCGCAATGCTGCACGCCGATCCCGGGCGACGAGATCATGGGCTACCACAGTGCCGGCAAGGGCATCGTGGTGCACCGCATGGAATGCCCGAACGTCGCCGAGTACCGCAAGTCGCCCGAGCGGTGGGTGGCCATCGGTTGGGACCGCGAGGTGTCGGGGGCCTTTGGCGTGGCGATCCGGATCGAGGTCGAAAACCGGCCGGGCGTGCTGGCGCAGGTGGCCGCGGCGATCGCCAATGCCGATTCCAACATCGACCGCGTGGAATACCTGGAGCGCGACACCAACATCGCGGTGCTGCGTTTCTCGATCGAAGTCTCCGATGGCCAGCATCTGGCTGAACTGATGCGGCGGGTGCGCCGGCTGTCGGTGGTGCAGGACGTGCAGCGCGCCTGAGCGGGCGCCGCGGGCGGCGGCTAGAATCGCAGGCTTCCCGCATCCCGGAGCCTTCCATGCCCCGCACCGCCATCCATTCAGAGCAGGCTCCGGCCGCCATCGGTCCCTATTCGCAGGCCACGCGCGCCGGCAACCTCGTGTTCTTCAGCGGCCAGATCCCGCTCGATCCGGCCAGCGGCGAGCTGGTCGAAGGCGGGATCGAGGCGCAGGCCCGGCGCGCGTTCGACAACCTGCGCGCGGTCTGCCAGGCCGCCGGCGGCGGCATGGACGACATCGCCCGCGTGGGCCTGTACCTGACCGACCTGTCGCAGTTCGCGACCGTCAACGCGGTCATGGGCGAATACTTCAGCCAGCCGTATCCGGCGCGTTCCACCATCGAGGTCTCGGCGCTGCCCAAGGGTGCGGCGTTCGAAGTCGATGCGGTGATGGTGCTGGGCTGAGCGCGGCGCGGCGTCCCGCTGGCGTCTGGCGCGCGGAGGCTGTGGGCATGCCGGGCGCCGTGGATCCACTCGCGAAGTCGGTCTCCGCGCTGCGCGGAGTGGGGCCGGCGCTCGCGCGCAAGCTGGCCGAGCGCGGGCTGTCCACCCTGCAGGACCTGTGGCTGCACCTGCCGCGTGGTTACGAGGACCGGACCACGCTGAGCGCGATCCGCGACCTGCAGCCGGGCGTTGCCGCGCAGGTGGAGGGGCGGGTGGCGGCGGTCGAGCGCGGGTTCCGGTACCGGCCGCTGCTGCGCGTCGCGCTGACCGACGACAGCCGCGGGACGCTGGTGCTGCGGTTCTTCCATTTCCGCGCGCAGCAGGTGGCGCAGTTCGCGGTGGGCGCGCGGGTGCGCGCTTTCGGGACAGCGCGACCGGGCCAGCACGGCCTGGAGATGGTCCATCCCAGCTACCGGATCGTGGTGGATGACGCGCAGGCGCTCGCCGATGCGCTGGATCCGGTCTACCCGGCGATCGAGGGCGTTGGCCCGGCCACGCTGCGCAAGCTGGTGGTGCAGGCGCTGGAGGGCCTGCCCGCTGCCGCGGAGCTCGAGTTGTTGCCTGCCGAGTGGCTGCGCCCGCTGGGCCTGCCACCGCTGCGCGAGGCGATCCTGACCCTGCACGCGCCGCCGCGCGACGCCGACCTTGCCGCGCTGCAGGCCGGTGTCCATCCGGCGCAGCGCAGGCTGGCGCTGGAGGAGCTGCTGGCCCACCAGCTGGGCCTGCGGCGGCAGCGCCTCTCGCTGCAGGCGCAGGGAGCGCGTGCGCTGGCATGCAACGAGGGACTGGTCGAGCGCCTGCGCGCGGCGCTGCCGTTCGCGCTGACCACGGCGCAGGCGCGCGTGTACGCGCAGCTGCGCGAGGACCTGCGCCAGCCGCGCCCGATGCTGCGGCTGGTGCAGGGCGACGTCGGCAGTGGCAAGACCGTGGTGGCGGCGATGGCGGCAGTGCTCGCGGTCGCCGATGGCCGCCAGGCGGCGCTGATGGCCCCGACCGAGTTGCTCGCCGAGCAGCACTTGGCGGACCTGCGCGGCTGGCTTGCGCCTCTCGGCATCCGCGTGGCCTGGCTTGCCGGCAAGGTGACCGGCCGCTCGCGCGCGAGCGCGCTGGCCGAGGTGGCGTCGGGCGAGGCGCAGGTGGTGGTCGGCACCCACGCGCTGATGCAGCAGGGCGTGCAGTTCCACGATCTCGCGCTGGCGATCGTCGACGAACAGCACCGCTTCGGCGTCCACCAGCGGCTGGCCCTGCGCGACAAGGGCCGCGGCGGAATCCCGCACCAACTGGTGATGACCGCCACGCCCATCCCGCGGACCCTGGCGATGAGCGCCTACGCCGACCTCGACGTCTCCGCGATCGACGAGCTGCCACCGGGCCGCACCCCGGTCACCACGATCGCGCTGGCCTCGGAGCGGCGTCCGGAGCTGGTCGAGCGCATTCGCGCGGCGTGCGCGGAAGGCCGGCAGGCGTACTGGGTGTGCACCCTCATCGACGACTCCGATGAGGTGGAGGCGCAAGCCGCGCAGACCACCTTCGACGCCCTGCAGGCGGCCTTGCCGGGGTTGCGCATCGCGCTGGTGCACGGGCGCCAGAAGCCCGCCGAGAAGCAGGCGACGATGCGCGCTTTCAAGCAGGGCGAGATCGACCTGCTGGTCGCCACCACCGTGATCGAGGTGGGCGTCGATGTGCCCAACGCCTCGTTGATGGTGATCGAGAACGCGGAGCGCCTGGGCCTCGCCCAGCTGCACCAGTTGCGCGGGCGGGTGGGGCGGGGCAGCGCGGCGTCCAGTTGCGTGCTGCTGTACCAGGGGCCGCTGTCGGCGATGGCGCGCGAGCGGCTGGACACGCTGCGGCAGACCAGCGACGGATTCGCGATCGCCGAGAAGGACCTTGCACTGCGTGGGCCGGGCGAGCTGCTGGGCACCCGCCAGACCGGCCTGGCCGCCTTCCGCATCGCCGACCTGGCGCGCGATGCCGACCTGCTGCCCGAGGTGCACGCGCTGGCCGACCGCCTGCTGCGCGAGGCCCCCGCTCTTGCCGATCGCATCATCGACCGCTGGGTCGGCGGCGCCGCACGCTATGCCTCGGCATAATGCGGGGATGACCGAAGCCCGCATCCCGCTGCTGATCGACACCGACCCCGGCGTCGACGATGCCCTCGCCCTGCTGATGGCGTTTGCCGACGCGCGCCACGAGGTCGTCGGCCTGACCATCGCCGCCGGCAACGTCGGCCTCGACCACACCGTCGCCAATGCGCTCAAGCTGTGCGAGGTCTGCGGCGTCGACGTGCCGGTGTTCGCCGGCGCGCCCGAGCCGTTGCTGCACCCGATGCGCGACGCCGCCCACGTGCATGGCCGCGACGGGTTCGGCGACATCGGCTATGCGCCGGCCGCCCGCAAGGCCGACGCCGAACATGCCGCGCTGGCGATCCTGCGCCTCTCCCACGCGCATGCGGGCAAGTTGCTGCTGGTCGCGCTGGGCCCGCTGACCAACATCGCGCTGGCGCTGAAGCTGGATCCCACGCTGCCGTCGCGCATCGCGCGCTGCGTGGTGATGGGGGGCGCGGTCAGCGCGCACGGCAACATCACCCCGGCGGCGGAGTTCAACATCGGCTTCGACCCGGAGGCGGCGCACCTGGTGTTCGCGGCATTCCCGCGGATCGAACTGGCCGACTGGGAGGCGGTGGTCGCGCATGGCCTGCCGCACGCGGGCGCCGAGGCCTGGCTTGCCGCTCCCTCGCCGCGCGCACGCTTCTATGCCGACGTCTCGGCCCATACCCGGGCATGGGCGAAGGCCGGGCGTGGCGAGCGCTGGCATGTCGCCGACGCGCTGGCGATGGCGCTGGCGCTGGAACCCGAAGGCGCGCTGGAGTTGCTGGAGCGGCCGCTGGCGGTGGAGCTGGACGGGCGGCACACCCGCGGCGCCACCGTAGTCGACTGGAACCGGCAGGACGGCGGCGCCGACAACGCCGTGATCCTGATGCGCTACGACCAGGCGCGTTTCGAGGCGCGGGTGGCCGCGGCGCTGGCGGCCGGCTGAGCCGTGGCGCCGGCTTGCGCGCCCGGCGCCGGTCTGTCTATAATGCGCGGCTCAGTCCCGCTCCAACCCAGGTTTATCGCCATGAAAGCCGGCATCCATCCCGAATACCGCGACGTCGTCTTCCAGGACGTGACCTCGGACTTCAAGATCCTGACCCGTTCGACCCTCTCCAGCAAGGAGACGGTGAAGTGGGAAGACGGCAACGAATATCCGCTGGTCAAGGTGGAAGTGTCGTCGTCCTCGCACCCGTTCTACACCGGTCAGCACAAGATCGTGGACACCAGCGGGCGCGTCGACAAGTTCCGCAAGCGCTACGCCAAGTAATCGCCAACCACGGTTGGACCCGACGGCCACCCTCGCGGTGGCCGTTCGCGTTTGGGCGTCGTCCGCGCGCCCGCGGCTTCGACCTTCGTCCGGGTCCCCGCGCAAGGTGCGTGTGCGATAATTCGCGTTTCCCATGCGCCGGCGCATGGCCCGCGCGGCCGGCGCCGCGCGGCCCCCATTGGAGTGCGTTCCGTGTCCGACCTTGACCAGATCACCCTGACCGCAGGCGAAACGTCCGTGGCCATGCCCGTGCTGCATCCCACCCTCGGCCAGCCGTGCATCGACATCGCCAGGCTGCCGAAGGAAACCGGCTGCTTCACCTACGATCCGGGGTTTGGAGCTACCGCCAGCTGCAAGTCGGCCATCACCTACATCGACGGCGACGCCGGCGTGCTGCTGTACCGCGGCTACCCGATCGAGCAGCTCGCCGAGAAGTCCACCTTCACCGAGGTGGCCTACCTGCTGATGCATGGCGAACTGCCGACCGCGCCGCAACTGGCGGGCTTCGAGCACGAAGTCACCCACCACACGATGATGCACGAGGCGTTCCGGACGTTCCTGTACGGCTTCCGCCACGACGCGCACCCGATGGCGATGCTGACCGGGATGCTGGGCTCGCTGGCCAGCTTCTACCACAACGACCTCGACCTCGAGGACCCGGAGCAGCGGCGGCTGGCCGCGATCCGCCTGATCGCCAAGGTGCCGACGATCGCCGCCGCCTGCTACCGCTATTCGATCGGCTGGCCGATCCGCTACCCGCGCAACAATCTCGAATACACCACCCGCTTCCTGCACATGATGAAGGAAGTGCCCAGCGAGCCGCTGGAACTGGATCCGGTCGCCGCCAAGGCCATGGACCTGCTGTTCATCCTGCACGCCGACCACGAGCAGAACGCCTCGACCTCGACCGTGCGCCTGGTCGGTTCCACCGGCGCCAACCCGTACGTGAGCGTCGCCGCCGGCGTGGCCGCGCTGTGGGGCCCGGCGCACGGCGGCGCCAACGAGGCGGTGCTGAAGATGCTGGCCGAGATCGGTCGCCCGGAAAACGTGCAGTCCGCGGTCGATCGGGCCAAGGACAAGGAGTCCGGGTTCCGCCTGATGGGCTTCGGCCACCGCGTGTACAAGAACTACGACCCCCGCGCGGCGCTGGTGCGCAAGATGGCGCACGAAGTGCTGGGCGCGCTCAACATCAACGACCCGCTGCTGGAAGTGGCGATGCGGCTGGAGGAGGCCGCGCTGAAGGACGAGTACTTCGTGCAGCGCAAGCTCTACCCGAACGTCGATTTCTACAGCGGCATCATTTACAAGGCGCTGGGCATCCCGGTGGAGATGTTCACGGTGATGTTCGCCATCGCCCGCACCGCCGGCTGGGTGAGCCACTGGCTGGAACAGCAGGAAGACCCGGAAAACCGCATTGGCCGCCCCCGCCAGATCTACACCGGGGCGGTGCAGCGCGACTACGTGGGCGTTGCCCAACGCTGACGCGTCACCCACGCCGCAGCGGCCAGCACGCCCCGCCACGCGCGGGGCGTGTGCGTTCTGGCCCCCCGCCTGGCGAAGCGGCTGCACGTCTACGGCTGTTGCCCTGCAGCGGCCTGCCGCGCTTCAGGCGCGCAGCGTCGCCGGCATCAGCCCGAGACGTGGCCGGCGTGGGCGTCCTCGTCGTCCGCCAGCAGCGCCTGCAGCTGCGCCAGCGACGCGCGGCGCATCGGCTTGCCGTCGAGGCTGGACAGCGGCGCCTGGCGGACCACATCCAGCGGCAGCACGGTGGCATCGAACGCGAGGTCGTCGGCGGTGAACAGCCAGACCGGGAAGTCCCCTTCGCGCTCGCGGTCCAGCCGCAGGTGGCGGCTGCGCGCGGTCGCCGGCACGCCATGTTCGTCCAGCCAGCGCGCCACCGCATCGGCGTCATCGGCGTGCAGGTGCAGGGTGACCGGCGAGTGGGCGTCGGCCGTCCCCTCCAGCACCGGCCCGACCAGGCGCGGCTGGAAGTCGCGGAAGAACGCGAGGCCACGCAGCGCGGCCTGGCGCCGTTCGCGGACCGCGTCGGCCTGGCGCGGGCCAAGGAACAGCCGCTGGTACTCGCGCAGGGCCTCCTCGATCTCGCGGTTGCGCGGCAGCGAGGCGTCGTCGACGATCCCGAGCCGCTGCGCCGCCTTCAGCTTGGCCAGGTGGTAATCGCGGATGCCGCCCTCGGCCATCAGCCGCGCCGCCTCGCGCGCCAGTTGCTGGCGCCGCTCGCGGGTGCGGGTCTGGGCGTGGGCGTGCGCATGGCGGCGGGCGTTCGACATCGCGTATCCCTTGGCGTGACCACCCGACTGTAGCCGAGCCCACCCGCCCGCGGCGGTGAGGGCCGCTCAGAAGATGTCGAAGGCTTCCTCGGTGGGCCGCGCCTCGTAGTCGGACCCGGTGTCCATGTCGGTTTCCATCCGCTGCAGGTCCTCGACCTTGACCCACTCGGTGATCCCGCCGCTGCCGCCCGGCAGCAGCCGCCCACCGGCGCTGACGCCGACCTTGACCATGCCGTCCGGCGGTTCCGGCAGGCGTTCGGGCTGGTTCTTCAGCGCCGCCTCCATGTAGCCGATCCAGATCGGCAGCGCCGCCTTGCCGCCGTACTCGCGGTAGCCCAGCGAGCGGAAGTCGTCGCGGCCCACCCACACGGTGGTCACCACGTTGCCGCCGAAGCCGGAGAACCACGCGTCGCGGTGGTCGTTGGTGGACCCGGTCTTGCCGCCGACGTCCTCGCGCCCGAGCGACTTCGCCTGGGTGGCGGTGCCGCGCTTGACCACGTCGCGCATCATCGACTGCAGCTGCCAGGCCACGCGCGGATCGATCGCGCGCGGCGCCACCACCATGTTGGGGTCGATCGGGCGCGCCTCGGCGGCCTGCTTCGGCGCGTCGCCCTTGGCGGCGGCCGCATCGGCGCCGGTGGCCGGGGCGGCGGGGGCGGTCGGGCTGAGGTCGAACCCGGCCACCTTGGCCTGCGCTGGCGCCGCGCCTGCGGCCTGGCCGGGAATCGCGGCCACCGGGCAGGTCGGGCAGGCGGTCGCCGGGTTCTCGCGGAAGACCTCCTTGCCGTCGCGGTCGCGCACGCTGGCGATCACCCACGGCTTGACCAGGAAGCCGCCATTGGCAAACGCCGCATAGCCGCGCGCCACCGACAGCGGCGTCAGCGAGGCGGTGCCCAGCGACATCGACAGGTTCGGCGGCAGGCTCGCTTCCTCGAAGCCGAAGTGGCTGATGTAGCGGCGCGCGTACTGCACGCCGATGGCATCCAGCATGCGTACCGACACCAGGTTGCGGGACTGCACCAGCGCCTCGCGGATCCGCATCGGCCCAGCGAAGTTGCCGCTGTCGTTCTGCGGGCGCCACATCTTCCCGCGCCGGTCCTTGAACACCACCGGCGCGTCCAGCACGATCGAGGCCGGATTGAATCCGCGCTCCAGCGCGGCGGCGTACAGGAAGGGCTTGAAGCTGGAGCCGGGCTGGCGCCGCGCCTGGGTGGCGCGGTTGAACTTGTTGCCGGCGAAGCTGAAGCCGCCCACCAGCGCCTTGAGTGCGCCGGTATCGGCGTCCAGCGACACCAGCGCGGCCTGTCCGCGCGGCAGCTGGTCGAGGACCCACTGCGGCGCATCGCCCGGCTTGGCGGCGGGCAGCTGGCGCACGCGCACCACGTCGCCGCGCTGGGCAAGCGCGCTGGCCGACCTGCCGGTCCACGCGATCGCCTTGCCGGACAGCTCGAGTTCGCGGCCATCGGCCAGCACCACCTGCAACGTGCCGCCACCATTGCCGGTGACCACCGCCGCCCGCTGCCCGCCCTGGGTCGGGCGCTGGCGCACCAGTGCGCCAATCGCCGCGGTGTCTGCGCCTTCCGGGATCTCGACCTTGTCCTCGGGCTTGCGCCAGCCATGGCGGTGGTCGTACACGCGCAAGCCGTCGATCACCGCCTTGTCGGCGGCCGCCTGCAGCACCGGGTCGATCGTGGTGGTGACGTGGTAGCCCTTGCTGAGCACGTCGCCGCCGAAGCGCTCGATCATCTCCTGGCGCACCATCTCCGCGACGTACGGCGCGTACACCTCGATCTCCCGCTCATGCGGGGAGGCGTGCATCGGCACCGCGCGCGCGGCGTCGGCCTGGGCGGCGGTGACGTAACCCAGCTCGGCCATCCGCGGCAGGATGTAGTTGTCGCGACGGATGCGCGCACGCTCGGGATTGCTGAGCGGGTTGCCGGTTGACGGGAACTTGGGGATGCCGGCCAGGGTGGCAGCCTCGTCCAGGGTCAGCTGGTCCAGGGTCTTGCCGTAGTAGAACTCTGCCGCCGCGGCCACCCCGTAGGCACGGTTTCCGAAGAAGCTCTTGTTGAGGTAGAGCTCGAAAATCTCGTCCTTGCTGAGCTCGCGCTCCATCTTCAGCGCCAGGAGCATTTCGGACAGCTTGCGGGTGTAACTGACCTCGGGACTCAGGAAGAACTGGCGCGCCACCTGCTGGGTGATGGTCGAGCCGCCCGGCACGCCTTCCTTGGAGCCGGTCTTGGCGATCAGCCAGACCGCGCGGGCCACGCCCTTGAAGTCGATGCCCTGGTGGTCGTAGAAGCTGGCGTCCTCGGCCGCAAGGAAGGCCTGCTTGACCAGCGGCGGGACCTCCTCGATCTTCACCGGGTAGCGGCGCATCTCGCCGAACAGCCCCATCAGCCGGCCGTCGGCGGCGTACACGTACAGCGGTTCCTGCAGTTCGATGTTGCGCAGTCCCTGCACGTCGGGCAGCTTGGACGAGAGCGAGGCCACGAGGATCGCGACGCCGATCGCGGCCACCAGGGCCAGGGCGCCCAGGCCCAGCAGGAGCCAGCGCAGGAAACGGGGGAGGCGGGGCATCGATGCAGTTTCCGATTGCGGCTTTCGTGGGCGCGGAGTATAGAGTAGGCACCGGTGACGGCCGGGGCAGCACAGGGTGGGGTCGTCGCGGGGACTGCAGCTGGGGAGGGGCGGTGCGATCGGGAAAAATGGACGTTACGCGGCACTTCCGGACCAATGCGGTTGCCATCGCGTAAAAAGTCCGTTATTCATGTAGTGCAGCACCTAGTGCGCGTAAGCGCCCGTGGGAAGGGGAGATACCGTGGGTCTGGTGAAGAAGACGCAAGCGCCGTTGATCGGCGTTGATATCAGTTCGACCGCGGTCAAGCTCCTGCAGCTGTCACGCAGCGGGGATCGCTATCGCGTGGACCACTACGCGGTGGAGCCGCTGCCGCCGAACGCGGTGGTCGAGAAGAACGTGGTCGAGGTCGAGGCGGTCGGCGAGGCCATCCGCCGCGCGGTCGCGCGCTCCGGTACCCGCGTCAAGCAGGCCGCCGCCGCGGTCTCCGGCTCCTCGGTGATCACCAAGGTGATCCCGATGCCGGCCGACCTGGACGAGGACGAGATGGAGTCCCAGATCGAGCTGGAGGCGGTCAACTACGTCCCCTATCCGATCGAGGAAGTGAACCTGGACTTCGAGGTGCTGGGCCCGATGCCCGGCAATTCCGAAATGTCCCAGGTTCTGCTGGCGGCCTCGCGCTCCGAGCACGTCGAGGCGCGCGCCTCGGCGCTCGAGCTGGGCGGGCTGGAAGCCAAGGTGATCGACGTGGAGGCATTCGCGATCGAGAACGCCTTCGCGCTGATGGCCGGCGTTCTCAGGGTGCCGGCCAATGGCCTGGTCGCGCTGGTCGACGTCGGCGCGACGATGACCACGCTCAACGTCCTGCGCGGTGGGCGCAGCATCTACACCCGCGAGAACGTGTTCGGCGGCAAGCAGCTCACCGACGAGGTGATGCGCCGCTACAGCCTCAGCTACGAGGAGGCCGGCCTGGCCAAGCGCCAGGGTGGCCTGCCGGAAAGCTACGAGGTCGAGGTGCTGGAGCCGTTCAAGGAAGCGATGGTCCAGCAGGTCAGCCGCCTGCTGCAGTTCTTCTATGCCGGCAGCGAATTCAACCGCGTCGACCAGGTGGTGCTCGCCGGCGGCTGCGCCTCGATCAAGGGCGTCGACGCGATGGTCGAGGAGCAGCTGGGAATCCCCACCGTGGTCGCCAACCCGCTGGCGCAGATGACCCTGGGCCCGCGCGTCCAGGCGCAGCATCTGGCGCAGGACGCGCCGGCGCTGATGATCGCGTGCGGCCTGGCGCTGAGGAGTTTCGACTGATGGCACGGATCAATCTCCTCCCGTGGCGCGCGGAGCGCCGCAAGGCCCGGCAGAAGGAATTCGGGGTGATGCTGGGGCTGGCCGTGCTGGGCGGCATCCTCGCCAGTTTCCTGATCGTCAGCTTCTACAGCGGCCGGATCTCCAACCAGAACGCGCGCAACGACTACCTGCGCAGCGAGATCGCCAACGTCGACAAGCAGATCACCGAGATCGAGGCGCTGGACAAGCAGAAGGCCCGGCTGCTGGCGCGCAAGGAAGTGATCGAGCAGCTGCAGGCGAACCGTTCGCAGATGGTCCACCTGTTCGACGAGCTGGTGAAGACCATTCCCGACGGCGTGGCCCTCACCTCGATCAAGCAGGAGGGCGAGATGCTCACGCTGAGTGGCCGCTCGCAGTCCAACGCGCGGGTGTCCACCTACATGCGCAACCTGGAAGGGTCCGGCTGGATGACCAACCCCGACCTCACCGTGATCGAGGCCAAGGAGGGCAATTCCGGCCTGCCCTACACCTTCGACCTCAAGGTGAAGCTGGCGAACCCCAATGCGGCCAAGCCTGACGACGCCGTGGTCGCCGACGCAGCCGCGGCCGCACCGGCTGAGGGAGCCCAGACCCCATGAGCAGGAAGAAGATCAACCTCCGCGAACTGGACATCAACAACATCGGAGGCTGGCCGCGCGAGGCGCAGGTCGGCTTCGCGGTGATCCTGGCGCTGCTGATCGTGGCCCTGGGCTGGTGGCTGTTCGTGCGCGACAAGCGCACCGAGCTGGAAGGCTTGCAGCGGCAGGAAGCCGAGCTGCGCACCGAGTTCGAGACCAAGCAGGGGCGCGCCGCCAACCTGGAACCGCTCAAGCAGCAGCTGGCGCAGATGGAGCAGCAGCTGCAGCAGATGCTGCGCCAGCTGCCCAGCCGCACCGAGATGCCGGAGCTGATCACCGACATCTCGCAGACCGCACTGGCCACCGGCATCACCAACGAGCTGTTCCAGCCCGGCCCGGAGACGCCCAAGGAGTTCTACGCCGAGAAGCCGATCGCATTGCGGATGGTGGGCAGCTACCACCAGTTCGGCGCGTTCGTCAGTGGCGTGGCGTCGCTGCCGCGCGTGGTGATCATGACCATGCACGACATCTCGCTGAAGCCGCGTGATGCCAAGAAGGACCCGAATGCGCGGATCACGCCGAACAGCCCGCTGGAGCTCGCCGGCACGGTCAAGACCTATCGTTACCTCGACGAGGACGAGACCCCGCCGGATCCGGCAACGGCCACTGCCGCGCAGCCGGCGCAGGGAGGGACCTGAGATGACGCGCATTGCGATGAGCGCCGCACGGCTGGGGACGATCGCGCTGCTGGCGCTGGCCTTGGCGGCCTGCGGTGGCGGCCAGGGCGACCTCGAGAAATGGGTTGCGGAGGTCAAGGCGCGGCCGGCGCCGCCGCTTGATCCGCTGCCGGTGATGCAGCAGTTCGAAACCTTCGAATACGCCGCGCAGGGCATGCGCGATCCGTTCAGCGAGGCCTTCAGCGGGGCAGGCGGCAGCGGCCCGCGCCCGGATGCCGCGCGGCGCAAGCAGACGCTGGAACAGTTCCCGCTGGACAGCCTGGACATGGTCGGCACGCTGGGCAGCCGCGGCAACCTGATCGGGCTGGTCATGGCGCCGGACAAGGTGACCTACCGTGTGCGGCCCGGCGCCTACATGGGCCAGAGCGACGGCCGCATCACCGCGGTCTACGAGGACCGCATCGAACTCGTCGAGCTGGTGCCGGACGGCGCGGGTGGCTGGTTGGAACGCCCGGCGCAGGTTGCGCTGGAAAACAATTGATTGGGGAATAAACCGATGACCGTCATCAAAGCCAAGCACTCGCGGCCTTCCCGGCGCCCCTTGCCCATCGCCACCTGCGCGATCGGGCTGGCCGTTGGCCTGTACGCCGCCGGCGCCAGCGCGCTGCCGGTCCAGGCGATCGTCGCCGGGATGGGCCAGTCGGCCACCGGCGCCATGGCCGACCCCGCAAAGCGTACGCCCGATGCAGTGACCGTCTCGGCGATCGACTTCAAGCGCGGCGACGGCGGCTCCGGCAAGCTGATCCTGCGCTTCAACGGCGATGGTGCCGCCCCCGACCTGCGCAGCTCCGGCAGCAACGTGGTGGTCGACATCGGCAACGCGCAGTTGCCGGCGGCATTGCAGCGGCCGATGAACGTCGCCGACTTCGCCACGCCGGTGCAGCGGATCGAGGCGCGCGCCACCAGCAGCGGCGCGCAGCTGGTGCTGGGCACCCAAGGCAGCTTCGAGTCTCTCGCCTACCAGAGCGGCAACGAGTACATCGTCGAGATCGTGCCGCGCGCCGCCGCGCCCAAGGTCGCGGCCACCGCCGCGCAGGCCCGGCCGGCGATGGGCCAGGTGGTCACCGGCTCCACCAGCAGCACGGGCGTGCGCTACACCGGGCGCCCGGTGACCTTCAACTTCCAGGACGTGCCGGTGCGCACCGTGCTTCAGCTGATCGCGGAGGAGTCCAACCTCAACATCGTCGCGGCGGACACCGTGCAGGGCAACGTCACCCTGCGCCTGGTCAACGTGCCATGGGACCAGGCGCTGGACATCGTGTTGCAGGCCAAGTCGCTGGACAAGCGGCGCAGCGGCAACGTGGTCTGGGTGGCCCCGCAGACCGAGATCGCCGCGTTCGAGAAGGCCAAGGAAGACGCGCGCATCGACCTGGAAAACCGGGCCGAGATGGTCACCGAGTACATCCCGATCAACTACGGCAACGCCGAGGACATCGCCAAGCTGCTGACCGAGGAAAGCAAGGGCAACGTGTCCGGCGGCACCGGCGGGCAGGGCGGCCAGACCATGAACCGCGGCTTCCTGTCGCCGCGCGGGTCGATCAGCTTCGACCGCCGCACCAACACCCTGCTGGTGATCGACATCCCGGCGCGGGTGGCCGACATCCAGGCGCTGGTGCAGAAGCTGGACAAGCCGGTCGACCAGGTGGTGATCGAGGCGCGCATCGTGATCGCCACCGAGAGCGTGGCGCGTGAACTGGGCGCCCGCTTCGGCATCAGCGGCAGCCGCGACAATGCCTACTTCAGCGGCAACCTCGAGGCCAACAGCACCAACCGCACCGCCGATTACCAGGCGCAGCAGACCAACACCGGGCTGCTCAACGCCTACGACACCGCGCTGCAGACCTACAACAACTGCCTGGGTGGCGCCTCGCCGTCGGGCTGCGTGCGGCCGACCGCTCCGAACCTGGTGGCCAGCTCCATCACCCGCGGCCTGATGACCAACCTGCCGGCGGTGCTGAACAATCCCGCCGGCTCGCTGGCGCTGTCCATCCTCAATGCCGGCTACCTGCTGGACGTCGAACTGTCCGCGATCCAGGAGCAGGGCCGCGGCGAGGTGATCTCCAACCCGCGCATCGTCACCAGCAACCAGAAGGAGTCGGTGATCCGCCAGGGCCGCGAGATCGGCTACCTCACCGTCACCGGCGGCCAGAGCAATTCGGTGCCGACGGTCGAGTTCAAGGAAGCGCTGCTGGAACTGAAGGTCACCCCGACCATCACCAACGACGGCCGCGTCTTCATGAACCTGGCGGTGAAGAAGGACGAGCTGGAGGGCTTCGTCAGCGTCGGTACCTTCGGCGACGTGCCGACCATCGCCAAGCGCGAGGTCAACACCGCGGTGCTGGTGGAGGATGGCCAGACCGTGGTGATCGGCGGCGTGTACGAGTTCCGCGACCGCACCGACCTTGCCAAGGTCCCCTTCCTCGGCGACATCCCCTTCCTCGGCAACCTGTTCCGCAACAAGGGCCGCAGCAAGGAGAAGGCCGAGCTGCTGGTGTTCGTGACGCCGAAGGTGATGCGCGTCGCCCAGCGCTGATCGCAGCCCGATCAGGCGCCATCGACGGGAGCCGCAAGGCTCCCGTTGTCGTTTGCGGCCGGCGTTCACCCGATCGTCGACCGCGCATGCGAACCTTTTTCCGGTCGTGGCGGTCGAACCTGCCACTTGCTTGACGGAACCTGCGATGGACATTGGTGAACAATCGGCCTCCTCCCTGCACGATGCCTTTAACGGCTTGCGCGAGGACCTGTCGCGGCAGGTGGTGGGCCAGGCCGCCCTGATCGAGCGACTGCTGATCGCGTTGCTGGCCGACGGCCACCTGCTGGTCGAAGGCGCCCCAGGTCTGGCCAAGACCACCGCGATCCGCGCGCTGGCGCAGCGGTTGGAGGCGGAGTTCGCGCGGGTGCAGTTCACCCCCGACCTGTTGCCGGCAGACCTCACCGGCACCGAGGTCTGGCGTCCGCAGGACGGGCGCTTCGAGTTCCAGCACGGGCCGATCTTCCACCCGATCCTGCTGGCCGACGAGATCAACCGCGCGCCGGCCAAGGTGCAGTCGGCGCTGCTGGAGGCGATGGGCGAACGCCAGGTCACGGTGGGCCGCCGCACCTATCCGCTGCCGCCGCTGTTCCTGGTGATGGCGACCCAGAACCCGATCGAACAGGAAGGCACCTTCCCGTTGCCCGAGGCGCAGCTCGACCGCTTCCTGATGCACGTCCGGATCGGCTATCCGCAGGCGGACGCCGAGGCCGAGATACTGCGCCTGGCTCGCGAACGTGCGCGCGACGCGCTGGAACCGACGCCCGAGGCAGTCACCCGGCTGTCGCAGGCCGAGGTGTTCGCGGCGCGCCGGGCGGTGCTCGACCTGCACATGGCGCCGGCGCTGGAGCGCTACCTGGTGGAAATCGTGCTGGCCTCGCGCGATCCGGCGCGCTACGACGCCGCGCTGGGCCGCCGGATCGCTTGGGGCGCCAGCCCGCGCGGCTCGATCGCGCTGGAGCGCTGCGCGCGGGCGCGGGCGTGGCTTGCGGGGCGCGATTTCGTCACCCCCGAGGACGTGCGCGCCATCGCCCCGGACGTCCTGCGCCACCGCGTGCTGCCCAGCTACGAGGCCACCGCCGAAGGCTGGGATGGCGAGCGCCTGGTGGCGGAACTGCTGCGGCTGGTGCCGCTGCCCTGAGCGCGGCGGTGGAGGCCACGGAACGCCAGGGCATCGTCCCCGAGCTGCGCGAGCTGATCGGCTTGCGCGCGCTGGTGCAGGGCCGGCGCGCGGCGCGCAAGGGGCGGCATGGCGTGCAGGGACATGCGCTGTCCACCCTGCGCGGTCGCGGCATGGAGTACGCCGAATCACGCCAGTACGCGATGGGCGACGATGCGCGCCACATCGACTGGCGCCTGACCGCGCGCAGCGGCAGCGCCCACACCAAGCTGTTCCAGGCTGAGCGCGAGCGCCTCACGCTGCTGGTCGCCGACACCGCTCCGGCGCTGTATTTCGGGACCCGAGTGCGCTTCAAGTCTGTCCAGGCCGCGCGGGCCGGGGCGCTGGCGGCGTGGCTGGCGGTGCGCGACGGCGACCGCATCGCCGCCCTGCGCGGCAGCGAGCGCGAACCGCCGGTGCCGGCCACCTC
>JAEWFT010000038.1 GCA_023388715.1 Pseudomonadota bacterium
ACCCGGTGCAGGCTGCGTACGAGGAAGGCAAGGCGAATGCCGCGGGCGCGATCGCCAGCGGCGCGCAGAACGTCGCCGACAGCATGAGCAAGGAGGCCGCTGAGGCCAAGGCCACCGCCGAGGCCGAGAAGAAGGACTGATTCTTCTTCGCTGCAATGGAAAGGCCCGCTTCGGCGGGCCTTTTCTTTTGGGGCCGGGCCAGGTCGCGGCTGCGGTTATCCTTGCCGATTCGCATCACGCCGCCGACCCATGCCCGCGCTGACCTCGCACATCGACCCCCGCTCCCAGGACTTCCTCGACAACGTCGCGTTCCACCGCGAACTGGTGTCGGAGCTTGATCGCCGCCTGGCGCGCGCCGCCGACGGTGGCGGCGAGAAGGCGCGGGCGAAGCACACCGAGCGCGGCAAGCTGCTGCCGCGCGAGCGCATCGACGCCCTGCTCGACCCCGGCTCGCCGTTCCTTGAGATCGCGCCACTTGCCGCGGAAGGCATGTACGACGACGCCGCGCCCGCCGCCGGAATGGTCTGCGGCATCGGCCGGGTGATGGGCCAGGAAGTGGTGATCGTGGCCAACGACGCCACCGTCAAGGGCGGCACCTATTTCCCGATGACGGTGAAGAAGCACCTGCGCGCGCAGGAAGTGGCGCGCGAGAACCGGCTGCCCTGCGTCTACCTGGTCGATTCCGGCGGCGCCTTCCTGCCGCTGCAGGACGAGGTGTTCCCGGACAAGGAGCACTTCGGCCGGATCTTCTACAACCAGGCGAGGCTCTCCGCCGAGAACATCCCGCAGATCGCGGTGGTGATGGGCAGCTGTACCGCCGGCGGCGCCTACGTGCCGGCGATGTGCGACGAGTCGGTGATCGTCAAGGAACAGGGCACGATCTTCCTCGGCGGCCCGCCGCTGGTGAAGGCCGCCACCGGCGAGGTGGTGGATGCCGAAACGCTGGGCGGCGCCGACGTGCACACCAGCATTTCCGGCGTGGCCGATCATTTCGCCGAGGACGACCGCCACGCGCTGGAAATCGCACGCGGGATCGTTGGCGCGCTCAACCGCAAGAAGGTGCTGCCCGTGGCCGCGCAGCCCGCGCGTGAACCGCTGTACGCCGCGGAAGAGTTGTACGGCATCGTGCCGAAGGATGCGCGCCGGCCTTTCGACATCCGCGAGGTGATCGCCCGCATCACCGACGGCAGCGAGTTGCAGGAATTCAAGGCCCGCTACGGCAAGACGCTGGTGACCGGTTTCGCCCACCTGCACGGCTATCCGGTGGGGATCGTCGCCAACAACGGCATCCTGTTCGCGGAGAGCGCGCTGAAGGGCGCGCACTTCATCGAGTTGTGCAACCAGCGCGGGATCCCGCTGGTATTCCTGCAGAACATCACCGGCTTCATGGTCGGCAAGAAGTACGAGCAGGCCGGCATCGCCAAGGACGGCGCGAAGATGGTCACCGCGGTCGCCTGCAGCCACGTGCCCAAGTTCACGGTGGTGATTGGCGGCAGCTTCGGCGCCGGCAACTACGCCATGTGTGGCCGCGCATATGGCGCGCGCTTCCTGTGGATGTGGCCGAACGCGCGCATCAGCGTGATGGGCGGCGAGCAGGCGGCCAGCGTGTTGGCCACGGTCAAGCGGGACGGGATCGAAGCCCGCGGCGGGGTGTGGACGCCCGACGAGGAAGAAGCGTTCAAGGCGCCGATCCGCCAACAGTACGAGGACCAGGGCAACCCCTACTACGCCAGCGCGCGGCTGTGGGACGACGGCATCATCGATCCGGCCGACACCCGCCGGGTGCTCGGGCTGGGGCTGTCGGCCGCGCTGAATGCGCCGATCGAGGAGCGCACGCGCTTCGGGGTGTTCCGCATGTAAATCGCGACGGCGTTCACGCAGCAGCCAAGCCCGTTGGCCGGTTCGGTGCTAGCCTCCCCGCTCCGCCCCCGAGGAAACCCGCCGCATGGCCATCTGGAAAGAAACCGCGCCCGCGCCCAAGGCCGACGAGCCTGCCCGCTTCACCCCCGCCGCCATCGAGCCGACGCCTGCGCCGTCGCCGGTGCGCGCCGTCGAGTCGCCCGCCCGTGAGTCGGTGATCGCCGCGGACTTGGTGATCGAGGGCAAGATCGAGGGTGCCGGCCACGTGCGCATCGCCGGCAAGTTCAAGGGCGACGTCAAGGTGCAGGGCAACCTGACCATCGACCAGGGCGCCCGTGTCTCCGGCGGCGTCAGCGCGCAGAAGGTCAGCCTGGCCGGCGAGCTGGATGGCAACATCGACGCCGCCCAGCAGGTCGAACTGCTGCCCAGCGGCGTGATCAACGGCGACGTCAAGGCAGGGTCCCTGACCGTGGCCGCCGGCAGCCGCATCCGCGGCCATGTCGAGTGCGGCTGGGACAAGGACGGCAAGTTGGCGAAGACGGAGTCCGGCAGCGCCGCATGAGCGCGGTGCGCCCCGGCACGGCGGGCGCCACCCGCCCCTGCCCGCATTGCAAGGCCACTATCCTGGAGAGCGCCGCGGTCTGCCCTGCCTGCCGCGGCCACCTGAAGTTCGACGCGCCGGCGGTGGACGCCGCGCAGCGCTTCGTCCCGCTGAAGGTGGAAGGCACGATCAACGCGTTGGACGATGGCGCGTTCGAGTACACGATGGTGGTGGTGATCCGCAACGAGCGCGGCCAGGAGATTGGCCGCCACGTGGCCGGCGTCGGCGCCGTCTTCCCCGGCGAGTCGCGCAGCTTCGAGGTCAGCGTGGAAGCGGTGCCTGCCAGCGGCAAGCGCCGGTTGAAGCACTAGCTACGACTGCGGTGGCCGGCGTGCGGCTTGCAATGCCGGCGCCGCCAGATGGACATTGCACCTCATTGGCTGCCTTGGGCTGCCGGTATCATGTGCGGCAACGCGACTGACCCGGCAACCCAGCGATGCCCCAAGCCCTGCACCTGCACCGCGAAGGCGGCGTTGCCCGCCTGCGGATGACCCGTCCCGAGGTGCACAACGCGTTCGATGCCGGCCTGATCGCGGAACTGACCGCCGCGCTCGAGGACATCGCAGCCGACGCCTCCATCCGCGTGCTGGTGCTGGAAGCCGAGGGCGCCTCGTTCTCCGCCGGCGCCGACCTCAACTGGATGCGCGGCATGGCCGCCGCCAGCGAGGCCGAAAACCGCCAGGACAGCCTCGCGCTCGCCCGCCTGATGCGCACGCTGGATGAGTTGCCGAAGCCCACGATCGCGCGCGTGCAGGGCGCAGCGTTCGGCGGCGGCGTGGGACTCGTCGCCTGCTGCGACATCGCCATCGGCGCGGACGAGGCGAAATTCGGGCTCACCGAGAGCAAGCTCGGCCTGCTGCCGGCGGTGATCTCACCCTACGTCATCGCCGCGATTGGCGCGCGCCAGGCACGCCGTTACTTTGCCACCGCGGAGGTCTTCGACGCCGCCGAGGCACTGCGCCTCGGCCTGCTGCACCAGGTGGTGCCCGCCGACGCCCTGGATGCGGCCGTGCAGCGCCAGGTCGCCCTGCTGCTCAAGGCCGGCCCGGTCGCCGCCGCCAGCGCCAAGCAGCTGGTGCGCAACGTCTGCGCCCATGCCGACGGCGCCCGCCATGATGCCGACAACGCCGCCCTGATCGCCCGGCTGCGCGTCTCCCCGGAAGGCCAGGAAGGCCTGTCGGCCTTCCTCGACAAGCGCACGCCGCACTGGATCCAGTCCTGATGTTCTCCACCCTCCTGGTCGCCAACCGCGGCGAGATCGCCTGCCGCGTCATCCGCACCGCGCGCAAGCTCGGCATCCGCACCGTGGCGGTGTTCTCCGACGCCGACGCCGACGCGCAGCACGTGCGCCTGGCCGACGAGGCCCACCACATCGGCGGCCCGCGCCCGCAGGACAGCTACCTGCGCGGCGATGCGATCATCGAGGTCGCCCTGCGCAGCGGCGCCGAGGCGATCCACCCGGGCTACGGGTTCCTGTCGGAGAACGCCGAGTTCGCCGATGCGGTGGCCGCCGCCGGCATTGCCTTCATCGGCCCGTCGGGCGCGTCCATGCGCAAGATGGGCAGCAAGGCCGGCGCCAAGGACCTGATGGCCGCGGCAGGCGTGCCGGTGGTGCCGGGTTATACCGGCGAAGACCAGTCGCCCGGACTGCTGCAGCGCGAGGCCGACCGCATCGGCTACCCGCTGATGATCAAGGCCGCGCACGGCGGCGGCGGCAAGGGCATGCGCATCGTGCGCGCAGCCCCGGAATTCGCCGCCAGCCTCGAGAGCTGCCAGCGCGAGGCCAGCAGCGCCTTCGGCAAGGACCGCGTGCTGCTGGAACGCTACATCGAGCATCCGCGCCACATCGAGATCCAGATCTTCGGCGACGCGCACGGCAACGCGATCCACCTGGGCGAGCGCGAATGCTCGGCGCAGCGGCGCTACCAGAAGGTGCTGGAGGAATCGCCCTCCCCGTTCCTGACCCCGGAACTGCGCGCGGCGATGGGCGCGGCGGCGGTGCAGGCCGCGCACGCGATCGACTACGCCAACGCCGGCACCGTGGAGTTCATCGTCGGCCAGGACGGCGCCTTCTACTTCATGGAGATCAACACCCGCCTGCAGGTGGAGCATCCGGTCACCGAGGAAGTCACCGGGCTGGACCTGGTCGAGTGGCAGCTGCGGATCGCCGCCGGCGAGCCGCTGCCGCTGCGGCAGCAGGACATCGCCCAGCGTGGCCACGCGATCGAGGTGCGGCTGTACGCGGAAGATCCCGACGCCGGGTTCCTGCCCGGCTCCGGCACCCTGCAGACGCTGCACCTGCCGGCGCCGTCGGCGCACGTGCGCGTCGATTCGGGGGTGGTCGAAGGCGATGCGGTAACGATCTTCTACGACCCGATGATCGCCAAGCTCATCGTCCACGACGACGACCGCCCACGCGCGCTGGCGCGGCTGCGCGAGGCGTTGGCGCAATGCGTGGTCCGCGGCCCGAAGTCGAACGTCTTCTTCCTGGAGCGGCTGGTGCGGCATCCGGCGATCGTCGGCGGCACCATCGATACCGGTTACCTGGACCGCCACCTCGACGAATTCCTGGCCCCTGCGCGCGAGGACGATGCGCTGCTCGTGGCCGCCACCACCCTGCAGCTGCTGCGGCAGGAGGCCGCCGCGCGCGACGCCGCTTCCCGCGGCAGCGACCCGTCCTCGCCATGGGCCAGCGCCGACGGCTGGCGGCTGGGCCACGCGGGCACCCGCCGGCTGGCATTCGCCAATGGCGGGCGCATCGAGCTCACCGCGCATGGCCATGGCGGCGAGTACCGGATCGAGCGCGGCGATGCGGCCTGGCAGGTGTCCGGCGCGCGGCTGCAGGGCGATGCCCTGAGCCTGCGGCTCGACGGCGGGATGCGCCGCTTCCGCGCCATCCCCGACGGCGATGACGTGCTGGTGCACGACGGCACGCAGCGCCTGCGGCTGCGGGTGGAGCCGGTGTACCGCAGCCTTGCCGGCGCCGATACCAGCGCGGAAAGCCGCATCCGCGCGCCGATGCCCGGCCGGGTGGTGCTGGTGCAGGCCAGCGCCGGCGACAGCGTGCAGGCCGGCGACGTCGTGCTGGTGCTCGAGGCGATGAAGATGGAACTGGCGCTCAAGGCCCCGCGTGATGGGGTGCTGGCGGAGATCCGCGCGCAGCCGGGCGAATTCGTCGAAGCCGACGCGGTCCTGGCGACGCTGGAGGCCTGACATGTCCCTCCCCGCCCACGTCCGCATCGTCGAGGTCGGCCCGCGCGACGGCCTGCAGAACGAGAAGATCGACATCGGCACCGCCGCCAAGATCGAGCTGATCGACCGCCTGTCGAAGACCGGCCTTGCCAGCATCGAGGCCACCGCCTTCGTCAGCCCCAAGTGGGTGCCGCAGATGGCCGACGCCGCCGAGGTCCTCGCCGGGATCACGCGCGCGCCGGGCATCACGTATCCGGTCCTGGTGCCGAACGCGCAGGGCTATGAACGCGCACGCGCTGCTGGCGCGCAGGAAGTGGCGGTGTTCACCGCCGCCTCCGAAGCCTTCAACCTGAAGAACACCAATGCCGGCATCGAGTCGTCATTGCAGCGCTTCGCGCCGGTGCTGGAGCGCGCCCGCGCGGACGGGGTGAAGGTGCGCGGTTACGTCTCCACCGTGCTCGGCTGCCCCTACCAGGGCGAGGTGCCACTGGCGGAGGTGGTGCGGGTGGCGCGCGCGCTGCACGCGATGGGCTGCTACGAGGTTTCGCTTGGCGATACCATCGGCGTGGGCACGCCCGCGAGGGCGCGCGCCATGCTCAAGGCGGTTGCCTCCGAGGTCCCGATGCCAGCGCTCGCGATCCACTTCCACGACACCTACGGCCAGGCGCTGGCCAACGTGCTGGCCTGCCTCGAGGAAGGGGTCGCGGTGGTCGACAGCGCGGTGGCCGGCACCGGGGGCTGCCCGTATGCCAGGGGCGCCAGCGGCAACGTCGCCAGCGAGGACGTGGTCTACATGCTGCACGGGCTGGGCATCGAGACCGGCATCGACCTGGAGCGGCTCGCGGAAACGGGCCGCTGGCTGGCCGGGCTGCTGGGCCGGGACACCGGCAGCAAGGTCGGCAGGGCGCTGGCACCCGCATGAGCGGGAACGGCTCGGTGCGCACCACCGCCGAGCTGGACGCGGCACTGGTTGCGCTGCTGGCCGACATGCAGGCGGCGGGGACCGACATCGACATGTCGCCGGCCTGCGTGGCACTGCTCAGCCAGGTCGCCGCCACCCTGCACGAGGCCCGCGAGGCGCTGCGCATCGAGCAGGCGCGCTATCGCGCGCTGTTCGACGCGGTGCCCGACCCGGTCAGCATCCTGTCCTACGAGGGCGCCGTGCTCGACCTCAACAAGGCCGGCGTGCGCGCCTACAACCGCAGGCGCGAGGACATCGTCGGCAAGTCGATCGAGATGCTGAATCCTGACCTGCCGCGCGACCACATGGCGCCGGTGCGCGAGGCCCTGGGGCGCGGCGACAGCTACGTCATCGAGGTGACCAACATGCGGGCCGATGGCACCCGCTTCCCCGTCGAGGTGCACTCGGCGGGCCTGGTGTTCGACGGCCGCGACGCGATCGTCGCGGTGGCGCGCGACCTGAGCGCGCGCCACGAAGCCGAGGCCCGCTACCACAGCCTGATCGAGAGCATCGACAAGGCGATCGTGCTGCAGGATCGCAAGGGCGCCATCCACTACATGAACGCCGCCGCCATGCGGATCTACGGGTTCATGGAAAAGCAGGCCACGCCGCCGGACTGGAGCGACTGGCTGGTCATCGACGCCGACGGCCGCCCGATCCCGCAGGCGGCGCAACCGGCCGCGCGCGCGCTGGCCAGCGGCCGGGTGGTGGCAAGCGAGGTGCTGGGGCTATTCCGCCGCAGCACCCAGCGCCTGCTTTGGCTGTCGGTCACCGCAGTGCCGCAGTTCGCCCCCGGCGCGGACCATGCCGAGATGGTGCTCTCGCTTGCCAGCGACGTGACCGAGCTGCAGCGCGACCGGGTGCTGTTCGACCGCGTCCAGGAACTGGCGCGCATCGGCGCGTGGCAGTGGGACCGCGCCACCGACGCGCTGCACATGACCGAGGAGGCCCAGCGCATCCTCGGCATGGCCCGCCCGCCCGCGGGCATGGACGACCTGCTGGCCTGCCTGCGCGACCGCGACCGGCGGAGCCTGCGCGCCACCCTGGACAACATCCGCGACGGCACCGGCTTCGACCTCGAGCTGCGTGGTGACCCGGCCATCGGCGCCGCGGAATGGGTGCGCGTGATCGGCGAGCCCGACGCGCACGACCCCGGCAACGACCGCATCAGCGGCACGGTGCAGGACGTCAGCGAGCGCAAGCGCGACGAGGACGTGCTGCGGCTGCGCGCGCAGACCGACGCGCTGACCGGCCTGCTCAACCGCGACGCCATCCTGCGCAGGATCGAGGCCCGGCTGCGCGAAGCGGGCACCGAGTGCGCGGCGCTGCTCTACATCGACCTCGACCGCTTCAAGATCGTCAACGACGTGCTCGGGCACCATGCCGGCGACGCCCTGCTGGTCGAGGCGGCGCAGCGGATCCGCGCCGCGGTCGGCGAGCAGGCCCTGATCGCGCGCTTTGGCGGCGACGAGTTCCTGGTCGCCTGCGACGTGACCGCCGGATCGGAGCGTGCCGCGCGGGTGGCCGAGCGCATCCAGCAGGCATTCGCGACCAGCTTCCGGCTGGGCGAGAACGAGTTCAGCGTCACCGCCAGCATCGGCATCGCGCTTGCCGGCGAGGATGCGTGCACGGCGGCGCAACTGATCCAGCGCGCGGACGTGGCGATGTACGACAGCAAGCGGCGCTCGCGCGCCGGGTTCCAGCTGTTCTCGCCGGAACTGGCCGCGCGCCAGCACGAGCGCCTGCAGGCCGAGACCCAGTTGCGCCGCGCGCTGGACAACGGCGAGTTCCACCTGGTCTACCAGCCGCAGGTCGACCTGCGCAGCGGGCGCATCCTCAATGCCGAAGCACTGGTGCGCTGGCGCAACCCGCTGCTCGGGGAGATGCGGCCGGACCACTTCATCGAGCTGGCCGAGTCGACTGGCGACATCGTGCGCATCGGCCACTGGGTGTTGCAAGAGGCGTGCGCGCAGATGGGCCGCTGGCGCGAGCAGGGCCTGCCGGTGCAGCGGATCGCGGTGAACGTGTCGTACCGGCAGATGATGGGCGAGGACCTCAGCGAGCGCGTGCGCCAGGTGCTGGATGCCAGCGGCCTGCCGGGCAGCAGCCTCGACCTCGAACTGACCGAGCGGGTGCTGGTGGAGGACGCGACCGACACCCGGGTCACCTTCGAGAAGCTGCGCGCGCTTGGCGTGCAGCTGTCGATCGACGATTTCGGCGAGGGCTACAGCGCGCTCAACTACCTGCGCCGGCTGCCGATCCAGGCGCTCAAGCTGAGCCACGCCTTCCTGCGGGGCGTGCCGCAGGAGCGCTCCGACATGGCCATCTGCCAGGCGGTGGCCGGCATCGCGCGGAGCCTGGGCCTGGGCGTCGTCGCCGAGGGCGTCGAGAACGAGGCGCAGCGCCAGTTCCTGCTGGACCTCGGGATCACCGTCGGCCAGGGATTCCTGTTCGCAGCGGGCCTGACCGCGGAGGAATTCGGCCGGTTGTGCGCGGCGCAGGCGGAGCTGCGGTGAATCACATGGCCGACTTCAAGCTGCGCCCGATCCAGCCGGCAGACGACGCGGCGGTGGCCGGCATCATCCGCACGGTGATGCCCGCCTTTGGCGCGGGCGGCAGCGGCTTTGCGATCAACGATCCCGAGGTCGACTGGATGAGCCGCGCGTACGGCGCGCCGCGGCATGCGTATTTCGTGGTGACGCGGGGCGGTCGCGTGCTTGGCGGCGCCGGCATCGCGCCGCTGGCCGGCGGGGATCCCGACACCTGCGAACTGCGCAAGATGTATTTCCTGCCCGAGGCGCGCGGCCTGGGGGCGGGCGCAGCGATGATGCAGAGGTGCCTCGAAGCGGCGCGGGAAGCCGGTTTCAAACGCTGCTACATCGAGACCCTGGCCGGCATGGATGCGGCCATGCGGCTGTACGAGCGCAGCGGCTTCCGGCGGATCGACGCGCCAATGGGCGCCACCGGGCATGGCGGCTGCGACCGCTACTACCTCCGCGACCTGTAGGGCCGAGCCCGCCCGTTCACCAGCCCATGAAGAAGCTGCCGTCGGCGAAGTCCCACAGCAGCACGGCGTGGTACTGGCGATCCCACGGCTGGTCGCTCAGCGGCACCTCGACCCCGAGGTTGAGCGCCACGTGGCCGCCCCGGGTCAGGCCAAAGCGCAGCTGCGGCACCACGCTGTATTGCACGCGGTCGCCGGCCGGGCTGCGGAACGGCGCATGCGCGGTGAACTCGATGCCGGGGAAGATCCGCCGCGGCCAGGGCGTCCACTTGTAGTGCAGCGCGGCCCCCAGGTCGAGCGCGCCATCGCCGGCATCGTCGAACGGCACCGTCGTGCGCGCGCTCGCCTGCATGATCCAGCGGTCGTTCCAGTGCCGCGCAAACGACAGGTAGGGGCTCAGCGCCGCCGACTCGTCGCCATCGGTCGGAAGGCTCACCATCATCGTGCCGGAGAGCAGCCAGCCACGGGCCACGTCCCAGCCCAGCACGTGCTTGTAGCCCAGCTCCACCTCGCTCAGGCGGCTGCTGATGCCGTTGTCGTCATGCACGCCTTCCAGCACGAACTGGCCGCGGGCACCGACCCGCTTCTCGATTTCCAGCACGTTGCGCCAGGCATCCGCGCCCGGCCGGTCGGTGTGGCGCAGCTTCCACACCACCTCGTCTTCCGGGAAGGCCTTCTTGGTACGGATCGGCAGGAAGAAGTTGAACTCGCCCGGCGGATAGTTGCGGGTGTCCGCCAGGGTCTTCACGTAGGCCACGACGTTCTTGACGTCCTGCTCGGTGAGGGCCTGGCCCTGCGCCGGCATCTGCCCTGGCAACCCCATGGCATGGCCGCCGTGGGTGACGACCATGTGCCAGTCCCTGGTCGCCTCGCGACTGTTGAACAGGGGGTCGGTGAGGTCGGCGGGGGTCATCGTCGCGCGCAGCGGACTGTCGTCGGCCAGCCTGCCAGACGGCCCGTGGCAGGCCGCGCAGACATCGTCGTAGATGCGCTTGCCAGCGGTGATGTCCGGGGTCGCGGCCCGTCCCGGCGGTGTCCACAGCAGCCAGGCGACGAAGAGGCTCACGATCGGCAAGCGCAACATTGTCATGGCAGTGCTCCGCGGGACCTGTCGCCAGCGTAGTCCAACGCCGGCGGCCTTGACGGAATGCAACGCGTTTGCATCTGCGCGCGGGCGGTGGCGACGGTGGGCTAAAATCGCGGTTTTCAGCGCAGGACACTCGCATGCAGCTTTCCAACGTCCGCGCCGTGGTCACCGGCGGCGTCTCGGGCCTCGGCTTCGCGGTCGCACGCCACCTCGTCGACAACGGCGGCAAGGTCGCGCTGTTCGACGTCAATGACGACAAGGGCGCCGCCGCGGTGGCCGCCCTCGGCGAGGCGAACGCGCGCTACTTCCGCACGGACGTCACCGACGAGGCCGGGGTGGAGGCCAACGTGCGCGAGGCCAGCGCGTTCCTTGGCGGGCTCAACGTGGCGGTGAACTGCGCCGGCATCCTGGGCGCCGGCCGCGTGCTGGGCAAGGACGGGCCGATGAAGCTGTCGCAGTTCCAGGCCACGGTGATGGTCAACCTGGTCGGCAGCTTCAACGTGGCCAAGGCCTGCGCCGAGGTCATGCAGGGCAACGCGCCCGGCGCCGATGGCGAGCGCGGGGTGATCGTGAACACCGCCTCGGTGGCGGCGTACGAAGGGCAGATCGGCCAGGCCGCGTACTCCGCGTCCAAGGGCGGCGTGGTGGGGATGACCCTGCCGATGGCGCGCGAACTGGCGCGCTTCGGGATCCGGGTGATGACGGTGGCGCCGGGCGTGTTCTGGACGCCGATGGTGGACGGCATGCCGGAAGCCGTGCGCACCTCGCTGGAAGCGACCATCCCCTACCCCGCGCGCTTGGGCCAGCCGGAGGAGTTCGCCGACCTGGTCGCCTACATCCTCGGCAATATTTACCTCAATGGCGAGACCATCCGCCTCGACGGCGCCACCCGGCTGGCGCCCAAGTGACCGACTTCGGTTCGCGCGCCGAGCGCCGGGTCGCCGAGACGTGGCCGGCGATCCGCGCAGGCGGCATGTGGCGCTTCGTCCTGCTGAAGGGCGTCGTGTTCTGGGGCGGCCTGATGCTGGCGTTCATGGCGGTGCTGATGACGCTGCAACTGGGGCCCGCGCATCCGCGGCTGCCGCTGGTGCTGGCGGTCGCGGTGCCGCTGTGCGCGATCGGCGGCCTCTGCTGGGGGCTGCTCACCTGGATCTTCAACGAGCGCCTTTTCCGCGCGCTCCAACACCGCTGACGGGATTTCCATGAAGGCTTACGACATCAAGAAGGGCAACGTCGTCGAACACAACGGCGGCGTCTACCAGATCCGCGACATCGAGCGCAGCAGCCCGCAGGGGCGCGGCGGCAACGTGCGCTTCCGCTTCGTCATGTATTCGGTGCCGGGCGGCAACAAGCTCGATGCCAGCTTCGACGGCGACGACGACCTGCGCGAGGTCGACATGAGCCGCCGCCAGGCGACCTACTCGTACCGCGACGGCGAAGCCTTCGTGTTCCTCGACGACGAGGACTACACCCCCTACATGCTGGATGCCGACGCCATCGGCGAGGCCGCCGGCTACATCGTCGACGACCTGTCCGGCATCCACGTGCAGCTGATCGAGGACGTGCCGGTGGCGATCCAGCTGCCGCAGTCGGTGGCGCTGGAAGTGGTCGAGACCCCGCCGGAACTCAAGGGCGGCACCGCCACCAAGCGCCCGAAGCCGGCCAGGCTGTCCACCGGCATCGAGATCATGGTGCCCGAGTACATCGGCACCGGCGAGAAGGTGTGGGTGAACACCACCACCGGCGAGTTCGGCGGCCGCGCGGACTGACCCGCCTCAGTCGAAGACCTTGCCCGGGTTCATGATGCCGTCGGGATCGAGCACTGCCTTGATCCCGCGCATCGCCGCGATCTCCGCCTCGCTGCGCGTCGCGCCGAGGTAGGGTTTCTTCACCAGGCCGATGCCGTGCTCGGCGGAAATGCTGCCGCCATGCCGCGCAAGGCAGGCGGACAGCAGCGACGTCACCTCCTCGCAGCCGCGCACGAAGTCGTCCTGCGCCATGGCGTCCGGCTTGAGCACGTTGATGTGCAGGTTGCCATCGCCGATGTGTCCGAACCAGGCGACCTCGAAGGCGGGATACGCAGCGGCGATCAGCGCCTGCGCCTCGGCGAGGAAGCCCGGCATCGCGCTGGTGCGCACCACCACGTCGTTCTTGTAGGGCAGCCGCGGCGCCAGCGCCTCGGTGATCCCCTCGCGCAGGCGCCAGAGTTGGGCAGCCTGCGCGGTGCCATCGGCGATCACGCCGTCGACCACCCAGCCTTGCGCCACGCAGTGTTCGAACACGGCGACCAGCGCGTCATCGTCCACCGCATCGACGTCGGCGATGGCGTAATAAGGCGCGGCGTCCGCGAAGGGCACTGCGGCGCCGTGCGCAACCACGTACTTGAGGGCGACGGCATCGAAGAACTCGAACGCCTGCAGGCGCAGGCGCTGGCGCAATGCCGCGAACACCGGCATCACCGCGGCGAACTCCGGCAGCGCCAGCAGCAGCGTGCGCGCGGGCGGATCGGGATCGGCCAGCCGCAACAGCGCCTCGGTGACGATGCCCAGCGTGCCCTCGCTGGCGATCCACAGGTGCCGCAGGTCGTAGCCGCTGGAATTCTTGACCAGCCCGCGCTGCAGCTGCATCACCTCGCCGCGACCATCGACGACGGTCAGCCCGGCGATCCATTCGCGGGTATTGCCATGCCGCAGCACGCGGATGCCGCCGGCATTGGTGGCGATGGTGCCGCCGATGGTGCCGCTACCGCGCGCGGCGAAATCCACCGGATACTGGAGGCCGTGATCGCGGGCCGCCGCTTGCGCGGCCTCCAGCGGCATGCCGGCCTGCACGTGCAACAGGCGGTCGATCGGATCGAAGCCCAGCACCTTGCGCATGCGCTCCAGCGACACCACCAGCTCGCCGTTGGCCGCCACCGCGCCGCCCGACAGCCCGGTGCGCCCACCCGACGGCACCAGCGCGACCCCTGCCATGCGCGCCCAGCGCACGATCGCCTGCACCTGCGCGGTGTCCCCCGGCAGCGCGATCGCCAGCGGCGCCGGCGTCCAGCGCCGGGTCCAGTCGCGGCCGTAATGCAGCAGGTCGGCGGCATCGGTGCGCAGGTGCAGGCCGGGAACCGCCTGCTGCAGGTCGGCGATGCGGAAGTCGGACATCGGGAGTCGGCGATTCTGAAAGACGAAGCCTGCCAGCCGCCACCGATGGCGTCCAGCGCATGCAGCCCATCTGGCATAGTGCGTTGCCACACAGCTCCTCCACGCACCGATGGCCGCGCCGAAGACATCGTTCCCGAAACAGGACATCCGCGTGCTGCTGCTGGAGGGCATCAGCCGCAACGCGGTGGACACCTTCCGCGCCGCCGGCTACGAGAACATCGTCAGCCACCCCAAGGCGCTGCCGGAGGACGAACTGCGGCGGGAGATCGCCCAGGCGCACTTCATCGGTATCCGCTCGCGCACCCAGCTGACCGCCAGCGTGCTGGCCGATGCGCGCCGGCTGATGGCCGTCGGCTGCTTCTGCATCGGCACCAACCAGGTCGACCTCGCGGCGGCGGAGGCGGCCGGGATCCCGGTGTTCAATGCGCCCTACTCCAACACCCGCAGCGTGGCCGAGCTGGTGCTGGCCGAGACCATCATGCTGCTGCGCGGGATCCCGCGGAAGTCGGCGCAGTGCCATCGCGGCGGCTGGAGCAAGTCCGCGGCCGGCAGCCACGAGGCGCGCGGCAAGACCCTCGGCATCGTCGGGTACGGGCACATCGGCACCCAGGTCGGCGTGCTCGCCGAGGCGCTGGGCATGCAGGTGCTGTTCCACGACATCGAGACCAAGCTGTCGCTCGGCAACGCGCGGCCGGCTCGCGACCTGGACGAGCTGCTGGCGCAGTCCGACGTGGTGACCCTGCACGTGCCCGACACCGCCGCCACGCGCTGGATGATCGGGGCTGCCCAGATCGCCCGGATGAAGCCGGGCGCGCACCTGATCAATGCCGCGCGCGGCACAGTGGTGGACACCGACGCGCTGGCCTCCGCGCTGCGCTCGGGCCACTTGGGCGGTGCCGCGGTGGATGTCTTCCCGGAGGAACCGCAGGGCAATGACGACCCGCTGGTCTCGCCGCTGTGCGGGATCGACAATGTGATCCTGACCCCGCACGTGGGCGGCAGCACGCTGGAGGCGCAGGACAACATCGGGGTGGAGGTGGCGGCCAAGCTGGTGCGCTACAGCGACAACGGCAGCACGCTGTCGGCGGTCAATTTCCCGGAGGTGACCTTGCCCGAGCACGCCGGTAGCCACCGCATCCTGCACATCCACCGCAACGTGCCGGGGATCCTGTCGAAGATCAACGAGGTGTTCGGCGAGCGCGGGATCAACATCGACGGCCAGTACCTGCGCACCAACCCGATCGTGGGTTACGTGGTGATCGACGTGGCCGCCGACGCCGCCCAGGCCGACGAACTGCGCGGCGCGCTGGCCGCCATCCCCGGCACCCTGCGCACCCGCGTGCTGTACTGATCGACGTTTGGGGGAGGGCCTCCAGGCCCGTTCCCGTCGTTGCAATTGACGCGGTTCGCGGCTGGAGCCGCTCCTACAGGCCGTCGCCAGAGCGCGCCAACCACTTGCGCGCCATCCGCCGCACCGAGGGGTCGGCGTCGGGCTCCGTCGCCAGCGCATCGATGCGGCGCCATGCCAGGTCGTGCGATTCCTCGCTGACCACATACGCCTCGTCTTCGCCCGCGCGGACCACATAGCGCACGTCGAAATGCCAGTGCGCCGGGACGTCCTTGTGCGCCGGGATCCAGTGGCGGTCGAGGTCGAACAGCCCGCCCACCAGCCGCAGGCCGGGCAGCCCGGATTCCTCCTCGGCTTCCTTCAGCGCGGCGATGCGCAGGTCGCATTCGCCATCGGCGTGGCCGCCGGGCTGCAGCCACAGCCCCAGCTTGCGGTGATGGGTCAGCAGCGCGCGTTCGCCGGCACGGTCCACCAGCCAGCACGACGCGGTGAAGTGGCCGTCCAGCCGCTCGCGGTGGAACGGCACGCGGCCCTCGCCCAGCAGTTCGAGGAACAGGCCGACGGTCGCCGCTTCTTCCGGCCAGCGCCTGGCATAGGCGGCCAGTTCGGCCTCGAATTCCGGCGCGGCGTCGGCGGTGTGGGCGTGCATGCGGGCATCGCGGCGTTGCTGAATGGGATTCCATTATCCCGTGCCCCGACCCATGGCGCTTGTATCGCGCGGGCATGTCCGTTTAAGGTCGCCCATCGCGGTCGCTACCGGCGCCGCCGACACACCGCACAGCAACGGGGAGAACGGAATGCTGTTCCAGCGCGTCAAGCCGCTCGACAAGATCTTGGAAACCGCGGAGAGGAAGCCGCTCAACCGCCAGCTCGGCGCATTCCAGCTGACGATGCTGGGCATCGGCGCCATCATCGGCACCGGCATCTTCGTGTTGACCGCGGAGGCGGGCCAGAAGGCCGGCCCGGCGATGATGATCGCGTTCGTGATCGCGGCGGTGGTCTGCGCGCTGGCGGCGCTGGCCTATTCGGAACTGGCATCCATGGTGCCGGTGTCCGGTTCGGCCTACACCTACACCTACGGCGTCATGGGCGAAGGCCTGGCCTGGGTCGTCGGCTGGGCATTGGTGCTGGAATACGCGGTCGCCGCCGGCGCGGTGTCGGTGGGCTGGTCCGGCTACATGAACGGGCTGCTCACCAGCGCAGGGATGGAGCTTCCACGCGCGCTGAAGAGCGGGCCGATGGATGGCGGCGCCTTCAACCTGCTGGCGTTCCTGATCGCGCTGCTGGTGACGTGGCTCCTGGTGATCGGCACTTCCAAGTCGGCGAAGGTCAACGCGATCCTGGTGCTGGTCAAGGTGGCGGCACTGGTGGCCTTCATCGCGCTGGCGATCCCGGCGGTGCAGGACGCCAACTTCGAGCCGTTCTTCCCGACCGGTTGGGGCAGCCCGATGGGCGGCATCGGCGTGCTGGGTGCGGCGGCCTCCATCTTCTTCGCCTACGTCGGCTTCGACGCGGTCTCCACCGCGGCGGAGGAAACCAAGAATCCGAATCGCAACATCCCGATCGGCCTGATCGGCTCGTTGGTGGTGTGCACCATCTTCTACCTGCTGGTCAGCTACGGCGCGGTCGGCGCGATCGGCTCGCAGCCGATGCTGGATGCCGCCGGCGTGGCCATCCATCCGGGCACCCCGGAGCTGGCCGCCGCCTGCGCCGCGGAGATCGCGCGACTCGGCACCGAGCCGCTGGTCTGCAGCCGCGAGCCGCTGGCCCACGTGCTCAAGGTGCTGGGCTTTGCCGGCTGGGGAAACGCCATCGGCCTGGCCGCCGCACTGGCGCTTCCCTCGGTCATCCTGATGATGATCTTCGGCCAGACCCGCATCTTCTTCACCATGTCGCGCGACGGCCTGCTGCCGGAGAAGCTGTCCACCGTGCATCCCAAGTTCCACACGCCGCACGTGATCACGATCATCACCGGCATCTTCGTGGCGTTCTTCGCCGCGCTGTTCCCGGTCGGGATCCTGGCCGACATCTCCAACTCCGGCACCCTGTTCGCGTTCATGGCGGTGGCCGCGGCGGTGCTGATCCTGCGCAAGCGCGACCCGCACCGCCACCGTCCGTTCCGCACCCCGTTTGCGTGGGTGGTCTGCCCGCTCGCGATCGCCGGCTGCCTGCTGCTGTTCCTCAACCTGTCGGTCTATACCATCGGCCTGTTCTTCGGCTGGGCGGTGATCGGGCTGGTGATCTACGTGCTGTACGGCTACCGCAACAGCGACCTGGCCCGCGGCATCACCGGTCCGGAAGGCGGCCCGAAGATCGATCCGGAGCCGCCGTTCCACGAAGGTCCGCAAGCCTGATCCAGGCGACCACGAAAAAACCCGGCCCAGGCCGGGTTTTTTCTTGCGCGCGGGTTGCTGCGGTTACCAGTCGAAGCCGAGCGTCAGGCTGAGGTTGCGCCCCGGGCGCGTGTGGAAGTCGAGTGGCGGCGAGATGGCCCGCGGATCGATGCCGCGCACCGACGTCCAGTCCCAATGCTTGCGGTCGGCGAGGTTCTGCAGCGCAAGCCCCAGCCGCATCCCCGGGAGCGGCCGCCACCAGGCATAGGCGTCCAGCAGGGCGTGCCCGGGGGCATGGAACAGCGGTCCTGCACCCTGGTCGAGCCTGCCCTGGCGCGCGACCGCGGTCGCCACCAGCTCCGCGCCCCAGCGGCCGTCCAGTGGTTCCCAAGTCGCGCCAAGCACCAGCTTGGCCGGGGCCACGCTGTTCAGCGGCACGTCGCGCGCGTCGTCGCGCCCGCGTGCCCAGGCGGCGGAGGCGCGCAGCGCCCAGTCGCCCGACGCATCGGGCGTGAATGCAACGCTGGCCTCGGCGCCGTGGATCGATGCGCGGGTGCGGTTGACCGACTGGAACACGAGGGCGCCGCTCACCGGATCGACGCCCAGGTTGGCGCGCGATTCGATCAGGTCGCGGTAGAGGTTGCGGTACGCCGAAAGCTGGGCCTGCACGCGCGGCCCATGCCAGCGCCACCCCAGCTCCAGCCCCTGGCTGGTTTCCGGGCGCAGCGCCGGATTCGGGCGCACCTCGTAATTGAGCAGCGCCAGCGACAGGCCGATGTTGACATCGCCAAACGGCGGCGCGCGGAACCCGCGGGCGAACTGCGCGAACCAGGTCGACTGCCCGCCGCCATTCCAGCGCAGGCCGAGCTTGGGCGTCCACGCATCGCGGGCGACGTCGGCGACCTCGACCTGCGGGTAGTCCTCGCGGAACAGCGCATCGGCGTGCGCGTCGAGGCGGTAGCGTTCCCAGCGCAGGCCCGGGATCACCGCAAGCCCGTCGCCCAGGCGGATCTCGTCCTGCCAGAACACGCCCACCTCGCGGCTGCGGCTTTCGGGGAAGTCGCGCACCGGGAAGCGCTCGCCCAGCACCACGTTGCTGCTGGCGCCGGTCAGCAGGTTCACCTCGCGGCCATCGCGCCGGCCGCTGTAGCGCGTCTGCGCCAGTTCGAGGCCGAAAACATGCCAATGCGAAGCGCCCGCCCCTTCGCGGCGCGCCTGCCCCAGCCATTTCAGGCCGATGTTGCGCTGGGCAAGATCGAAGCTGCGCTCGCGCAGCGACGGGAACGGCGTGGCGCGGTCGGCAAGCCGGGTCTGCGCGGTGTCCTGCAGCACGCGGTTGCGCTGGCCGTAGACCAGCAGTTCCGACGCGTCCAGCCAGCGCGCGTCGTGCGCCCATTCGCCGGCCAGGCTCAGCCGGTCGCGCTCGTAGCGGTCGTCGCCCAGCAGTTCGGTGGTGGTGGAAAAGCGCGCGGGCCCGAAGCGCAGCGAGCGCACGTCGACCTCGCTGCGCCCCCGCGAGTGGTCCAGCGCAAGGGTCCAGCGTCCCAGTCCGCCGCCGTCCCACACCGTCTTGGCCAGTGCGCTGCGGCGCTGCTGCCGCGCCGGGTTGGCCGGCATGCTGGACGAGGCGTTGGCTACCTCGCGGCCCTCGCGGCCCGCCAGCAGCAGCATGCCCTGCAGGTCGCCGGCGCCGGTGGCGAACGCGGCCGACGCGTTGCGCCCGTGGTCGCGGCCGGACCAGCCCATGCGCCCGCCCAGGTAGTGCTCGCCTTCGGTCCGCGCGAGCAGGTCCTGCGGATCGCGCGTGCGCCAGGCCACGATCCCGGCCAGCGCATCGCTGCCGTACAGGGTCGACGCCGGGCCGCGCAGGATCTCGACCCGCTGCACCGCCTCGATGTCGACGAGGTCGCGCCCGGCGGCGGCGAACTGCCCCACCGCGAAGCCCTCGGCGACCGGGACCCCATCGATCTCCATGCCGACGCGGTTGCCGTCCAGCCCGCGGATCGAGAAGCCCTGCCAGCCAAACCGCACGGCATCGCCCAGCGCATCCACGCCGGGCTCGTAGCGCACCAGGTCGGCGATGGTCTGCACCTGGCGGCGCTCGAACACCTCGCGGTCGAGCTCGCTCACGGTCCCGACCACCTGCGCCGCGGGCTCGGCCACCTTGCTGGCGACCACCACCACCCGGTCGAGCTCGCGGACGGTGCGCGCATCCTCCTCGGAACCGGGGCGCGCCAGCGCGGCCACGGGCAGCGCCGCGGCGATGGCGATGGCGAGGGACAGCAATCGCGGGGGACTGCGCATGGGTGCCCGGCTCCTTGAGTCCCGGGTATTGTAGGCAACGGGGACAGCGCGTCCTCCGCCGGGGGGCGGGGTATTGGGGCCGAACTTGACTTGCGTCATGAGGGGCCGGCGGACGCGGCGGGACAATGGCGTCGAGATCTGTGTTTCCTTAAAAACTGTCATGGCTCAGGGGAGTCGTATGAACAAGAAACTGGCAATGTCCGCATTGGCACTGGCGTTGTTCGGTGGCGCATCCGCGTACGCGGTCGCCCACATCGCCGCTGACGATCTCACCAACGAACGCCCGCCGAAAACGGTGATGGAAGCCGGCGAGGCGGCTTACCTCGCCAACTGCGCGGCCTGCCACCAGCCGACCGGCACGGGTCTCGCCGGCGCCTTCCCGCCCCTGGCCAAGTCCGACTACCTGGCGGCCATGGACCGCGACAAGCTGATCGACTCCGTGCTGCAGGGGATCAGCGGCAAGATCACGGTCAACGGCGTGGACTACGACAACCTGATGCCGCCGATGGCGCACCTGTCCGACGCCGACATCGCGCACGCGCTGACCTACGTCACCCACAGCTGGGGCAACAAGGGCGTCAACGTCACCGAAGCACAGGTGAAGGCGCACCGCGCGTCCACCGGTGGCGCTGTCGCGGCCGCCCCCGCCCAGGCGCAGCAGGCGGCGCAGGCGCATGCCAGCTCCACCTCCGCCGAAACCAAGTACGAGGGCGCGCCGATCGCGATGCCGGCGCAGGTGGCGATCGCCAACGACCCCAAGGGCGGGCCGCCGCTGACCGACGACGAGCGCAAGCACGCCACCCAGATCTTCTTCGAGCGCTGCGCCGGCTGCCACGGCGTGCTGCGCAAGGGCGCCACCGGCAAGCCGCTGACCCCGGACATCACCCGCGCAAAGGGCACCGAGTACCTGAAGGCGCTGATCAACTTCGGCTCGCCCGCCGGCATGCCGAACTGGGGCACGTCCGGCGACCTGACCGCCGCCGAGATCGATGCGATGGCACGCTTCCTCCAGCATGAGCCGCCGGCGCCGCCGGAGTGGGGCATGAAGGAGATGATGGAGAGCTACGTCGAGTTCGTCCCCGCCAACAAGCGGCCGACGAAGAAGATGAACAACTACAACATCGAGAACATCTTCGCGGTCACCCTGCGCGATTCGGGCGAGGTCGCCCTGATCGATGGCGACACCAAGAAGATCATCAACATCGTCAAGACCGGCTACGCGGTCCACATCTCGCGCACCTCGCATTCCGGCCGCTACCTGTACACCATCGGTCGCGACGCCCGCCTGGACCTGATCGACCTCTGGTTGCCGAAGCCGGACAAGGTGGTCGAACTGAAGGTCGGCCTGGAGGCGCGTTCGGTCGAGACCTCCAAGTTCAAGGGGTTCGAGGACAAGTACGCGATCGCCGGCACCTACTGGCCGCCGCAGTTCGTGATCATGGATGGCGAGACGCTCAAGCCGCTGAAGATCGTCTCCACCCGCGGCATGACCGTGGACACGCAGGAGTACCACCCGGAGCCGCGCGTGGCCGCCATCGTGGCCTCGCACGAGCACCCGGAGTTCATCGTCAACGTCAAGGAAACCGGCAAGATCATGCTGGTCAACTACGAGGACATCGAGAACCTCAAGACCACCACGATCAACGCCGCGCGTTTCCTGCACGACGGCGGCTGGGATTCGACCAAGCGCTACTTCCTGACCGCGGCCAACCAGAGCGACAAGATCGCGGTGGTGGATTCACGCGACCAGAAGCTGGCCGCGCTGATCGACGTCGACAAGATCCCGCACCCGGGCCGCGGCGCCAACTTCATCCATCCCAAGTGCGGGCCGGTGTGGGCGACCTCGGCGCTCGGCAACGAGAAGGTCACGCTGATCGCCACTGACCCGGTCAACCACAAGGACTGGGCGTGGAAGGTCTGCGAGGTGCTCAAGGGCCAGGGCGGCGGCTCGCTGTTCGTGAAGACCCACCCGAAGTCGAAGAACCTGTGGGTGGATACCACCCTCAACCCCGACCCCAAGATCAGCCAGTCGATCGCGGTGTTCGACACCACCAACCTGGCCAAGGGCTACGAGGTGCTGCCGATCGCCGAATGGGCGAACCTGGGCGATGGCCCCAAGCGCGTGGTGCAGCCGGAATACAACGCCGGCGGCGACGAGGTGTGGTTCTCGGTATGGAACGGCGCCAACCAGCGTTCCGCGCTGGTGGTGGTCGACGACAAGACCCGCAAGCTCAAGGCGGTGCTGGACGACAAGCGGCTGGTCACCCCGACCGGCAAGTTCAACGTCCACAACACGGTGCGTGACGTCTACTGACGCCCCTCGCCTGCCCCGACGACCCCGCCGCGCAAGCGCGGCGGGGTTTTTTTGCCCTCGAGAAACGGTAGAGGCTAAGCCGCCTCGAACCAGCCAAAAAAAAGCGCCCCTTGCGGGGCGCCACCATGCGTCTTCCTGGCGAGCGGGCTTGGCGGCCCGCGTGGCTCAGACCTTCTTGGCCCAGGCCGAGCACCAGCCCTTGGCGGCCACCGAGTGCTGCGGGAACAGGGTGCAGGGGCCGTAGGCCTGGCCAGCGGCGCCCTTGTAGAGCATGCAGTTGGCGCAGTCGCTGCCAGGCTTGAATGCCTTGTGGGTGATGCCCTTGGTGGTCTCGGTGTAGGCCAGTGCCTTGGCCTGCGGGTTGTCCAGCGGCAGCTTCGGCAGCGCCTTGGCGGCGGCGGCAGCCGGCTTGGCCTGCGCGAAGGCCTCCCGCCCGGCCAGCGGGGCCATGGCCATCATCGCCGCGAAACCGAAGAACTTGCGGCGGCTGGAATCGTGCTCGTGCATCGTGGGAAGCCTCCTGTAGGACTGTGCGTATGATGCCCCCGGCGCGCGCCCCGGTGGTTGACCGGAATCAAGTGGAACCCCCTGCGGATGCAGTTGATGCGGCGTGGATTCAGCTTCACCTACACTCTTGCGCATGACCGAGAATCATTCCCGACAAATGCCCGGTGATCCCGCCCGCTTCCGCCACCTGGCCGGCGAGCTGATTACCAATATCCGCGAACTGGGCCAGGCCGGGTGGACGCCCGCCACCAGCAGCAACTTCTCCAGCCGGATCGACGCCGGGCACCTTGCGATCACCGTCTCCGGACGCGACAAGGCGCGCCTGACCGAGGACGACCTGATGGTGGTCGACCTCGAGGGCCGGCCGGTCGGTACCGACCTGCGGCCATCGGCGGAAACGCTGCTGCATACCCAGCTGTACCGCCGCTTCCCGGAGATCGGCTGCGTGCTGCACACCCATTCCCGTACCCAGACCGTCGCCTCGCGCCTGTTCGCGCCACAAGGCCACGTCCGCTTCGAGGGCTACGAGCTGCAGAAGGCCTTCCACGGCAACAGCACCCACGAAGGCGCGATGGACGTGCCGGTGTTCCCCAATACCCAGGACATGCCCGAACTGGCCGCGCGCGTCGATGCCGCGCTGGATGCCGGGCCGCTCTGGGGGTACCTGATCGACGGCCATGGGTTGTACGCCTGGGGCCGCACCATGGCCGAGGCGCGCCGCCACCTGGAGGCGTTCGAATTCCTGCTCGGCTGCGAACTGGACCTGAGGAGGTTGGCATGAGCCGCTTGCGCATCTTCGACGACAGCGCGCCGCAGACCGTGCTGCGCGAGACCCGGGATCATGCCGAGATCGCGCGCGAGCTGCAGGCCATCGGGGTCGGCTTCGAGCAATGGGAAGCGGCCCAGCCGGTCCGGGCAGGCGACCCGCCGGACGCGGTGATGGCCGCCTACCGCGCCGACATCGACCGCCTCGTCGCCGAGCACGGCTTCAACAGCGTCGACGTGGTCAGCATCAGCCCGGACCATCCGGACCGCGAGGCGATGCGCGGCAAGTTCCTCGACGAGCACGCCCACCGCGAGAAGGAAGTGCGCTTCTTCGTGGACGGCAGCGGGCTGTTCTCCCTACACGTGGGCGACAAGGTGTACGAGGTGCTATGCGAGAAGGGCGACCTGATCGTGGTTCCCGACTCGGCGACCCACTGGTTCGACATGGGCCCGGCGCCGCGCTTCGTCGCCATCCGCTTCTTCACCGAGGCCGACGGCTGGGTCGGCCATTTCACCGGCAGCGACATCGCCAAACGCTTCCCCCGCCACGAATGAAGATGAAGACCGCGATCCTGACCGACATCGAAGGCACCACGAGTTCCATCTCCTTCGTGCGCGACGTGCTGTTCCCGTACGCGCGCAGCCGCCTGCCCGCCTTCGTCGCCGAACACGGCAACGAACCGGGCGTGCGCCACTGGCTGGACATGGTGGCGACCGAACACGGCGCGATGTGCGACGACGCGATGGTGGTGGAGACGCTGCAGGGCTGGATCGACCAGGACCGCAAGCACACCGCGCTCAAGGCGCTGCAGGGCATGGTGTGGGAGGCCGGCTACCGCGACGGCGACTTCAGCGCTCCGCTCTACCCCGACGTGGCGCCGGCGCTGCGCCAGTGGCATGCGCAGGGACATGCTCTGGCGGTTTATTCCTCCGGCTCGGTGCCGGCGCAGAAGCTGCTGTTCTCGCACACCGACGCCGGCGACCTGACCGCGCTGCTGTGCGGATACTTCGACACCACCAGCGGCCACAAGCGCGACCCGGACAGCTACCGCCTGATCGCCGACGCGCTCGATCGGCAACCGGGCGACGTGCTGTTCCTGTCGGACGTGGTGGAGGAACTGGACGCCGCGCGCGCCGCCGGCATGCGCACCATGCTGGTGGATCGCCGCGAGGACTACCCGCAGCCGCGCCTGGGCCCGGCGACCAACGGCCATCCGCGCGCCGAGGCATTCGACGCGATCCGACCCTGACGCTCAAGGCGTCGCGTCAGCCAGCCGGTAGCTGGTTGCGGCCCGCTGCTCGCCCTGCCAGCGGTCGAACGCGCGCACCTCGACCCGGTGCTCGCCGGCGGGAAGGTTGGTCGGCAGCGCGCCGCGCCACAGGTGCCGGGAGACCTCGGCCTCCGGCGAGCGATCAAAGCCGCGCAGCTCGGGTGCCTCGTCGTCGCGGCGGTTCTCCGCCATCACCCGCGGATCCGGCTGCAGCACCTTGCGCATCGGCTGCCATTCGCCATCGCCGATGCGGTACTCCACGCGGGTATCGTCCAGGCCCATGTACACGTTCGCGTACACGCCCCACGCGGGATAGGCGCCGCGCCGCAGCACCCGCGACGCGTGCAGGCCGATCGGCGCGCTGACCGGATCGCGAGCGTTTGTCCATGCCAGCGCGTAGTCGCCGCCCGCTTTCACGGTGAGCGTCGCGTACCCGTTCGGTGTGCCGTCCGCCATCGTGCTGTCGGGGATGCCGGCGGCGTCCTTCGCCCCCGACCAGTACGCGCCGCAGCTGGCGCCGACGTTGTACTCGTGCAGCGCGCGCGGGCCGTGCCAGCCGCTGGCCGCATCGTGGAAGACATGCCGTTGACTGTGGGTATGCGCGCTCAGCACGAGGATATGCGGGAACGGTTGCAGCAGGGCGAACAACTTTGCGCGGTCGCCGTCGCGGAACGTGTCGCGCCCCGGCTCCTCGAACAGAGGAACGTGCATGGCGAGCACCAGCAGGCGGCGTTTGTCCAGGGTGGGCAGCCAGCGCTCGAGGAACGCGAACTGGTCCTCGCGCAGGCCGCCGATGTAGGCAGGGCGGGCGCTAGGGGCGCTGATCACGTTGTCCAACGTGACCAGGTTGAACAGCGCCGCCTGGCGCGCGCGCGTGTCCGCCCCGAACGTGCGGATGAAGCCGTCCAGCGCATCGTCATCGCTGGTGGCGGCGGGATCGACGTCGTGGTTGCCGGGGGCGAACAGCCAGGGGATCCCGAGCGAGGCAACGGCCTCCTGCACGTCGGGCCACAGCGCGGGCACGTCGTCGACCAGGTCGCCCAGCACCACCCCGAGCTGGAACGGATGGTGGGTTCGCAGCGGCTCGATGATGTCGCGCCGGAAGTAACCGGCATCCGCCGCCGATTTCAACTGCGGATCGCCCAGCACCAGCAACCGTGCCTCCGCTTCGCCACCCCTGCGCGGCACGCGCGCATAGGCGATGCAGGCGGGAGCGTCGGGGGTCGCGGCAAGCGCGCGCGGCAGCCGCAACGGCGACTCGATGGCGACCGGCACGCAGGGCGATGCGGCGTGCGCCGGCAGGCAGGCGAACAGGAGCAGCAGGATGGCCAATACGCGTCGCATGCGGGAAGTATGCGGCGCGTCGCGCCCCTGCACTAGAATCGGGCGATGGGGAAGCGGCGCACGCGGCAACGAGCGGGGACCGGGCGGGCGTGGCTCGCGCTCGTGCTGCTGGCACTGAGTTGCCTGGGCGCGGCGCTGGCGTCGCCCGCGGCAGCCGACGCACTCACGCTACGCCCCGGCGACTCGGCGGTGCACCTGAGCAAGACCATCCGCTACTGGCACGACGCCGATGCCAAGGCCAGCGCCGACGCCGCATTCGCCAACGCCAATGCAGCGGCGTTCCAGCCACTGCCCGGCGGCAGCCCGGCGCTGGGTTTCCGCACCGGCGCCTTCTGGTTCCACCTTCCGCTGGTCAACCTGCAGGCGGACGAGACGCGCTGGATGCTGGTCCAGGAATACGCGCTGAGCGACCGCATCGACGTCTACGCGCGCTATCCCGATGGGCGGATCGTCCACCAGGCCAGCGGTGACCACCTGCCGTTCACCAGCCGCTTCGTCCGCTACCGCCATCCCAACTTCCGGCTGGACCTGCCCCGCGGCGAGGTCGTCGAACTGCTGGTGCGCGTGCAGAGCGAAAGCTCGATGCAGGTCCCGCTGGTGCTCTACACGCCGCGCGCGCTGACCGAGGTGATGCGCGATTCGCAGTTCTCGACCGGGATCTATTACGGAATCGTGCTGGCGCTGTTCTTCTACAACCTGGTGCTGTGGCTGATGCTGCGCGACGCCGGGTATTTCTGGTACCTGCTGCACAACGGCGCGTTCGGGCTGGTGCTGTTCACGCTCAACGGCTACGGCTTTGAATACCTGTGGCCCAATTCCCCTTGGGCCGCCGATGCCGCGGTGCCGATCTCGATCTGCCTGGCGCTGATCGGCATGCAGCTGTTCGCCCGCAGTTTCCTCGAGCTGCCGAAGCGGTGGCGCCTGGGCAATGCGGTCAGCCTGTCGCTGACGGGCTTCTTCGTGCTGCTGGGCATCGCCTCGTTCTGGCTGCCCTACAGCGTGGCCACTCCGCTGGCATCGCGCGCGGTGCTGTTCGGCGTGCTGTGGATCATCTTCGCAGCGATCGTGATCCTGCGGCGCGGCTACCAGCCCGCCAGGGTCTTCCTGCTGGCGTGGTCGCTGTTCCTCGGCGGCACCGCGGCGTTCACCCTGCTCGCCTTCGGCATGCTGCCCAAGACGTTCTGGACCCACAACGGCGTGCAGGTTGGTTCCGCCCTGGAAATGCTGCTGCTGTCGCTGGCGCTGGGTTCGCGCTATGCCGGGTTGCGCAAGGAAAACATCCGAGTCGTGCAGCGCGCCAACGAGGAACTGGAGCGCAGCGTGATCGCGCGCACCCACGAGCTTCGCAAGACCATGGCCCAGCTCGGCGAGGCCAACGTGCAGCTGCGCGAATACAGCCGCCGCGACCCGCTGACCGGCACCTACAACCGGCGGCATTTCCGGGAGTCGCTGCAAGGGATGCTGGAGGCGCGGCGCCTCGATGGCAGCCCGCTCGCCCTGCTGCTGCTGGACCTCGACCACTTCAAGTCCATCAACGACACCCACGGCCACCTTGCGGGCGACGATTGCCTGACGATGGTGGCCGGGTGCCTGCGCGAGGTGGCCGAACCGCGCGGCGGGCTGGTGGCGCGGTTCGGCGGCGAGGAGTTCGTGGTGGTCCTGCCCGGGCTGGACGCGCAGGAGGCGCTGCAGGTGGCCGAGGCGATGCGCCTGCGCATCCACCAGACGCCGGTGTCGTGGAAGGGACGCAGCATCCGCGTCAGTGCCAGCATCGGCGTGCACACGGTGGCCGGCCGCGACATCCCTCCGGACGAGGCGATCCGGGTGGCCGACGAAGCGCTTTACCGGGCGAAGGACGAAGGACGCAACTGCGTGCGCCACTCGCTCACCAGCGCGTAAGGCCGCGAGGCGTCCCGCTCGCGCGCTCAGCCGCGACCGGTGCGTGCGTGCGCCAGCAACTCCCCGTTGGCGACCATCGCGACGGCGCAGGCGACCTCGCCATCCATCGCACGATCACGCTCCAGGTAGGGGATGCGGGCGCGGATGGCGGCGTGCGCAGCGGCGACCGCCCTGCCCGGCTGGAACTCGGGGGCCTGGGCCAGTTGCCCGCGCAGCGCATCGACCTCGGCAAGGAAGGCGGCGTGCCCGGGGGCATCCGGCAGCGGCCCGCAGCCCACCTTCGCGGCAAATCCTGCGGCATCGGTGCGACGGGCCAGCTCACGGGCGGCGTTGATCATGTCGCGGCGCAGGTCCAGCGCCTGCGCAGCCGTGTACAGCTCCAGCCCCAGCACCTTGCCGAGGTCCTGCGCCATCGCCAGCACGTGGCGGGCCTCGTTGGCGCCCATCGACACATGGTCCTCGGCATTGGCCGAGGTCGGGATGGAATAGACAGAGGCCGGCATCGCGCGGCTGGCGAGGTCGTTGACGATGGCCGCGGCGGTGTACTGCACGATCATGAAGCCCGACTCGGTACCGTCCTCGTTGCCGATCAGGAAGGCCGGCAGGCCGTCGTTCGTCGCCGGGTCCACCAGCTTGTTGAGGCGGCGCTCGCTGATCGACGCCAGCACCGGGATCGCAGCCTTCAGGTAGCTCATCGCCA
>JAEWFT010000011.1 GCA_023388715.1 Pseudomonadota bacterium
GGCGCAGGTTGTTGATGTGTTCGATCATCACGATGCCGTTGTTCACCACCACGCCCATCAGCACCAGGATGCCGATCACCGCCATGATGTTCATCTCGGTGCCGGTGATCCAGAACAGCCAGTACACACCGAAGATCGAGAACAGCACGCAGCTCATGATCGCCAGCGGGAACAGCAGCGACTCGAATACCGCCGCCATGATCACCAGCATCAGCACCAGCGCGATGATGATGCTGCGCACCATCTGCTGCATGCCGTCGATGTTGATGTCGAAATTGCCGCCGGAGAAGGTGTAGCCGTAGCCAGGCGGGAACTGCATGCCGTCGAGCGTCTTCTCGATCTCCTTGCGCGCGTCCTCCACCGGCACGTCCTTGGCCAGGCCCGCCTCGACGCGCAGCATGGTCTGCCGGTTCTGCCGCTGGATCGAGGTGGCCGCCGGGTTGACGTCGACCTGCACCATCGCCAGCAGCGGCACCTCGATCCCGGCCGGCGAGCGCACCATGAAGGTGGAGAGGTCCTCCATGCCGTACGACTCGGAGCCGGCGAAGCGGACGTTGACCGGGATCTCGATGTCCTCGTCATGGAAGTCGCGCAGCGATGAGCCGCGCAGCGCCATGCCCACGAACTGCGCGACTTCCTGTGCGCTGAAACCGTAGGACGCGGCGCGCTCGCGGTCCACCCGCACCGCGAGCTCGGTGTTCGCATCGCCGGTGTCCACGCGCACGTCGCGCAGCTTGGGATTGCGCGCCAGGATCGGGATCATGTCCTCGGCCAGCTCGCGCAGCGTCTGCGAGGAATCGCCGATCAGGCTGAAGCGCACGCCCTGCTGGCTGTCGCTGCCCATCCCGCCCTGCCAGCCGATGCCGATGTTGGCCCGCGCCGATTTCGGCAAGCCCTTGCGCAGCTCCTCCTCGATCTGCTTGCTCTGCGCGCGATCGTCGATCGCAAGGTAGAGGCGGGTCCCCGCCCAGCCCTGCTCGCTGTAGCGGCTGTAGACGCGGTCGATCTTGAAGCGCTCGCGGTTGGCATTGACGTAGTCCTCCACCCGCGCAACCTCGCGCCCCATCTCCTCCTTGGAATAGGCGCCGCGCCACTGGTAGAAGATGTTGATCTCGTCGGGATCGTTCTCGTCGGTGCTGCTGGCGGTGTTCATCATCGGATAGACGCTCACCAGCGAGATCGCCAGGATCCCGGCCACGCTCCAGCCGCGGTGCTCCAGCGTCCAGCGCAGCAGCCGCGCGTAACGCTCCTGCAAGCCGTTGATGAAGGGCGACTTCAGCGCCGGCGGGGTCTTCATCCGCGCCGACAGCATCGGGATCAGGCTCACCGCCACCAGCCACGACGCCAGCAGCGAGACCGAGATCGTCACCGCCAATTGCGACAGGTAGATGGTGATGATGTTCTTCTCGCCGAACAGCATCGGCAGGAACACCACGCAGTGGCACAAGGTGCCGGCCGACAGCGCGATCGCCACGTGGCGGGTGCCGACGATCGAGGCCACCCGTGGCTGTCCTGGGTATTTCTCGCGTTCCTGGTAGATGCTCTCCACCACCACGACCGCGTTGTCCACCAGCATGCCGACCGCAAGCAGCAGGCCCATCATCGAGATGATGTTGAGGGTGATCCCGGCGAAGTACATGAAGCCCAGGGTCATGATGAAGCAGATCGGGATCGCGGTGCTCACCATCAGCGTCGAGGGCCAGTGGCGCAGGAAGGCGTACAGCACGATCACCGACAGCAACAGGCCGATCGCGCCGGCCTCGGCCAGCGCCAGCAGCGATGCGGTCACCGCCTCGCCTTGGTCGTAGGCGACCTCGATGGCGATGCCACGCAGCGCGGGCTCTTCCTCAAGCACCTCCAGTTCGGCGCGCACCGCGCGCGAGAGGTCGACCAGGTTGGCCGCGCGCTCCTTGTAGATGTCCACGCCCACGCTCGGCTTGCCATCCATCCGCCGCACGTAGTTCATCCGCTGCGGCTGCAGGCTGACCTCGGCGATGTCGGACAGGCGGGTGCCGCGCGCATCCAGCTGCAGGTCGCGCAGGGATTGCAGGTCCTGCAGTTCGCCGCGCGGCTGCACCCGCAGGCGCCGCCCCGCCTCGTTGATCTGGCCGGCGGAGATCGAGAAGTTCGCCGCCTGCAGCTTCTGCACCAGCTCGTTGAGCGCCACCCCGTGCGCGCTGATCCGGTCCTTGTCGAGCGCCACCAGCACTTCCTGGCGCGCCACGCCCTCCACCTCGACCCGGGCGACCCCGGGCAGCCGCTCCAGCCGCTGCTTGATGCTGCGCTCCATCAGCTCGGCGCGGGCGGTCAGGTCCTCCTCACTGCTCAGGCGCAGGCTGATCGCCTCGCGGTCGCTGGTGCTCCAGCGCTGCACGAAGTAGCGGCGCAGGTCGTCCGGCAGCTCATCGCGGATGGCGTCGATGCGCTCGCGCGCCTCCGAGGCGGCGATGGCGATGTCGCGGCTCCAGTCGCTGAACTCGACCTGCAGCGAACCGCCCTCGGCCGCCGCCCGCGAATTGATCGTGCGCACCCCGGGCATGGTGGCGATCGCCTCCTCCACCGGCCGCACGATGTTGCGCTCGACCTCCTCAGGCGTCGATCCGGCATACGGCAGCGAGATGAAGAAGAACGGGATGGTGGCTTCCGGCTCGGCTTCCAGCGGCAGCCGGAACGAGGCGATCAGCCCGATCACCACCATCGACACGAACAACATGATGGTGGTGACCGGACGACGGATCGACAGCTCGGTGATGTTCATCGGCGATCAGCCCCGGCTGCCGTCGGGAAGGCTGCCGTCGTCCAGCGGGTCCTGGTCGTGGGCCAGTACCTGCGCGACCGCCTCGGCGTCCTGGCGCGCGCGGCGCCCGCGCTCGGCATAGGCGTCATCCGGCTTGCGGTCCAGCAGGTCGTATACCACCGGGATCACCAGCAGGGTCAGCATGGTCGAGACCAGCAGCCCGCCGATCACGGTGATCGCCATCGGGCTTCGGACCTCGGCGCCCTCGCCGAAGGCCAGCGCCAGCGGCATGAAGCCGAACACCGCGGTCAGAGTCGTCATCATGATCGGGCGCAGGCGCGAACGCGCGCCCTCGACGAGCGCTTCCCGCTTCGGCACCCCGTCCTCGCGCAGCTGGTTGACCTTGTCGATCAGGATGATCGCGTTCTTCACCACCAGCCCCACCAGCAGGATCAGGCCGATGAAGACGACCACCGAGGCCGGCGAGCCGGTCAGCAGCAGCGCCGCCACCGCGCCCACCAGCGCCAGCGGGATGGTGAACAGGATCACGAATGGGTGCAGCAGCGACTCGAACTGCGAGGCCATCACCAGGTAGACCAGGAACACCGCCAGCGCGAAGGCGAACAGCAGCGAGCGGATCGACTCGTCCAGCTCCTGGCCCTGGCCGCCGATGTGCATGTCGACCCCGGCGCCGAGCGGGTTCGCCGCGACCATCGCGTCCACCTCGCGGATCGCGGTGCCAAGGTCGATGTCGCGCAGGTTGGCGGAGACGATCGCCACCCGGCGCTGGTCGGCGCGGTGGATCTCGCTGGGGCCCGTGGTCGACACCACCTCGGCCACCGACGCCAGTTCCACCGGCGCGCCGCGGCCCGGGTTCACCACCAGCCGGCGGATGTCCTCCACCGAGGCACGGTCGGATTCGCGCGCGCGCACCAGCACGTCGATCTTGCGGTCGCGGTAGCTGTAGCGGGTGGCCACCTCGCCGCGCACCTTCTTGACCACCGCATCGGCGATCTGGCGGGTGGTCAGGCCCAGCGCCGCGGCACGCTCCTGGTCGAACAGGATCTGGATCTCGGGGAAGCCCTGCTCCACCGTCGACTTGACGTCGGCGTAGTGCGGATTGGCCCGCAGCAGACCGGCGAGCTTGTTGCCAGCCAGCCGGATCGATTCCAGGTCAGCGCCCTCGACCTCGATCTCCAGCGGCGGCGACAGGCTCAGCAGCTCGGGGCGGCTGAAATCCACCTGCACGCCCGGCTGGTCCTGCATGGTGGCGCGCAGGGATTCGACCAACTCCGCTTCCGCGCGGCTGCCGTCCATCACCACCGACAGCTTGCCGATGTTCTCGCCGCTCTCGGTCGGGCTGGCGTCGAGCCGGGTGCCGGTGCCGGACACGCCGTACAGCACGCGCACGCCCGGCTCCTCGGCATGCGTGGCCTGGACGTCGCGCACCAGCGCATCGGTCTGCGCCAGCGGCGTGCCCGGCGGCAGCTTGGCGGTCATCTCGAAGCGGTCCTGCGCCAGCTGCGGGATCAGGTCGGTACCCAGCAGCGGCACCGCCATCATCGTCAGCGCAAAGGCGAGGCCCGCGACCAGCAGCACCGGCGCGGGACGCGCCAGCGCCCCCGGCAGCATGCGCAGGTAACGCGATTCCAGCCGGCGGTAGGGCGCCATCGCGAGATCGCTGGCCTTGCGCATGACCGGTCCCACCACACGGTTGAGGCCGCGCCATGCGCGCACCAGCAGCCAGGCGATGCCGAAGAACAGCCCCCGGAACAGGCCGCCAAGGCCGCGTCCGGCGACCGCCGCGGGCTTCTGCCAGCGCTTTTCGGGGGTCCAGCGCGGATGCGGCGCTTCCGCGGGGAAGCCGAGCGGCGGCCGGCCCTTCAGCGCGCTGAGCATCGGCACCAGGCTCATTGCCACCACCAGCGAGACCGCGATCGCGATCGCCACCGTCAACGCCTGGTCGCGGAACAACTGGCCGGCGATGCCCTCCACGAACACCAGCGGCAGGAACACCGCGATCGTGGTCAGGGTCGATGCCACCACCGCCATGCTGACTTCCCGGGTCCCTTCGATCGCCGCTTCCAGCACCCCGAGTCCTCGCTCGCGCGCCTTGGCGATCGATTCCAGCACCACGATCGAATCGTCGACCACCAGGCCGGTCGCAAGCGCCAGCCCGCCCAGCGACATCACGTTGAGGCTCAGCCCCAGCTGGTCCATGAAGAAGAACGTGGCGATGATCGATACCGGCAGCGACAGGCTGATCACGAACGTGCTCCAGCCATCGCGCAGGAACAGGAAGATGACCAGCACCGACAGCAACCCGCCGATCACCGCATCCAGCTTGACGTCGCTGATCGCGTGGCGGATGAAGGTCGACTGGTCCTCGATCACGGTCAGCGCGATGTCGTCGGGCAGCTGATCGCGGATCGCCTTCAGCCGCGCCTCCAGCGCATCGGCGGTGGCGACCGTGTTGGCATCGCCTTCCTTGTAGATCGCCAGTTCGACCGCCTCGCGGCCACCAAGGCGGATGATCGCCTCGCGCTCCTTGTAGCCCTGCCGCACGCTCGCCACGTCCTTGAGCCGCACCGGCAGGCTGCCCGCTGCGCTGCCGCCGCCCTGCTGGGCCAGCGCCGCCATGACCTGCGCATCGCCACTGGCGGCGGCCAGCCGCATCGCCTGCTCGGACCCGGAATTGCCGGCGCTGGCGGTGCGCGTGGTCAGCAGCATCTCGCTGATCTCGTCGACGGTCGCGAACTGGTTCACGGTGCGCACGAGGTAGCGCTGGGTGCCTTCCTCCAGCCGCCCGCCGGAGACGTTGACGTTCTCCTGTTGCAGGCGCTGGATCACGCTGTCCAGCGACAGGCCCAGCTGCGACAGCTTGCGCTGGTCGATGTCGACCTGGATCTCGTCCTCAAGGCCGCCGCCTACCTTCACCGCGGCCACGCCGGTGACCGGTTCCAGCTTGCGCTTGAGGTCATCGTCGGCGAACCGGCGCAGCTCCATCAACTGGCGGATCTCGTCGTCGCCGTCAGTGGCGGCCTTCGGCGACAGCGCCAGCCGCATGATCGGCTGGGTCGAGGGATTGAAGCGCAGCAGCACGGGCGGCTTGGCCTCCAGCGGGAACTGCAGCGCCTCCATCTTGTCGCGCACGTCGAGCCCGGCCTGCTCCATGTCGGTGCCCCAGGCGAACTCCAGCACCACGTCGCTCTGGCCGGTGCGCGAGACCGACTTCAGCTTGCGCAGGCCCTTGACCACGCCGAGCGCCTCCTCGGCGGGCTGCGAGATGAGGGTCTCGATCTCCGCCGGCGCGGCGCCGGGGTAGTCGGTGCGCACGGTCAGCGTCGGATAGCTGAGGTCCGGCAGCAGGTTGACCTTGAGCCCGGCCAGCGAGATCAGGCCGAACAGCACCAGGGTCAGGGTCAGCATCGCCACCGTCACCCGCCGCCGGGTGGCGAACTCGACGATGCCGCCGCCCTTGCCTGCGGCCAGCGGGTCGTACGCGTCCGGACTCATCGTGCGGCCTGCGCCGCGGAGGTCGGCTTGCCGCCGGCAGTGGCGGCGGGCGCGGCCGGGGTCCTGGCGTCGATCACCTGCACCGCGCTGCCGTCACGCAGCGCCGCCTTGCCGGCGACCACCACCGGATCGCCCTCGCGCAGGCCTTCGCGGATCTCGACCCACTCGCCCTCGGTGTAGCCCAGCTTGACCGCGGTACGCACCGCCTTGGCGTCGCGCACGGTGAACACCGACGCCGCGCCGCCCTCTTCCAGCAATGCGCTGCGCGGGATCACCAACGCGCTTGCCCGCTGGTCGTAGTCGATACGGATGCGGCCGAACATGCCCGGTTGCAGCAGGCCGCCGCCATCGAACGCGCAGATCACGCGAAAGGTGCCGCTGCCGGCATCCACCACCGGCGAGACCCGGTCGATGGTGCCCTCGAACTGCTTGCCCGGCAGCGCATCCACCGTCAGCGCCACCGCCTGGCCCGGCTTGAGCGTCTCGATCTCGCGCTCGGGCGCGTTGAGGGTCGCTTCCAGGCGCGAGTTGTCGACGATCGTGAAGATCGGCGTGTTGATCTGCACCAGGTTGCCGGGCTTGATGCTGCGCGCGGCCACCACGCCGGAGATCGGCGCGGTGACCGTGCCGTAGGAGAGCTCCAGCCGCGCCAGGCGGTGCTGCGCGCGGGCATTCTCGAGGTCGAAGCGGAGCTGGTCGACGTCGTTGGCGCTGATCATCTGCTGCTGCACCAGCTGGCTGGCGCGGCGATAGTTGGCTTCGAGCTTTCGCACCGTGGCGTCGGCCTGCGCCACCTGCAACGCGGCGCGATCGCGGTCGATCTGCACCAGCGGCTGGCCTGCGCGCACCTGCTGGCCGACGTCGGCGAACACGCGCATCGCGATGCCGGAGGTCTTCGCAACCACCTGCGCCTCGGCCCGGGCCTCGAGCGGCGCGGTCCCGCTATAGCTGGCGGCAATGGCGCGGCGGCCGGCCTTGGCGACTTCGACCGGAATGGCCTCGGGGCCCTTCTTGGCCGCCTCGGGATCGTCGTCCCTGCCCTTTGCACCGCCCTTGCAGGCCACCAGCAGCAGTGCCAGCGAGAACACGCCCAGGCGGGCGAACTTCAGGATACGGAGGGAGGAGTGCGAGGGAGCCGTGGCGGAACGCAGCATGGGGGCGATGTCAGTCTTGGTGTTGTAGTCAAGTATGTCACCTCGCCGTTGACGCCTGCCATGCGCCAGAGGTCATGGTCCGCGAATACGATGCGGTGGCGGCGGCGCCAGGTCTCCTGCAAACATGAACCCGAGCCGGCTTCGTCCTATACTTGCGCGCTCATGTGCCGCCAACGCGGCCACCCGACCCGATCCACCCATCCGGAAAAACCCCATGATGCGACCGTTGCCGATCGCCGCCAGTCTCGCCTTGCTGTTCACGGCATTTGCCGTCACCGCCCAGGACCCGGCTGCCACCACCCCACCGCCGGTCGAGCCGGCTGCCCAAGCGCCCGCGCCGGCTGCGGCCGAAGCAGCGGCCCCCGCGGCACCGGCACCGATGGCGGCGCCTGCCGCACCGGCGATGCAAGGCGACGTCGCCCGCGGCAAGAGCCTGACCTACACCTGCCGCGGCTGCCACGGCGTGACCGGCTACAAGAACGCCTACCCCAACTACCACGTGCCCAAGCTGGGCGGGCAATCGGAGGCCTTCCTGCGCACCGCGCTGATGGAATACCGCAGCGGCCATCGCAAGCACCCGACCATGCAGGCGCAGGCGGAAGGCTATTCCGAGCAGCAAATCGCCGACATCGCCGCCTTCCTCGCCAGCATCAAGTGAGCCGCGCCATGAACAAGACCGCCATGACCCTGCTCGCGCTTGCCTGCGCAGTGACCCTGTCCGCCTGCGGCCCGGCCGAAGCCCCGCACGCCGAAGCGGCCGCCTCCTCGTCCGCCGGCCTGCCCAAGGGCCACATCGACGCCGGCAAGACCCTCGCCAACGCCAAGGGCGCCGCCACCGGCCAGGCCTGCGTGGATTGCCACGGTGCCGACGGCAACACCCCGCTCGACGACACCTATCCCAAGCTGGGTGGCCAGTACGCCGATTACCTGGCCTACGCGCTGCAGGCCTACCGCGACGGCAAGCGTGCCGGCACCGGCACCACCGACCTGATGGCCACCCAGGCCAAGGGCCTGACCGACCAGCAGATCGCCGATCTCGCCGCGTTCTTCAGTAGCCAGAAGGGCGACCTCAAGGATCTGCAAGGCGCCTACTGAAACGCCGCCCCCTAGCTTCATAAAAAGGCCGCTCACAGCGGCCTTTTTTGTGCGCGCAGAGCGGCGGGTGGCGGGCGTTTCCCTGCAGCGAAATCAAGGAGGAGGCAGCGGTCGCCAGACCGGTGCCGGGGGAAATTCGCAGCAGGGAAAGGCTTGCCACCGCGGATCAGCTTCCACCGCCGCGCGATGGCCTCCAGCTACGGCCGCACGCTCCCGTTGTCTTCCTGCAATTCCGGCTTGAACGGGATGTCCGGCGGCGGACGCGCGGTAGCCGGCTGCTCGTTGACGTCCGGGTTGACCGGGAAACAGCCGCCGCCCAGCTGCAGCAGCGAAACCACGCATTCCAGCCGCGTGCTGCTGCCCGGGATCGGGATGGCGATGCGCTTGACCCCGCGCCGCACCCATTCCTCCAGCAGGCTGCCCTGCGGCACCCAGTAGCGATCGAAACGGGTGCCCCGGTATTCCAGGCCCGGGCGTTTCAGCCAGGTCCCCTCGCGATCGATGTCGATGCCGGTCTGCCGCGTCCACTCATCCGGCAAGCGCACGCCGCCATCGTCGTTGAACAGCCCGGGCCTGCCGCTGCCATCGCGGCCACTGCCGCTTCCGGTCCCCGCCACGTTGCGCCTTGAGGCGCCCCAGTCGTCGCTGGCACCCGGCCAGCCGCCTGGCGCCGGACGATTGGCGGGGCCCGCCCCGGTTCCGGCCGCCGCGACGCCACGCCCGCCGTCCGCGACGGCGCGATTGCCGGCGCGCTCGCCTGCGGCGGCCTGCCCCGCGCTGGGCGCAGTGC
>JAEWFT010000027.1 GCA_023388715.1 Pseudomonadota bacterium
CCCGCGCGCGGCGATCGCCCGCAGCGCCGCGACCAGGCCTTCCAGCTGCGGTGGGCGCGGGCGCTGGACGGCCGCGCCATCCGCCAGCCGCAGCACTTCAGTGCCGCCGGCCTGGATCGGCAGCACGCGCATGGCGACATCGGCGTAGCGGGCCTCCAGCCGTTCCAGCAACTGCGCGCGCTCGTCGCTGGTCCAGCGATCGGCCTTGTTGAGCGCCAGCAGCAGCGGCTTGCCGAAGCGCCCGATCGCGCGCAGCTCGGTATCCTGGGCACGGGTGGGTTCGCCATCCGCGACGTACACCAGCGCATGCGCGCGGGCGGCCTCGGCATGCGCCAGTGCCTGCCACTGCGCGCCGTCGATCTCGTTGCTGCCGGGCACGTCGGCCAGGTCCAGCAGCAGCCCATCGCCGGCCTCGACCTGCGCATGCGCGATCTCGCGGGTGGTGCCGCCGACCACGTCACTGCGCTGGGCAAGCCCGGTCAGCGCCTGCATCAGGCTGCTCTTGCCGGCGCTGATGTCACCGAACAGGGCCACGTACAGGCGCCCGCTGTCGCGGCGGGCATCGCCCTCGGCGAACTCGCGCTGGATGTCGGCGGCCACCGGATCGTGGGCGGGCAGCGCCGCGGTCCGCTGTTCGATGCGCTCGCGCACCAGCGGCTCGGCCACCGGTGTGCGCGCGGGCCGCGGGTTAAGCAGCCGCCACACCATCCAGCCGGCCACCAGGCCGAGCACACCCAGCAGCGCCAGGAAGGCGATCCGCAACCATTGCGGCGCATCGCGCAACCTGGTCCAGACCGTGAGCGCGGCGTCGGTGGCGCCCACCAGCAGGTAGGCCAGCGTGGCCGCGGCCAGCGCCACCAGCAGGGCCAGCAGCCAGCGCGCTGCGCGGGTCCGGCGAGGCGTGCTCACGGCGCCGGACGCAGTTCCAGCACGGTGGCCACGGCGATCGCATCCGGGATCAGGCGGGTGTCGGCCCAGTCGCCGCCCCCAACCCCGAAGGCAAGCCGGCGGACGCTGGCCTTTCCAACCAGCATCGGGCGCGGGCCCGGCGTCCAGCGGAACTCCAGGGTGACGGGGCGCGAGACCCCGCGCAGCCTCAGCGTGCCATCCGCGGCATAGCGGTCGCCGCCCAGCGCGCGGAACTTGTCCGCGCTGTAGCGGGCCTGAGGGAAGCGGCCGGGATCGAGGAACGCCTGGCTGCGCATCTCGGCGTCATAGTCTCGCTTGCCGGTCGTGGCGGTGGCGAGCGGGATCGTCACGTCCAGCCGCGCGCCGGCGAGGTTGGCGGGATCGAAGCTCATGCGCGTACGGAAGCCGGGGAACGTGCCGGTGAACACCTCGCCCTGGTACTTCCCGGCGAAGGCGAGCGCTGCGCGCGGCGCCTGCACGTAGTCCATGGCGAGCGCCGGGGCGCAAGCCAGCAGCAGCGCGGGCATGACCAATGCCTTACGCATCGCGGGCATCTCCCGGCGCGCGCTGGCGCCTGCCCGGCAGCATCCGCAGCAGGGTGGCGTCGCGCTGAAATACATGATGGAAGAGCGCGGCGGCAACGTGCGTCAGCACCAGCAGCGCGATGATCCAGAACAGCAGCTCGTGCATGTCTTCCGCGCGCTCCCGCAGGTCATGGTTCTCGGCAACCAGTGCCGGGATCCTGCCCAGCCCGAACCACTGCAGCGGGAAGCCGGCGGCGGAATTGAGCATCCAGCCGCTGAGCGGCATCGCCAGCAGCAGCAGGTACAGGCTCCAGTGGCTGATCCCGGCGACCCGGTCCTGCCAGGCGGGCGTGCCGGGAACCGGCCGTGGCGCGCCGGCATACAGGCGCCAACCCAGGCGCAGCACGACCAGCCCGAGGATGGTCAGGCCGATCGACTTGTGCAGCGCATACGTGGCCACCTTGTCCGGGCCATTGGGCAGGTCGCCCATGGTCAGTCCGAGCCAGGCCATCACCACCACCAGCACTGCCACCAGCCAGTGCAGCAGCTTGCTGATGGCGCCCCATTGCTCCGGCGTGTTCTTGAGTGGCATGGCGGTTCCTTGGGGATGGACGGGCAGCGTTCGCCCGATTCTATGCCCAGCGCGTGTGGGCAGCGGGTTGCGCGCGGGCGCCGGGCAGGCCAGCATCGGCAGCGGGGAGGGGCGCATGCGTCGATGGCTATGGCAATGGGCGTTGCTGGGCGTGCTTGCGTGCGGCTGCCTGCAGGCGGCGGTGCCGGAGCGGCCGCGGTTCCGCTTGCTCGGGCCGGCGCAGGGCTTGCCCTCGACCGAGATCAAGGGCCTGGCGCACGATGCCGCCGGTTACCTGTGGATCGCCACCACCGACGGCCTGGCGCGCTACGACGGCGTGGGCATGCGCGTGTGGCGCCATGATCCGGATGCACCGGGCTCGCTGCCCGGCAACAACGTGCAGGCGATCGTGGTGGATGCGGGCGACCGCATCTGGGCCGCCACCGAGGGCGGCGGCGTCAGCGTGCTGGATGCGGCGCGTCGGCAGTTCGTCCATTTCCGCAAGGACGCGCACCCGGCGCTGGGCAGCGATGACGTCTGGGCGATGGCGCGGCAGGGCGACGTCATCTGGCTGGGCACCTACGACGGTGGCCTGACCCGGGTCGACGCCGCCGGTGGCATGCGCCGCTACACCGCGGCCGAAAACGGGTTGCCGTCGGACATCGTGATGTCGCTGGCGGTCGATGCCGGCAACCGCTTGTGGGTAGGGACCCCCAAGGGGCTGGCGCGCGAGCACGCGGGCGGCTTCGAAGTGCTGCCACTGCCGGGCGCGGAGACCCCGCCGATCGTCTTTTCGCTATCGCCCGAGGCCGATGGACTGTGGGTCGGGACCTCGCAGGGCGTCTGGCTGCACCAGCACGACGGTTGGCGACAGCCCGACTGGTCGCCCATGTTCCACCGCCCGAATGCGGTGATGGCGGTGGTCACCGACGCCCGCGGCGACCACTGGATCGCCAGCCAGCGTGGCCTCTGGCGCAACCATGGGGCGGAGCCACCGCAACCGGTGCAGACCGGCGGCCCGGACATCCCGAGCGTCATCATGGCGCTGCGCCGGGAGGGCGATTCCGCCTTGTGGGTGCCGGTGGCCGGGCGTGGCCTGGGCTACCTGCGTTCCGACTGGCGCCACCTGGCCCAACTGCAGGGGCCGACCGACGGCCTGCGCGGCGGCATGTACCGGGCCGTGGGCCGCGCGCGCGACGGCGGTGTCTGGCTTGGCGGGTTGAACGGCAAGGTGGAGCAGCTGGGTGCGGACGGCGAGGTGCGCCCGCTGGACGAGGACACCCAGGACCGCCTCAGCGGGAGCAAGCCGGCCGCGATCGCGGAGGATGCCGCCGGACGGCTGTGGTTGGGAGCCAGCCCTGGCCTGATGCGCATCGGCGCGGATGGCGCGGTCGACGAATGGCGCGCCGATGACGCCACCGATCCTGCGCCACCCGGCATGGTCGCCCACCTCGCGCTGGCGCCGGACGGCAGCGTCTGGTTGGCATCCCCCGGCGGCGGCGTGCAGCAGCGCGAGCCGGTGCGCGGCCGCATCCTGCGCAACTTGCCTGCCGGCGAAGCAAGCGGCCTCGGCGAACTGGATCTGGACGCGCTGGCGATCGCGCCCGGCGGACAGCCCTGGCTGGCGACCCGCGACGGCGTGCTCGCGTTCGATCCCGCCACGGGAAAATTCGGCCCGATCGCGGCGATGGCGGGAGCGGCCGTGCATGCGCTGGCCTTCGACGGGCCGGAGGTGGTCTGGCTGCAAAGGTTGGCTGGGCTGGAGCAATACCGCCGCCAAGGAAATGCCTGGACGCGGGTGGACCGGGTCGAGCCGCGCCACGGCATGCCGGCGGTGGCCGCGGCGGGAATGGTGGTCGATGCGCGCCATCGGGTCTGGGTCACCACCTCGCGTGGCCTCTACCGCTGGGAGCCGCTGCGCCGCAACCTGCGCCACCTTGGCGTGCAGGATGGATCGGCCAGCCAGGAGTTCCTGGATCGCGCCGCCTACCTGCGCCCCGACGGCGTGCTGGTGGCGGCCACCGCCGACGGCGGCATCACCCTGGTGGACACCGAGGCTCCCGATCCCGCCCCCGGCGCCGCCGCGCTGCGCTTCGACGGCATCGCCGTGCGCCGCGACGGCGACTGGCAGCCGTTGCCGCCGGGGAGGGTGCTGAAGCTGGAGCAGGGCGACCGCGAAGTGCAGGTGTCGGCGCGCCTGCTGGATTTCGATGATCCCGCCGCGCATCGCTACTGGTCGCGGCTGGACGGCCTCGACCGCAACTGGGTGGCGCTGGGCAGCAGCGGCGAGCGGGTGCTGGCGGGACTGGCGCCCGGCCGCTACACGCTGCGCATGCGCGCGCAGGACGCCGCCGGCAATGCGGCGCGGGAGGAGGTGCTGCAGTTCGAGGTGCCGCCGCCCTGGTGGCGCAGCCCGTGGGCCAGCGCCGCATTCTCGCTGCTGGCGGTGCTGGCGATCGCGATGCTCGCGCTGGCCTACCGCCAGCGCCTGCGCCGCCGGCATGCGTGGCAGCTGGCAGAGCACAAGCGCGAACTGGCGGAGCAGGCGTCCGAGGCGAAATCGCGCTTCCTCGCCACGCTCGGCCATGAAGTGCGCACGCCGATGACCGGGGTGCTCGGGATGAGCGAGCTGTTGCAGGCGAGCCCGCTCGACGCGCGCCAGCGCGGGCAGGTCGATGCCATCCATCGCGCCGGCCAGCACCTGCTGCGCCTGGTCAACGACGCGCTCGACCTAGCGCGGATCGAGGCCGGCAAGCTGGAACTGGCGGTGGCGGAATTCGACGTGCGCAGGCTGCTGGATGAGGTGTCGGCATTGACCGCGCCGGTGGCCGCGCGCAAGGGCCTGCACTTCGGGCAGCAGGTGGCGGGCAACGTGCCAAGGGTGGTGCTTGGCGATGCCACCCGCGTGCGCCAGATCCTGCTCAACCTGATCGGCAATGCGGTCAAGTTCACCGATGCCGGGCAGGTACGGCTGGAGGTGGAAGCCCTGTCGCCGGGCTTGCGCCTGGTGGTGGCCGATACCGGCCCCGGGCTGAACGCCGAACAGCAGGCCCGCCTGTTCCGCCGCTTCGAGCAGGCCGAGGGCGCGCGCACGTCCGCGCGCCATGGCGGCAGCGGGCTCGGGCTGGCGATCTCGCAGGAACTGGCGGCGGCGATGGGCGGCCGCATCCTGGTGGAGAGCGCGCCCGGCGAGGGCACGCGCTTCACCGTCGAGTTGCCGCTGCCGGCGGGAAGCGACGTTGCGGCAGTCCCGCGGGACGCACCCCTCGGCGAGGCCGCTGGCGAGGCGCAGCCGCTGCAGCTGCTGCTGGTGGAGGACGACGACACCGTCGCGCTGGCGATTGGCGGCCTGCTGCAGGCACGCGGGCACCAGGTGGTGCACGCCGGCCACGGCCTTGCCGCCCTGGAGGCGGTCGCCACGCAGGCCTTCGATGCGGTGCTGCTGGACCTGGACCTGCCCGGCATGGATGGCCTGGCGCTCGCGCGGTTGCTGCGCGCGAAGGGCGTGGAGGTGCCCCTGATCGCGGTGACCGCGCGTTCGGACGCGGAGGCGGAAGTGCAAGCGCGCGCCGCCGGTTGCGATGCATTCCTGCGCAAGCCGGTCACCGGCGCGATGCTGGCGGAGGCCTTGCGCGTCGGCCGCGGCGGCTGAGCCTCAGCCCGCGGGAGGCGCATCCAGTCGCGACCGGCAGAACGCATCCAGGCGTCCGCGGCCCGCCGCGTCACGTCCGGGCAGCACGCTTGCGCCCAGCGACGCCGCGAGGTCGCGCTTGACCCGCAGCGAGGCGGCGCGGCTGTGGGCGCGCGTGAACTCGCGTCGCGGCGATGCATCCGCGGGGGTAGCAAGGTCCAACCGGTCCGCCTGCTGCATGCCGGCGATGCGGAAACAGGCGGCCACCAGGCTGGCGCGATATTCGTCATCCTCGCGCCCGGCGCGGTCGGGACGCAGCACGTGCGAGGCCTCGTGCAGGCCGGTGGCCAGCGCGCCCTCGAGCACGGCGCCCCGGCTGCGCGGCGACGCCGGCACCGGCACCAGCAGGTCCACCACCAGCCTTTCCTGGGCGGTGTGCCTGCGCTCCATCCGGCGTGCGCCCTGCGCCGGCATGAGGGTCAGCCGAAGTTCCACCGCGCGCGCTTCGGCGGCGCCCATCCGGGCAAGCCACGCCACGGCGCGATCCAGTTCGGGATCCAGGAGGGCGGCGCCCCTGGTCCACTGCGGGGCGATGGCGGCCTCGGCCTGCAGGACGATGCGATGGCGGCCGCGTTCGCGCGTGCGCACCGGCACGCTGGCGATCTCACCGGCCGCGGGCGGGGTACCGGCGTTGATCTCGCTGATGGAGAGCAAGGCCGGCGCGCGCCCGTCCCGCCGCTGCACGCCCCAGCCATCCTCGACGAACGCGACCGGAGCCGCGCAGCCGGACAGGGCAAGGATCAGGACCAGCGCAGGCAGGGCACGCATGCCCCCAATTCAAGCGACCTGTCGCTGAACGCTCCCGGCATGTACCGCATCGACCAACGCCGCCACGTGGTCGGGGTTCATGTCCGGCGACATCCCGTGGCCCAGGTTGAAGACGTGCCCCTCGCGGGAGCCTCCGTTGCCCCTGGCGTAGTTGTCCAGCACCGCCTGCGCCTGTGCCCGCACCGCGTCCGGGTTGCCATAGAGCATCGCCGGGTCCATGTTGCCCTGCAGCGCGACGCGGCCCTGCGCGCGCCGCGCGGCGTCTTCGAGGGTGACCGTCCAGTCCACGCCGATGGCATCCGCGCCGCTGGCGAACAGGTCATCGAGGTGCGGCGCGTTGCCCTTGCCGAACAGGATGACGGGCGCCGCCGGCGACTTCAGCGCGCCGGCGATGCGGCTTAGGTAGGGCAGCGAGAACTCGCGGTACATCGCCGGCGACAGCACCCCGCCCCAGGTGTCGAACACCTGCAGCGCCTGCGCGCCCGCGGCCCGCTGCGCGGCAAGATAGGCCACCACCGCATCGGTGAGCACGCGCAGCAGCCTGTGCATGGCCGCCGGGTCGTTCAGCGCCAGCGCCTTGGTCCGCCCCCAGTCCTTGCTGCTGCCGCCCTCGACCATGTAGCAGGCGAGCGTCCACGGGCTGCCGGAGAACCCGATCAGCGGGATCGCCTGGTCCATTTCGCGGCGGATGGTGCGCACCGCGTCCATCACGTACCGCAGGTCGCTTTCCATGTCGGGCACGCCCAACCGGTCGATGTCGGCGGCGCTGCGCAGCGGGCGCTCGAACTTCGGCCCCTCGCCCTCGACGAAATGCAGGCCCAGGCCCATCGCATCGGGGATGGTGAGGATGTCGGAGAACAGGATCGCCGCATCCAGCGGGAAACGGCGCAACGGCTGCAGGGTGACCTCGCAGGCGAGCTCCGGGTTCTTGGCCATGGCCAGGAAGCTGCCGGCCTGCTTGCGGGTGGCGCGGTACTCGGGCAGGTAGCGGCCAGCCTGGCGCATCAGCCAGACGGGCGTGCGGTCCACCGGCTCACGGCGCAGGGCGCGCAGGAAGCGGCTGTCGAAGGCGGGGTGCGGGGTCGAAGTGGTCAAGAGGCTGTCCGTCAACGCGGCGCGTCGGCGCCTTGGGCGAATACCAGCTGGAAGCCGCGCCTGAGCTGGGCGTCACGCGCGGCCTCCAGCGCTGCCAGCGCGGTGCGCTGGTCGGCATAGAGTTCCTTGCGCAGGGTGCTGCGGCCGCCGATCTGGCCGGTTTCGCGCAGCAACGTCCAGCCGCCCAGCAGGTCGGGCTGGAGCTGGAGCTGGACGAAGCGCGGGGCCTCGCGGCCTTCGGGGCGTTGTTGCAGCAGCAGGCGCATGGCCGCGCATTGTACGGCTCAGGCGGACAGCACGCCGAGCACCGCCGCCTCCGGCACGTCGGCAACCACCTTCGCGGCGCCGATGCCGTCCCACAGCACGAAACGCAGGCCACTGGCCTGCGCCTTCTTGTCCAGCCTCATGCGGTCAATCAGCGCGTGAAGATCGAGGCCGCGCGGCAGCGTGGTCGGCAGCTCGAAACGCCGCAGCAGGTCGGCCAGCGCGCGCGTGTCGTCGTCGGCGGACATGCCCAGCGCCGCGGACAGCCGCGCGGCCAGCACCATGCCCGCCGCCACCGCCTCGCCGTGGTTCAGCCCCTGGCCGTAGCCGCCGTCTTGCTGCGCCTGCACGGCCTCGATGGCATGCGCGAAGGTGTGCCCGAAGTTCAACAGCGCGCGCTCGCCCTGCTCGAACGGGTCGCGCTCGACGATCGCCGCCTTGTGTGCACAGCTGCGGGCGATGGCCTCGGCCAGCAGTGCTTCGTCACCGCCCAGCAGCCCTTCGGCGTGGTCGGCCAGCCAGTGCAGGAACGCGGCATCCGCGATCGCCCCGTACTTCACCACTTCGGCCAGCCCCGCGCGCAGTTCGCGGAGCGGCAGCGTGCGCAGGGTGGAGGTGTCGGCCACCACTGCCCGCGGCGGGTGGAAGGCGCCCACCAGGTTCTTGCCCTGCGGCAGATCCACCGCGGTCTTGCCACCGACCGCGGAATCGACCATCGCCAGCAGGGTGGTGGGCAGCTGCACCACGTCGATCCCGCGCATCCAGCATGCGGCCGCGAAGCCGGCAAGGTCGCCCACCACCCCGCCGCCCAGCGCATAGACGTTGGCGTCGCGGGTGGCTCCGGACTCTGCCAGCGCGTCGACGAGCGCGCCGAAGCTGGCCAGCGTCTTTTCAGCCTCGCCCGCGCCGATGACGTGCCGCGCAATCCGCAGTCCCGGGCGGGCGGCGCGCAGCCCGGCCTCGACCCGGTGCATGTACAGCGGCGCGACGTTGGCATCGCTGACGATCAATGCATGCCGCCCGCGCAGGGTGCTTGCCAGCAGCGCGCCGTCCTTCAGCAGGCCGCTGCCGACGTGGATCCGGTACGGCGATGGGCCTCCAACGTCGACCATGCGCGGCGTGCCCGTCATGTGCCGGCCTCCTGCAGCAATCGCGCGAGCGCGTCGGCGGCCGCGTCGGACGACAGTCGCCCCGGGTCGAAGCACTGGTGGGCGGCGGCGCGGTACAGCGGCTCGCGCTGCGCCTGCAGCCGCTCAAGCGTCGCTTCGCCGTCCACGCCCTGCAGCAGCGGGCGGCTGTCGTCGCCGGCCAGGCGCGCACGCTGCAGCGCCGGATCGACCTGAAGGTAGACCACGGTGGCTGCCGCGCGCATGGCATCGCGATTGGCCTCGTCCAGCACCGCGCCGCCGCCGGTGGCGATGACCGCCCGGGTTCCGGCGAGCACCTCGCGCAGCACGTCGCGCTCCAGCACACGGAAGGCGGCCTCGCCGGCGTCGGCGAACAGGGCGGCGATGCTGCGCCCGGCGGCAAGCTCGACCTGCGCATCGAGGTCGACGAACGGTAGCGCCAGGCGGCGCGCGAGCGCGCGCCCGACGGTGCTCTTGCCTGCCCCCATCGGGCCGACCAGCACCACATGCCGGGTCGCCGGGTGGGTGGGGGTATGCATCGCGCCATGCTAGCAGCGGGCGCGCATGGAAGCCGCGGCCAGCGCGCGCCACAATGGCGGCATGAGCCAGCTGCCCGCCGAGATCCTCGCCACCTTCGACACCCTGTTCGCGGAGGCCCAGGCCGCCGGTGAACCCGATCCGACCGCCATGGCACTCGCCACCGCCGACGCGCAGGCAAGGCCGTCCGTGCGCATGGTGCTGCTGAAGTCGCGCGGACCCGAAGGGTTCGTCTTCTACACCCATGTCGCCGGGCGCAAGGGGCGCGAGCTGGCGGCAAACCCACGCGCCAGCCTGCTGTTTTTCTGGCCGCGCGTGCGCAACGCGGTGCAGGTGCGCATCGAGGGCGCGGTCGAGATCGTGGCGGACGCCGACGCCGATGCCTATTTCGCCAGCCGCCCCCGCGAGAGCCAGCTGGGGGCGTGGGCATCGCGGCAGTCGGAAACGCTGGAGGACCGCGAGCAGTTCGACGCCCGCTTCGCCGAGGCCGAGGCGCGTTTCGCCGGCGGGCAGGTCCCGCGCCCGGCTGGCTGGACCGGCTTCCGGGTGGTGCCGGATGCGGTGGAGTTCTGGTTCGGCGCGCAGTTCCGGCTGCACGAGCGCTGGCTGCACAGCCGCGATGCCACGGGTCACTGGACGAAGCGGCTGCTGTACCCGTGACCGGTCCGCGCCGCATCGTCTGCCTGACCGAGGAACCCACCGAAGTCCTGTACGCCCTGGGCGAGCAGGACCGCATCGTCGGCATCAGCGGGTTCACCGTGCGCCCGCCGCGGGCGCGCCGGGAGAAGCCCAAGGTGAGCGCGTTCACCAGCGCGAAGACCGGGGTGATCCTGCAACTGGCACCGGACCTGGTCGTGGGGTTTTCCGACATCCAGGCCGACATCGCCCGCGACCTGGTCAAGGCCGGGGTGGAGGTGTGGATCGCCAACCACCGCAGCGTGGACGGGATCCTCGACTACGTGCGCCGCCTGGGCGCGCTGGTGGGTGCGGCGCAGGCCGCGTTGGACTACGCAGATGCACTCCAGCGCGGCCTGGACGCGATCGCGGCGCAGGCGGCGGCAGCGTCGAGGCGGCCCAAGGTCTACTTCGAGGAATGGGACGAACCGCCGATCACCGGGATCCGCTGGGTTGCCGAACTGGTCCGCATCGCCGGTGGCGACGACATCTTCCCGGAGCGCGCGCTCGAGCCGCTGGCGAAGGCGCGCATCCTCGAGGATCCGGACGAGGTCATCCGCCGCGCGCCGGACATCATCATCGGCAGCTGGTGCGGCAAGAAGTTCCGCCCTGACCGGGTGGCCGCGCGACCCGGGTGGTCGGCGATCCCCGCGGTGCGCGACGGCGAACTGCACGAGGTGAAGTCGCCGCTGATCCTGCAGCCGGGTCCTGCGGCACTCACCGATGGCGTGGCGGCGATCGCGCGGATCGTGCGCGACTGGGAACGCCGCCACCGGTGAACGGCGTCCTCACGCCGGCGATGGCATAACCGCGCTACCCAGCCATTCAGGAGCTCGTCATGTTGCGCAAACTCGTCCTCGTCCCGGTCCTGTGCGTTGCACTGGTGTCCACCGGGTTCACCGGTTCGGTCCAGGCCGCGGTGATCGGCACCCAGCAGGCCATGTCGGCCGAGGCGCGCCTCGCCGCCGAAGCCAGCGTCCGCGACTCGCTTGCGCGCGACGATGTCCGCCAGGCCATGCTGCGCCTTGGCGCCGATCCGGCGCAGGTGGACGGGCGCATCGCGTCCCTCAGCGATGCCGAGCTGATGCGCATCCAGGGCGAGCTCGACCGCGCGCCGGCCGGTGGCGTGCTGGCGGTGGTCGGCATCGTGTTCGTGGTGCTGCTGATCCTCGAGCTGACCGGCGTGATCGACATCTTCAAGCGCACTTGATCGGTAACCCCCAAAAGGCGGCGGGCGTCCTGCTCGCCGCCTTGCTGCTGCCCGGTTGTGCGGTGAATCCTTCCGTGCGCCTGGCCGATGAGCGGCCGGGCGCGGAGGCGCTCGTGCTGGGTGGCGTCCCCTTCCATCCGCAGACCGAGTTCCAGTGCGGTCCTGCCGCGCTGGCGACCATCCTCGGCGCGAGTGGCGTGGCGGCCACGCCGGAGGCGCTGGCGCCGCAGGTCTACCTCCCGGGTCGGCAAGGCAGCCTGCAGGTCGAACTGCTGGCGGCGGCGCGGCGCGCGGGACGCGTTCCCTACGTGGTGGACGGAGAGCTGGACGCGGTGTGGTCGCAGCTCGACGCCGGGCGTCCGGTGCTCGTGCTGCAGAACCTGTGGGTGCGCAGCCTGCCGAAATGGCATTACGCCGTCGTCGTTGGCGCCGATCCCGCGCGCAACCGTATCGTGCTCAACAGCGGCGACCAGCGCGGCCTGCGGATGGGCGCGAAGGCGTTCATGCGAACCTGGGACTGGGCCGGGCGCTGGGCCATCGTGGCGCTGAAGCCGGGCGAGGTGCCGGTCGGCGCCGATGCGGGTCGCTACCTCACCGCGGTGGCGGATTTCGAGCAGGTCGCGGGCGCGGAAGCGGCGGCGCCGGCGTACCGCGCGGCCGTGCGTGAGTGGCCGCAAGACCCGCGCCCGCACCTGGCCCTCGGCAACCAGGCGCATGTGCGCAAGGACGCCGCCGCGGCGGTGCGTCATTACCGCGCCGGCCTCGCCTTGGCGCCCGCAGATCCCGTACTGGGCAACAACCTTGCAAGCGTGCTCGGCGAACTCGGGTGCGCGGCCGAGGCCAGGTCGGCGCTGGGCACGGCGAAGGATGCGCTCCCCGCGGGCAGCCCGTGGGCGGCCGCGCTGGAACAGACGGCGCGGGAGCTCTCCGCGCACACGGGCCCGCGCAGCGCGGCGTGCGCCTCCCTGCGCTAGCTCAGCGCGGCAGCAGCTCGGCGGTGGTGGCGATCTGCGCCCGCGCGCCTGCGCGGGTGGCATCGATGCGGAACTGGACCGTGGCCGGCGCGCGGGTCTCCACCACGCCGATGTAGTCGGTCAGGCCGGCCGTCTCGATGCGTCGCAGCGCGAGCGGCCGCGGCCCCTCGGGCAGGACGGTGGCCGTCGCTTCCAGGCGCAGGTCGCCGGGCTCGATCGCGTCACCCGCCGCATTGCGCACAGTGACCAGCAGCAGCACGCCCTCGCGGCCGACGTCGATGCCATACCGCGCCGCCACCGCAGCGCCGATGTCGGCGAGTGGTACGGTCGAGGTTTCCAGCACGGCATCACCCAGCGTCGCCCTCGCGTTCGCGGAACGAGTGGCGTGCGCCGCCGCGCCGCCATCAGGCGCCGCAGTCGGTTGCCCGGAGCCGCATGCGCACAGGGCCAGCGCGAGGAGGGCAGGAAGCAATCGAGGCATGGCGGTTCCCGGGCAAATAGGTGAGGTGCCGAGCTTAGCCCGGCGAGCGCGGTGCCGGCGTCGTCCCGCGATCAGTCGTTGGTAGCGGCGAGTTCGGCGCCGCGCAGGCGGGCGGCATGGATGGCGTTGGCCACCAGCGCGCGGAAGCCGCCTGCCTCGAAGGTGTCGAGCGCGGCCTGGGTGGTGCCGTTCGGCGAGGTGACGCGCCGGCGCAATTCGGCGGCATCCACCCCCGACTCGGTGAGCATGCGCGCGGCGCCGGCGATGGTCTGCAGCGCGAGGGTACGCGCCGCCCCGTCCGGCAGGCCTTCGGCGATGGCTGCGGCGGTCATCGCCTCGGCCAGCAGGAAAACGTAGGCGGGGCCGCTGCCGGACACCGCGGTGACGGCGTCCATCAGCGCCTCGTCGTCGATCCATACGGTGTCGCCCGCCGCCGCGAGCAAACGCTCGGCCAGCGCGCGGCCGGCGGCATCGACGCTGCCGCTTGCAAACAGCCCGGTGACGCCTGCGCCAAGCAGGGCAGGCGTGTTCGGCATCGCGCGTACCACCGGCACGTCCCCGCCCAGCCAGCGCTCCAGTTGCGCGGCGGTGATGCCGGCGGCAATCGAGACCACCAGCGGGCGGCCGCGCTGCGCCACGTGGGCCAACGATTCGCACACCTGCCGGAGCACCTGCGGCTTGGTGGCCAGTACCCACGTCCCGGCACCTTCCACCGCTTCGGCGCCGTCCGAGAACACGCCCACGCCGAAGTCGGCGGCCAGCGCAGCACGCAGCGGCTCGACCGGCTCCGCGACGCGGATCGCGGTGGGGGCGTGGCCGCGCGCCACCAGCCCGCCCACCAAGCTGCGCGCCATGTTGCCGCCGCCGATGAAGGCGATGCTGTCGCTGTTGTGCTGGCTCATTGGACGGTCTCGGTCTTCGGGGGGCGCGGCCCGAACAGGGCGGTGCCGATGCGCACCATGGTCGCACCTTCCTCGATGGCCTCGGCGAAGTCGTCGCTCATCCCCATCGACAGCGTGTCGATGCCCGGCTGCGCGGCGGCCAGCCGGTCGAACAGGGCGGACATCGCGCGGAACGCAGCGCGGCGCCGGTCCATGTCCGCATGTGGCTCCGGGATCGCCATCAGGCCGCGCAGGCGCAGCCGCGGCTGCGTGGCGATGGCGTCCGCCAGCGCCTCGACATCGGTCGGCGCGCAGCCGTGCTTGCCCGGCTCCCCGTCGATGTTGACCTGGATAAGGACGTTGAGCGGCGGCAACGATTCCGGCCGATGCTGCGCCAGCGCCGCCACCAGCTTGGCGCGGTCCACCGTTTGCACCCAGTCAAAGGTGCGCGCGGCGACGTCGGCCTTGTTCGTTTGCAGGTGCCCGATCAGGTGCCACTCAAGGCCGCGGCCGCGCAGCGCCTCGATCTTCGGGAGCGCTTCCTGCACGTAGTTCTCGCCAAACGCGCGCTGGCCGGCAGCGGCGAGACGGGCGATCTCGCCGGCGTCGCGGGTCTTGGACACGGCCAGCAACCGCGGCGCAGGCCGGTCGCCGCGGCGCTTCGCGTTATCGATGTGCTGGAGCAGCATTTCCAGTGGCGGCGGGGCGTCGTCGGACGGCATGGCCAGGGCGGTTGAAGCGGCGGGGCAAGGGCGCTCATACTGCCTCGGCATGCCGCGGCCGCCAACCGCCACGACGGCACGCGTCCCAGGGGCTAGGACTACGCAGGGGAATACGCATGGATATCGCCGAACTGCTGGCATTCTCGGTCAAGAACAAGGCTTCCGACCTGCACCTGTCAGCCGGCCTGCCGCCGATGATCCGGGTGGACGGCGACGTGCGCCGGATCAACATCCCCGCGCTCGACCACAAGCAGGTGCACGCGCTGGTGTACGACATCATGTCGGACAAGCAGCGCCGCGATTACGAGGAATTCCTCGAGACCGACTTCAGCTTCGAGATCCCGGGCCTGGCGCGCTTCCGCGTCAACGCGTTCAACCAGAACCGCGGCGCCGGCGCGGTGTTCCGCACAATTCCTTCCGAGGTGCTGACGCTGGAGGACCTCGGTTGCCCGCGCGTGTTCAAGGACCTGATCGAGCAGCCGCAGGGGCTGATCCTGGTGACCGGGCCGACCGGCTCCGGCAAGTCGACCACGCTGGCGGCGATGATCGACCACATCAACAAGAACGAGTACGCGCACATCCTCTCGGTCGAGGATCCGATCGAGTTCGTGCACACCTCGCAGAAGTGCCTGATAAACCAGCGCGAGGTGCACCGTGATACCCACGGCTTCAACGAGGCGCTGCGCTCTGCCCTGCGCGAGGACCCCGACTACATCCTGGTCGGCGAGTTGCGCGACCTGGAGACCATCCGCCTGGCGCTGACCGCCGCGGAAACCGGGCACCTGGTGTTCGCCACCCTGCATACCTCCAGCGCCGCCAAGACAATCGATCGCATCATCGACGTGTTCCCCGCCGGCGAAAAGGCGATGGTGCGCTCGATGCTGTCCGAATCGCTGCGCGCGGTCATCGCCCAGGCGCTGCTGAAGAAGGTGGGCGGCGGGCGCACCGCGGCGTGGGAGATCATGGTGGGCACCCCCGCCATCCGCAACCTGATCCGCGAGGACAAGGTGGCGCAGATGTATTCCTCGATCCAGACCGGCCAGAACTTCGGCATGCAGACCCTGGACCAGCACCTGCAGGACCTGGTGAAGCGCGGCATGGTCGCCAAGAACCAGGCGCGCGAATACGCCAAGGACAAGCGCCTGTTCGAATGATCCGCAGGCCCGATCCGCAGGCGACAACCGGAGCAGCACCATGAGCAGCATCGACTTCACCTCGTTCCTCAAGCTGATGGCGCACCAGAAGGCCTCGGACCTGTTCATCACCGCGGGCATGCCGCCGTCGATCAAGGTGCACGGCAAGATCAGCCCGGTCACGCAGAACCCGCTGACCCCGCAGCAGAGCCGCGACCTGGTGCTGAACGTGATGACGCCGGCGCAGCGCGAAGAGTTCGAGAAGACGCACGAGTGCAACTTCGCGATCGGCCTCGCGGGCGTGGGCCGTTTCCGCGTCAGCTGCTTCTACCAGCGCAACCAGGTGGGGATGGTGCTGCGCCGGATCGAGACCAAGATCCCGACGGTCGAGGAGCTGAACCTGCCGCCGATCGTCAAGCAGCTGGCGATGACCAAGCGCGGGATCATCCTGTTCGTCGGCGCCACCGGCACCGGCAAGTCGACCTCGCTGGCGGCGATGATCGGCTACCGCAACGCCAATTCCACCGGGCACATCATCACGATCGAGGACCCGATCGAATTCGTGCACAAGCACGATGGCTGCATCATCACCCAGCGCGAAGTCGGCATCGACACCGACAGCTGGGAGAACGCGCTGAAGAACACACTGCGCCAGGCGCCCGACGTGATCATGATCGGCGAGGTGCGCACCCGCGAGGGCATGGACCACGCGATCGCCTTCGCCGAGACCGGGCACCTGGTGCTGTGCACCCTGCATGCCAACAACGCCAACCAGGCGATGGATCGCATCATTAACTTCTTCCCGGAGGACCGCCGCGACCAGCTGCTGATGGACCTGTCGCTCAACCTCAAGGGCGTCGTGGCGCAGCAGCTGATCCCGACCCCGGATGGCAAGGCGCGGCGGGTGGCGATGGAAGTCCTGCTGGGCACGCCGCTGGTGCAGGACTACATCCGCGATGGCGAGATCCACAAGCTCAAGGAAGTGATGAAGGAGTCCGTGCAGCTGGGCATGAAGACCTTCGACCAGAGCCTGTTCGAGCTCTACCAGGCCGGCGAGATCAGCTACGAGGACGCGCTGCGCTACGCCGACTCGACCAACGAGGTGCGCCTGCGGATCAAGCTGGCGCAGGGCGGCGACGCGCGCACGCTGGCGCAGGGCCTGGACGGGGTCGAGGTCGCGGAGCTGCGCTGACGGACCGCGCGGCGTCGGGCCGCGGGGTCCACGCTACAATGCGCGCATGGAAGGCACCGCGACGAATTTCGGCAATCACCTGCTGGTGGCATTGCCCTCGCTGCAGGATGGTGGCTTCGCCCAGAGCGTGGTCCTGCTGTGCCAGCACGACGGCGACGGCGCGATGGGCGTGGTGGTCAACCGCCCGTCCGAATACACCCTGGGCGAAGTGCTCGAGCAGATGGGTATCGAGGGCGGCGACGCCGCCCTGCAGGCACAGCCGGTCATGGCCGGCGGTCCGGTGCACCGCGAGCGCGGGTTCGTGGTCCATGACGGCGACCGCGCCTGGGATTCCAGCCTGGCGCTGGGCGATGGCCTGTTCCTGACCACCTCACGCGACGTGCTGGAAGCGATGGCGAAGGGCGAGGGCCCGCCGCGCGCCCTGGTGGCGCTGGGATGCGCCGGCTGGGATGCAGGGCAGCTGGAGCAGGAGCTGGTCGACGACAGCTGGCTGATGGTGCCGGTGCGCGAGGAGGTGCTGTTCGAGCTTCCGCTCCCGCACCGCTGGCAGGCCGCGGCGGGCAGCATCGGTGTGGACCTGGTGAATTTTTCCGGTCAAGCCGGCCACGCATGAACGAGGCGCCCGCCGCGATCCGGGCGGACGGCACCGTGCTCGGCTTCGACGTCGGCGCGCGTCGGATCGGGGTGGCGGTGGGCAATGCCATGACCGGGGCGCGGGCGATCGCGGTGGTCGACGTGCATGCCGCCGGTCCCGCCTGGGAGCGCATCGAACTGTTGCGCCGCGAATGGCGGCCGGACGGCATCGTGGTGGGCGATCCGATGGCACTGGATGGCGGCGACCAGCCGATCCGCAAGCTGGCCCAGGCCTTTGCCCGCGAACTGCGCGCCCGCACCGGCTTGCCGGTGGCAATGGTCGACGAGCGCAACAGCTCGCAGGAAGCGGCGGTGCGCTTTGCCGCGCAGCGTGCAACCGGTAACCGCCGCCGCCGCGATGCCGCCCTGCTCGACGCGGAGGCGGCTGCGGTGATCGTCGAGCGCTGGTTGGCCGCGCCGCAGGACGCTGCGCAGGTTCCCTGAGCATGGCGGCGCGCCCGGGGTTTCGCGGACAATGCACGCCATGAACGCCCGCCAGATCGACGACCAAGGCCGCCTGCGCCACCTGCTTGGCCTCGACCAGCTGCCACGGGCGCACATGGAGGCCCTGCTGGAGCGTGCGCAGGCGATGACGGCACATGCGCGCGGCGGCACCGCGCTGCGGGGCGCCCTGGCCGGCAAGACCGTGTGCACGCTGTTCTTCGAACCCTCCACCCGCACGCGCTCCAGCTTCGTGCTGGCGGCGCAGCGGCTTGGCGCGGACCTGCTGGCCTTCGATGCCTCGACGTCCTCGACCACCAAGGGCGAAGCGGACGTCGATACCCTGAAGACGCTGGAGGCCATGGGCGTGGATGCCTTCGTGGTGCGTCATCGCCGCGATGGCGCGGTGGCCGAACTTGCCGCCTCCGCGACCCGGGCCACCGCGCTGCTCAATGCCGGCGATGGCCGCAGCCACCACCCGACCCAGGGGCTGCTCGACATGCTCACCCTGCGCCAGGCCAAGGGCGCCGATTTCTCGCAGCTGACGGTGGTGATCGTCGGCGACGTCAGGCATTCGCGTGTGGCGCGGTCCGACCTGCACGCCCTGCGCGCGCTGGGCTGCGGCGAGATCCGCGTCTGCGGCCCGGCGGCGCTCCTGCCGGAGGACGACACGCTGGCCGGCTGCGTCGTCGGCGATGACCTCGACGCGATGCTGGAAGGCGTGGACGCGGCGATGATGCTGCGCCTGCAGCGCGAGCGGATGGCCGATGGGCTGGTTAAGTCGCTGGAGGACTACCACCGCGCCTTCGGGCTCACCGCCGCCCGCCTGCGGCGCGCCGCCCCCGATGCCATCGTGATGCACCCCGGCCCGATGAACCGCGGGGTGGAAATCACCGATGAGGTCGCCGACGGCCCGCAGTCGCGGATCCTGCAGCAGGTGTCCAACGGGGTCGCGGTGCGGATGGCGGTGCTGGAAGCGCTGCTGGCCTAGGCTCAGCGCATGAGCACCAGGGTGGCCAGCCCGAGGAAGGTGAAGAACCCCATCACGTCGGTGACGGTGGTCAGGAAGATGCTGCTGGCCAGCGCGGGGTCGTAGCCGAAGCGCTTGAGGGTGACCGGCACCAGCACGCCTGCCACCGCGGCCATCACCAGGTTGAGCGTGAGCGCGATGAAGATCACCGCCGACAACCCCGCATTGTTGAACCAGGCCAGCACAATCAGCGCCAGCACCGCGCCCAGCACCAGGCCATTGAGCAGCGCCACCCGTGCTTCCTTCCACAGCAGCGTGCGGATGTTCGACGCGCCCACCTGGCCAAGCGCCAGGCCGCGGATCATCAGGGCCAGCACCTGGGTGCCGGCATTGCCGCCCATGCCGGCGACGATCGGCATCAGCACCGCCAGCGCCACCAGCTGGTTGATGGTGCCCTCGAAGCGGCCGACCACGCTGGCGGCCAGGAAGGCGGTGGCCAGGTTGATCGAGAGCCAGATCAGGCGACGCCGCATCGCGCGCCAGACCGGGCTGAACAGGTCCTCGTCCTCGTCCAGGCCGGCGGCGCCCAGCGCCTGGTGCTCGGCCTGCTCGCGGATGATGTCGACCACGTCGTCGATGGTGATGCGGCCCAGCAGCACGTTGTTCTCGTTGACTACCGGCGCCGAGACCCAGTCGTTGTCGGAGAATTCGCGGGCGACCTGGTCGTTGCTGGCATTGACGTGGATCGACTCCAGTTCCTCGTCGATCAGCTTGTTGATCGGCGTGGACGGATCGCGGGTCACCAGGTCCTGCAGCGCGACCCAGCCCATCAGCTGGTGGCGGCGATTGACCACGTACAGGTGGTCGGTGTGCTCCGGCAGCTCGCCGCGCAGGCGCAGGTAGCGCAGCACCACGTCGACGGTGGTGTCGGCGCGCACCGTCACCACGTCCGGGTTCATCAGGCGCCCGGCGCTGTCCTCCTCGTAGGAAAGCACCTGCTCGAGCCGCTCGCGGTTCTCGCGGTCCATCGACTTGAGGATCTCGTCGATGACGGTATCGGGCAGGTCCTCGACCAGGTCGGCGAGGTCGTCGATGTCGAGGTCCTCGACCGCGGCGACCAGCTCGTCGGGATCCATGTCCGCGATCAGGCTCTCGCGCACCTCGTCGCCGACGTGGACCAGCACCTCGCCGTCGTCCTCGGCATCGACCAGGCCCCACACCACGCTGCGCTTGCCCGGCGGCAGCGACTCCAGCAGGTTGCCGATCTCGGCGGGGGAGAGCGTGTTGACCAGCCGCCGCACCGGCCCCAAGCGGCCGGAATCCAGCGCGTCCGACAGCAGCCGGAGCTGGCGCGCGGTCTTGTCGTGGCGGATGGCTTCGGCCATGGGCACGCTTCCGTGGCGGGAGTCGTGCCGGGCGGCGCGACTGCAAGGGAGGTCTGCCGCACCCTGCAGGCGCGACGCGATCAACTGGTCATAGTGGAAGCATTATCGCCGAGCCCGGGTGGAATGCCCACACGCTCACGCCAGCGGCGCATGCCTGGCCATCCAGCGCTCGATCCCGGCGCGGTCGCGCGCCCGCAGCAGCGCGGGCGCAGAGGCGCGCAGCGCGGCCAGATCCGCGCCGCGGATCGCGCGCCGCACCTCGAGCAGGGTAGCGGGATGCAGGCTGAGCTCGTCGATGCCCAGCGCCAGCAGCATCGGCACGAACAGCGGGTCCCCGGCGATCTCGCCGCACACCGACAGCGGGGTGGTGGAGCGCGCGGCGGTTCGCGCGATGTCGCGCAGCAGGCGCACCACGGCCGGATGCAGCGGGGTGTACAGCTCGCCCAGCGCCTCGTTGGTGCGGTCGGCGGCGAGCAGGTACTGGACCAGGTCGTTGGTGCCGATCGACAGGAAGTCGCATTCGCCGACGAAGGTCGGCAGGGCAAGCGCCGCGGAGGGCACCTCGATCATCGCGCCGAGCGGGATGCGATCCGCGATGTCGTGGCCCTCGCCGCGCAGCTCCGCCGTCACCGCGTCCAGCGCCGTCGCCACCGCGCGCAGCTCCTCGGCGCCGCTGACCATCGGCACCAGCACCCGCACCGGACCGTAGCCGGACGCGCGCGCGATCGCCCGCAGCTGGCTGCGCAGCAGGCCGTCGCGGGCCAGGCTCAGGCGCACGCCGCGCAGTCCCAGCGCGGGGTTGGGTTCGTCCTTCAGCGCAAGGCCAGTGCGGTCCGCCTTGTCGGCGCCGAGGTCGACGGTGCGGAAGGTGACGGTGCGACCGGTCATCGCGATGGCGGCGTCGCGGTAGGCCCGGAACTGGGTGTCCTCGTCGGGCAGCTCGTGGCTGGACAGGTACAGGTACTCGGTGCGGAACAGCCCCACGCCGGCGGCGCCCAGCGCGTGCGCGGCGGTCACGTCCTCGCGCGACTCGGCGTTGGCCCACAGCTTGATGTCCACGCCGTCCAGGGTGCGGCTGGGTTCGCGGCGCAGGCGGTTGAGCTGCTTGCGTTCGCGTCGTGCATCGGCCACCCGCTGGCGGTGCTCGCGCAGGTCCGCCGGGCCGGGCTCGCGCACGACCAGGCCGCTGCCGCCATCGATCACCAGCACGTCGCCGTCGTTGACCTTCTGCAGCGCCTGCACCGCGCCGACCACCAGCGGGATGTGCAGGCTGCGGGCCAGGATCGCGCTGTGCGAGAGCGGGCTGCCGCCCGACGTCACCACCCCGACCACGCCCTGCGCCTGCAGCTGCGCCAGTTCCGCGGGCGCGATGTTGTCGGTGACCAGGATCTCGCCGGAGACGCCCTGCAGGTCGGCGTCACGGCGCTGCAGCGCGGCGTTGAGTCGGCCGATCACCTGGTCGATATCGTCGATGCGGCTGCGCAGGTACGCATCGTCCATGCCTTCGAACACCCCCGCGATGCGGTCGCGCTGGAGGCGCAGGGCATAGTCGGCCGAATACAGCCCGGTGCGGATCAGGGTGTCGATGCCCTGCAGCAGCTCGGGGTCATCGAGCAGCAGCGCATGCAGGTCGAGGAACTCGCCGACCTCGTGTGCGAGCGCCCCGTGCAGGCGGTCGCGCAGCACCCGCATTTCCCCGCGCACGAGGTCCACCGCCTCGTGGACGCGCTGGATCTCCGCCTCCACCTCGGCCGGCGCGATCCGCGCTTCCTCGACCTCCAGCGCATGCGGAAGCCGGACCCGTGCCCGTCCCAGGGCGCTGCCGCGCGACGCGGCATTGCCGGACAGGAGCAGGCGCATCAGCTGCCCTCGTCGAAGCCGCGCTCGAACAGCGCGGCCGCGGCATCTGCCGCCTGCTGTTCGTCCTCGCCTTCCAGCCTCAGCACGACGGTCGTGCCCGGGCCAGCGGCCAGCAACATCACGCCCATGATGCTCTTGGCGTCGACCTCGCGGCCGCGCGCTTCCAGCGTGGCCTGGCTGCGGTAACCGGACAGCAGCTGCACCAGTTTCGCGGTGGCGCGGGCGTGCAGGCCGAGGCGGTTGGTGATGGTGAGTTCGCGGCGGATCATCGGTGGTGTCCGCGGCGGAAGGAAGGGCTGGGCATGTCAGGCGTCGTCCATGATGGCGCCGTTGCGCGCTCCAGCGGCGGCCACGGCAGGCAGGTCGTCCAGCGGCAGCTCGGCGTAGTTCATCACCCGCAGCAGCATTGGCAGGCTGAGCGCCGACACCCGGCGGACCGGCGTGCCCAGCCGCGAAAGTCGCGCGGCGATGTTGCTCGGGGTGGCGCCGTACAGGTCGGTCAGTAGCAGCACGCCGTCGCCGGCATCGGCGCGCCGCAGCGCCGCGCTTGCCTGCGGCAACAAGGCGTCGGTGTCGCCATCGAACGGAACCTCGAACGCTTCGCAGGCTAGCGGCAGCTTGTGCAGCAGGCGCGTGGCGACGTCGATCAGCGCATGGCCGATGCCCGGGTGGGTGACGAGGAGGATGCCGACGGCCATCCCCGAAACTTAGCAGACGGCGGTGACCGGCAGGAAGCGGCGCGGCGCGGTCAGTCGAGCTCGCGGTGGTGGACCGCGACCTCCGCCCAGCCCTGCTCACGGCAGTGGCGGGCAAGTCGCTCCGCCAGGTACACCGAGCGATGGCGGCCGCCGGTGCAGCCGAACGCCACGGTGGCGTAGCTGCGGGTTTCCGAGCGCAGCTTGGGCAACCAGGTGTCGAGGAAACCCTGTACCTGCCCGACGTAGGTCTGGACGTCGGGCTCGCCCTCGAGGTGCACGCGCACCGCTTCATCGCGGCCCGAAAGCGGACGCAGGCGCGCATCCCAGTGCGGGTTCGGCAGCACGCGCGCGTCGAACACGAAATCGGCTTCCGGTGGCACCCCGCGCTTGTAGGCGAACGATTCGAACAGCAGGGACAGCCCGGCGCCGCTGAGCCCGAAGCGGGTGAGCACCAGCCGCCGCATCTGGTGGACGTTGAGGTCGCTGGTGTCGAGCACCTCGTCGGCGATCTGCCGCAGCGGCTTCAGCGCCTGGCGTTCCAGCGAGATCGCATCCGCCAGCGCCAGCCCGATGTGGCTGAGGGGGTGGCGGCGGCGGGTATCGGCGTAACGGCGCACCAGCACTTCGTCGCGCGCCTCCAGGAACATCACCTTGGGATCGACGCCGGTCTCGGCGGTGCGCGAGAGCGCCTGGGGCACGTCGGACAGGTCGCCCGGGTCCCGCACGTCGATGCCCACGCCGAGCTTCTCGGGTGGGTTCGCGCTGGACGCGGTGCGGCGCACCAGGTCCGGCAGCAGATCCGCCGGCAGGTTGTCGACGCAGTAGTAGCCAAGGTCCTCCAGCGTTGCCAGCGCGACCGACTTGCCGGAGCCGGACATCCCGGTGATGACCACGAGGGGCGGTGCGTTCATGGGGTGGCGCGCTCCAGGAAATGGCTGTGGCGCGCCATGAAGGCCGCGGCCGGGTCGACGCCCTTGGATCGCAGGATATGGACGCGCGCGGCGGCTTCGGTCAGCACCGCCAGGTTGCGTCCGGCCATCACCGGCAGGGTGATCATCGGCACGTCGAGGTCGAGCACCCGGCGGCTGCCAAGGTCACCGGTCAGCCGCTCGATCCCGCTGGGCGAAGGCTCCATGACCGGCTTGCCCAGGTGCACGATCAAGCGCAGGTACTTGTTCCGCTTGACCGCGGTGTCGCCGAACATCTCGCGGATGTTGAGCACCCCCAGCCCTCGCAGCTCCAGCATGTCCTGCAGCAGCTCGGGGCAGGCGCCGTCCAGCACGTCGGGCGCGATCTGGGTGAACTCGGGGGCGTCGTCCGCCACCAGGCGGTGCCCGCGGGTCACCAGTTCCAGCGCCAGCTCGCTCTTGCCCGAGCCCGACTCTCCGGTGATCAACACCCCGATCGAATAGATCTCCATGAACACCCCGTGCAGCACCACGCGCGGCGCCAGGGTCCGGGCCAGCAGGTACTGCAGGTGGTTGAGCAGTTCGTGCCCGCGCTTGGGCGAGCTCCACAGCGGCGTACCGGATTCCTCGGCGGCGGCGCGCAGGTCCTCGGGGCAGTCTTGGTTCTTGCTGATCACCAGCGCCAGCGGGCGGTTGTCGATGATCCGGTGGATGGTCTCCCAGCGCAGGCGCGCGTCCAGCCCGTCGAGCCAGGACAGTTCCTCGGTGCCGAGGATCTGCACCCGGTTGGGGTAGATCATGTTGAGGTAGCCGGCCAGGGACGGGCGCCGGGCGACGGTGTCGACCGCCTCCAGCACGCGCGTGCCGGCTTCGGACTGCCCCGCCAGCCAGCGCAGCCCCAGGCGCTCCTGCTGCTGCTGAAACAGCTGGCCGGCGGTGATGCGGGCGTTCATGGCGCCTGCGCCCCGCGCCGCGGGGCATGGGTGGGCTGCATCCGCCCCGCCTCAGTCCACCATGCCGCTGGCGAGGCTGTCGCGCGGATGGCTGGTCAGCTTTTCCTTGTGCTTGATCAACAGGCGGTCGAGCTTGTCGGTCAGCAGGTCGATCGCCGCGTACATGTCGGTGCCGAGCGCATCGGCATGCAGGGTGCGGCCGGACAGGCTGACGGTCGCCTCGGCCTTGTGCTTGGGCTTCTCCAGTCCGAGCTGGACGCGGATCTGGCAGGGATGCTCGAAATGCCGGGCCAGGCGCTCGAAGCGGGTGTCGACGTACTCGCGCAACGCCGGGGTGACTTCGAGCTGGTGGCCGTGGGTTTCGATCTGCATCTGGACTTCCTCCTCGTTGTGCCAACGGCCCGGTGCCGATGGCGGCTCGCATCGTCAGCCGATGCGCACGCGTTCGTGGGAGGCCGGGATCTGCAGCGCTTCACGGTATTTGGCCACCGTGCGCCGCGCCACCGGCACTCCATCCTGTTTCAACGTATCGGCCAGTCGCGCGTCGGACAAGGGCTTGCGCGGATCTTCGGCCGCCACCAGCCTGCGGATCATGTCCTGGATGGCGGTGCTGGACGCGCTGCCGCCGCCGTCGGTATCGATCCCGGAGGCGAAGAAGTCGCGCAGGGCGATGGTGCCGCGCGGCGTGCGCACGTACTTGCGGGCGGTCGCGCGCGACACCGTGGATTCGTGCAGCTCCAGTTCCTCCGCCACCCGACGCAGGGTCAGCGGGCGCAGCGCCTGCGGCCCGAACTCGAGGAATCCCGCCTGCTCGCGGACCAGGCAGCGCACCACCCGCAGCAGGGTGTCGGCGCGCGACTCCAGGCCCTTCAGCAGCCAGCGCGCCTCCTGCAGCCGCCCGCGCAGGTACTCGGCATCCTCGGCGCGCGCGTGGCGGATCATCTGCTCGTAGCCACGCTGGATGCCCACCCGCGGCTGCGCCGCCGTCGACAGCTCGACCTGCCAGAGGCCGTTGCGGCGGGTGATGACGCAGTCCGGCACAACGTAGGTGCCAGCCGCCAGGCCGCCCAGCTGCGCACCCGGGCGCGGATCCAGGCTGCGCAGGAGCTGGACTGCCGTCTCCGCCTCGGCGCGGCTGCAGCGCAGCTGGCTGCAGACGCCGTCGATTCCGATCCTGGGCAGCCGCTCCAGCGCTTCAGCGGCCACCCGGAGCGCAATGGCACGGCCGGGGGTGTCCTCCGTGAGCGCCTGCAGCTGCAGGCGCAGGCTCTCGCCAAGGTCGCGGGCGCCCACGCCGACCGGATCGAACTGCTGGATCCGGTGCAGGACCTGCAGCACATCCCCGGCCGACACCACGAGGTCCGGCCGCAGGCTCCCGGCAAGGACGTCGAGGTCCTCGCGCAGGTAGCCGTCATCGTCGATGGCATCGATCACGGCGATGCCGATACGCGCGTCCCGCGGGCTGAATTGACCCAGGTGCAGCTGCCACAACAGGTGGTCCTGCAGGCTCTCCTCGCTGTCCGCCTGCTCGGGGGCGTCGTGGTCGCCGTCGCCGCTACGGACCTGCCACGGCTCCGCATCGCGCTCCCAGGGGGCATCCGCCGGGAGCGGCTCCGGCTCGGGCGCGTCGCGCGGGCGCTCCGGCTCCACCGAGAGGGAAGCTTCGCCCGGCGCGTCCTCGTTCCAGTCCAGCAAGGGATTGCTGGCCACCGCCTCGGCGATCTCGGCCTCGAGTTCGGCGCCGGACAGCTGCAGCAGGCGGATCGCCTGACGCAGTTGCGGCGTCAGAATCAGGTGCTGCTGCTGCGCGGGGGACAGGCGCGGCTTCATGCCTGCAGCATAGCCGGTCGCGCCGGGAAAAACGTTGCGACCGCTCCCCTCAGAGGCGGAATTCGTCGCCCAGGTAGACCCGGCGGACGTCGGGATCCTCGAGCAGCTGCGCCGGCGCGCCCTGCGCCAGCACGGTGCCGTCGGCGAGGATGTAGGCGCGGTCGCAGATGTCGAGCGTCTCGCGCACGTTGTGGTCGGTGATCAGCACGCCGATGCCGCGCTGCTTGAGGTGGCGCACGATGCGCTGGATCTCGTTCACCGAGATCGGGTCGACGCCGGCGAACGGCTCGTCGAGCAGGATCATCCGCGGCTTGCCGGCCAGCGCGCGCGCGATTTCGACCCGCCGCCGCTCGCCGCCGGACAGGCTGGCGCCCGGCTGGTTGGCGACGTGGCCGATCTGCAGCTCGTCCAGCAGGGCGGACAGTTCCTTGTCGCGCTGCTCGTCGTCCAGGTCGTGGCGCAATTCCAGCACCAGGCGCAGGTTGTCGGCGACGCTGAGCTTGCGGAACACCGACGGCTCCTGCGGCAGGTAGCCGAGGCCGAGCTTGGCACGCACGTACATGGGCTCGCCGGTGATGTCGCGGCCGTCCAGCACGATGCGCCCGGCATCGGCGGGCACCAGGCCGACGATCATGTAGAAGCAGGTGGTCTTGCCGGCCCCGTTGGGCCCCAGCAGGCCGACCACCTCGCCCGCGTCGAGGGTCAGGCCGAAGTCATGTACCACCTCGCGCGACTTGTAGCGCTTGCGCAGGCCCTCAGCGACCAGCATCAGCCGGCGCCCTGCGACGGTGCCGACTTCGGCATGATCCGCATCTTCACCCGGCCGCTGCCTTCGCCGCCGCTCTGCACCTGGCCGGTACGCATGTTGTAGACAACACGCTGGCCGTTGAGGGTGCCGCGCGCCTGGTTGATGGTGACATCGCCGGTGAAGGTCACCACCTCGGTGCGCATGTCGTAGTCGACGTTGGCGGCACGCGCGTTGATGGTGCCGCCGTCGTCCAGCTGCTGGCGCAGGGTCACGCCGCCGCTGAGCACGGCGCGCGACGGGTTGCCGCCGGCCTGGTGGATCACCGCGCGCGCCGCGCCCACGCGCATGGTGCCCTGCGTGATCGAGACGTTGCCGGTCAGGGTGCAGCTGGCGTTGTCGCCAAGGCCGCAGTCGCTGCGATCGGACTCGATGTCCATCGGCTGGTGGCGGTCGGAGCTCCTGGCGCCGGCGGCGCCGGATGCGGCGATGGCCAGTGCCAGCGTGAACACCTGCAACTTAGGGCTGGGGGACATAGTGGTGTTTCACCTGCGAAAGGAGGGAGACGCGCTGGCGTTCGAAGTCGGCCTGCAGGCCGACGCCGCGCATTGTATGGCCGGGCCGGGTGACCACCACGGCAACGCTGGAACTGGCTCGGTTCTGGCGCGGGAACAGGCTGAGCTGCTCGGTGGCGATGCGGGTCGGCGGCGGGGCATCGGCGGGACTGGTGGCCACCACGTTGCCGCGCAGGTCCAGGCGCTCGCCGTTGGCGGGCACCAGGCCGCTGTCGGCGCGCACTTCCCAGTAAAGCCCGGCGCGGTCGGGCACCAGGAACAGCGGGGTCGCCATCGCCATGGTCTTGTCTGCAGGATCGCGTTCCAGCAGCGGGCCGCGCAGGGTGAAGGCCTCGGTGCCGTCCTTGTCCAGCGAGGTCAGCTCGAAGTCATGCAGCACGTAGTCCGAGCGCGCGGCCAGCACACCGTCGTCGGCCGGGCGCGACAGCTTCCATACCGACCAGCCGCTTGCCGCGGCCGCCAGCAGCAGCACCAGGGTCAGCGCTGCGCGCCAGCTCACGGGTGCTCCCCATGGGCGAGGATCGCCCCGGTGCGGCCCTGTGCGTGCAGCAGCAGGTCGCAGGCATCGCGAGCCGCGCCCTCGCCGCCACGCCGCGGCGTGGTCCAGTGCGCCACGTCCAGCGCCCATGTGTGCGCGTTCGCCGGGGCGATGGCGAGTCCCGCGGCGCGCATCGCGGCCAGATCGGGCAGGTCGTCGCCCATGAACGCGACCTCGTCCATGCCCACGCCGAGCTGGACGGCGATCCGCTGCATGCAGGCCAACTTGCCGCGCTCGCCGACGTGGACATGCGGCAGGCCCAGCTCGCGGCCGCGGCGCTCGACTTCGCTGCTGTTGCGCGCGGTCACCAGCGCCACCTGGATGCCGGCCTCGCGCAGCAGCACCAACCCCATGCCGTCCTGCACATGGAAGGCCTTGGCATCCTGGCCATCGCCGCCGTAGACCAGGCGTCCATCGGTGAGGGTGCCGTCGACGTCGAAGCCGATCAGGCGGATCCGGCGGGCGCGCGCCACCACCTCGTCGGGACAGGCAAACGGGGCCATCAGACCACCCTGGCCCGCAGCAGGTCGTGGATGTTCAGCGCACCAACCAGCCGCTGCGCGCCGTCGACCACCAGCAGGGCATTGATCTTGTGGGTTTCCATCAGCTGCGCGGCTTCCACTGCCAGGGCATCGGCGCCGATGGTGCGCGGCGAGCGCGTCATCACCGCGTCGATGCGGGTATTGCGCAGGTCGACATGGTCGTCGTCCAGGCTGCGGCGCAGGTCGCCGTCCGTGTACAGCCCGAGCAGCCGCCCGTCCGCGTCCGCGACCGCCGTCATCCCCAGCCGCTTGCGGGTGATCTCGACCAGCGCCTCGGTGATGCTGGCGTCCGGCCCCACCCGCGGCACCTCGTCGCCGGCGTGCATGACGTCGGTGATCCGCAGCAGCAGGCGGCGACCGAGTGCGCCCGCCGGGTGCGAGCGCGCGAAATCGTCGGCGGTGAAGCCGCGCGCCTCCAGCAGCGCGACGGCCAGCGCGTCGCCCATCGCCAGCGACGCAGTCGTGCTGGTGGTGGGCGCCAGCGACAGCGGGCAGGCCTCGGTGGGCACGCTGACGTCCAGGTGCAGGTCGGCCTCGCGCGCCAGGGTGGACCCGGCGCGGCCGGTCATCGCGATCACCGGGTTGCCCTGGCGCTTGATTGCCGGCAGCAGCAGCAGGATCTCGTCGCTCTCGCCGGAATAGGACAACGCCAGCACGATGTCGGCGTCGGTGATCATCCCGATGTCGCCATGCGCGGCCTCGCCCGGATGCACGTAGAACGCAGGGGTGCCGGTCGAGGCCAGGGTCGCCGCGATCTTGCGGGCGATATGCCCCGACTTGCCCATCCCGGAGCACACGACCCGCCCGCGACAGGCGAGGATGCGCTGGCAGGCGGCAGTGAACGCGCCATCCACACGCGCGGCCACCGCGGCCAGCCCGTCGCGCTCGCTCTCGAACACGCGGCGGGCGCTGGCGGCGAAGTCGAATTCCCGGGCCGGGACGGACTGGGGCACTGGGCTTTCCGATAGACTGGGCCGTTCAGTTTACGCGAGCGGTTTCCGACAGGTCATGAACGCAGACAGCATCCGCCAGCTCATCGAAACCGGCCTGCCGGGCGCGCGCGCGCGCGTCCAGGGCGACGACGGGGTCCATTTCGAGGCCACCGTCGTGTGCGCCGCCTTTGCCGGCAAGTTGCCGCTGGCACGCCACCGGATGGTGTACGCCACCCTGGGCGAACGCATGGGCGGCGCCATCCATGCCCTGCAGCTGCGCACCCTGACCCCGGAAGAAGCGGGCGAGGCCGGCGCCTGATGCAGAAGATCGTGATCGGCGGCGGCACCCGCCTGGACGGCGAGGTGCGCATCTCGGGCGCCAAGAACGCGGTGCTGCCGATCCTGTGCGCGACCCTGCTGGCCGATGCGCCGGTGCGGATCACCAACGTCCCGCGCCTGCACGATGTGCTGACCATCGCGCGGCTGCTGGCGGGGTTGGGGGCGGGCGTTGCCCACGAAGGCGACGCAATGAGCATCGATCCGCGCAGCGTCAACAGTCACGTCGCGCCGTACGAGCTGGTCAAGACCATGCGCGCGTCGGTGCTGGTGCTGGGACCGCTGCTGGCGCGCCATTGCCACGCGGAGGTCTCGCTGCCGGGCGGCTGCGCGATTGGCTCGCGCCCGGTGGACCTCCACATCAAGGGCCTGCAGGCGCTGGGCGCGACCATCAGCGTCGACCATGGCTTCATCAAGGCCAGCTGCAACGGCCGCCTCAAGGGCGCGCGCCACGTGTTCGAGCTGGTGAGCGTCGGCGCCACCGAGAACGTGCTGATGGCCGCCACCCTGGCGGAGGGCACCACGGTGCTCGAGAACGCGGCGATGGAGCCGGAGATCGTCGACCTGGCCGACTGCCTGATCGCGATGGGCGCCCGGATCAGCGGGCATGGGTCCCCGCGCATCGTGATCGAAGGCGTGGAGCGGCTGCACGCCTGCGAGCATGCGGTGGTGGCGGACCGCATCGAATGCGGCACCTTCCTGGTCGCGGCGGCGATGACCGGGGGCCGGGTGACCGCGACCCACGCCCGCGCCGACACCATGGACGCGGTGCTGGACAAGCTGCGCGAGGCGGGCGCCGGGATCACCATCGAGGCCAGCGCCGGGGCCGGCGACCGCATCACCGCCGACATGCGTGGCCAGCGCCCGCGCGCGGTCAACATCACCACCGCGCCGCACCCCGCGTTCCCCACCGACATGCAGGCGCAGTTCATGGCGATGGACTGCATCGCCGACGGCGTGGGCGTGATCAACGAGACGATCTTCGAAAACCGCTTCATGCACGTCAACGAACTGCTGCGCCTGGGCGCGGACATCCGGGTCGACGGGCATGCCGCGGTGGTACGCGGGGTGGAGCGCCTGACCGGCGCGCCGGTGATGGCGACCGACCTGCGCGCGTCGGCCTCGCTGATCCTCGCCGGGTTGGTGGCCGAGGGCGAAACGGTGATCGACCGCATCTACCACCTGGACCGCGGCTACGAGGACATCGAGGCCAAGCTGTCGGCGCTGGGCGCGCGCATCCGCCGGGTGGGGTAAGGGCGTTGCCCGCGCTGCAACGAAAAAGCCCCGCCGAAGCGGGGCTTTTTCGTGCCGGCGCGCCGTCAGCGCACCGCTTTCAGCACCAGGTCGAGCTCGTCGCTGCCGTCGCGGGTCTGCAGGATGCGCGCCGGCACCGGCAGTCCCTCCACGATCCACACGATCGTCTGCTTGTCGTCGCTGCTGCGGCTGACCTTGGTCGCGGTGCGCGACTTGCCACCGACGGTGATGGTTTCGGTGCCCAGCAGCTTGTAGTTCTGCGGGCGCGCCCTGCCGTTCTCGACCAGGCGGTAGTTCAGCGGCTTGCCGGCGCCGACGTCGCGCACGATCGCAAGGTTCAGCAGCATCGCGTCCATGTCGCCCTCGCGCAGCTTCACCGGGCCGGCACGCTCCGGCTTGACGTCGCCGCTCCAGCTGGCTTCGCCCTTGGCCCAGTCGTAGGTCGCGTTCTTCTGCGACTTCTTCAGCAGCATCGAGGTCATGTCGCTGCCCGAGAGCGGGCGCCACGCGCCGCCACGGGCTTCGAACACGGTGGACTGGCGGACGCTGGCGACGGGGCTGGTGACGCTGAGCACGTAGTTCCAGCGGTCGCCTCCGGCGGACGCGAGGCTCATTTGCGCATTGGCCTTGATGCTGCCCTTGACGTTGGCCTGGTAGTCGGCCACGAACGGCTGCACCGCCAGCGCGGGCAGGCTGGCCAGGAGCAGGGCGGCAAGGGTGGTAGTGCGCAACAGCTTCATCAGGAATCCTCGGGAGCGGCCATCTGGGGAAGGCCGCATTCAGGTGGTGGGAAACTCTAGCCGCGGGGCTGTAAACAGGGGCTGACCATCCCGCCACACGCGTCCCTCCCGTTCACAGATGCGGCCGGCGGCGACCCAATCCAGTACCGAAAGCAGCAAGGGGTGTTCCACCTGTAGAACGCGAAACGCGAGGGTTTCCGGCGTGTCCTTGTCCAGCACCGGGACCGCGGCCTGTGCGATCACCGCGCCGGCGTCGAGCTCGGGCACCACGAAGTGCACGCTGGCGCCATGTTCGGACTCGCCCGCCTCCAGCGCGCGCCGGTGGGTGCGCAGTCCGCGGTACTTCGGCAGCAGCGACGGGTGGATGTTTAGAAGGCGCCCGCGGAAGCGCTCGACGAAGGGATCGCCGAGGATCCGCATGTAACCCGCGCAGACGATCCAGTCGGGACGGGTCGCCGCGACCGCGTCGGCCAATGCGGCGTCGAACGCCTCGCGGCTGGCGAAGCCTGTGGCGTCTCGCGCCCAGCGCAGGCCCGCCGGCACGCGCTGCAGCGCCGGCGCGTGCGGCCGGTCCGAGAACACCCCGACGAGCTGCGCATCCAGCGCGCCGTCGGCGATGGCATCCAGGATCGCCTGCAGGTTGGTGCCGCGGCCCGAGGCCAGCACCGCCAGTCGGATGGTCATGCGGCGCCGGCTCAGCGGATCTGCAGGCGCTCGCCTTCACCCGCGGCTACAACGGCGCCGATCTGCCAGTGGGCAAGGCCCAGGCGGTCAAGGTCGCTGCCGATCACCCCGGCATCCTCCGGCGCCACCATCAGCACGTAGCCGATGCCGCAGTTGAAGGTGCGCCACATCTCCTGGCGCGCCACGTTGCCTTCGCGCTGCAGCCAGTCGAACACCGGCGGCAGCGGCCACGCCGAGGTGTCGATCTCCAGCCCGAACTGCGGCGGCACGACGCGGATGATCTTCTCCACCAGCGCGCCGCCGGTGACGTGGGCCATCGCGTGGATGTCGTGCCTGACCAGCAGTTCCAGCACCGGCTTGACGTAGATGCGGGTGGGTTCCATCAGCGCGTCGGCCAGGGTGACGCCACCCAGGTCGAGGTCGAAGGGGTTGCCGGCGCGGGCCAGGATCTTGCGGACCAGCGAGTAGCCATTGGAATGCGGGCCGCTGGAGGCGATCCCGATGAGCACGTCGCCCGCGCGCACCTTGCTGGAATCGATGAGCTTCGACTTCTCCACGGCGCCAACGGTGAAGCCGGCCAGGTCGTATTCGCCCGGCGGGTACATGTCGGGCATTTCCGCGGTCTCGCCGCCGATGAGCGCGCAGCCGGCGATTTCGCAACCCCTGGCGATGCCGGCGACCACGTCCACCGTGGTGGCGACATCGAGCTTGCCGGTGGCGAAATAGTCAAGGAAGAACAGCGGTTCGGCGCCCTGCACGAGCACGTCGTTGACGCACATCGCCACCAGGTCCTGGCCGATGGTGCCGTGGCGATCCAGCTGCTTTGCCAGGATCAGCTTGGTGCCCACGCCGTCGGTTCCCGACACCAGCACCGGTTCCCGGTAGCGGTTGGACAGGTCGAACAGGCCGCCGAACAGGCCCACGCCGCCCAGCACCTCCGGGCGCATGGTGCGCCGGACCAGCGGCTTGATGCGCTCCACGACCTCGTTTCCGGCATCGATGTCGACCCCGGCATCGCGATAGGTCAGGCCGGGGGATGAGGACGTGGGGGCGGTCACGGCGTGCTCTCGCGGGCGCGGGAAGGCGCGGAATCCGCGATTTTAGCAGGCGCGTTCACCGGCGTGACGGGCGCGGCATGGACGCGCCCGCCCGCCTGCGGCACCATTTCAATACGAACGACCGGCAAGCCCGGCAAGGATCTGCGATGCAAGCAAGGCGGCAACGCGCGGCACGATGGTGGTGGACGCTGATGGTGGCGGGAGTCATGACGTTGGCCGCGGGCCAGGCCCTGGCGCAGCGCACCGAGGGTGATCGCGCGGTGGCGCGCGGCGCCTACGCCACCGAAGTGGCGGTACGCAACCAGACCACCGGCGAACGCCAGCGCGCCTACGCCCGGGCGCTTGGCGACGTGCTGGCGAAGGTGACTGGCGACCGTGGCGCCGCCCAGCGGCCGGGCGTGCGCGACGAGTTGCGCCGGGCCGACAGCTATGTGGACGGCTATGACTACCGCCAGGACGAGGGCGTTTCTTCCACGGGCGCGCCCAGCTTCCAGACCACCCTCGTGGTCCGCTTCAAGCAGGGCGAGGTCGATGAGCTGGTGCGCATGCTCGGCCTGCCGAATTGGCCGCAGCCGCGGCCCAAGCCGGTGCTTTGGCTTGCCATCGACGACGGCAGCGGGCCGCGCCTCGTCGGGCTGCCGCAGGCGAACGCGGCGCGCGCCGCGCTTGACCAGGCGCGCGCGCGCGGGTTCGCCCTTGGGCTCCCCGCCGGCAGCGCTGCCGAGCAGGCGGCCGTCGGTGCGATCTGGCGCGGCGACACCGGCGCCATCGCTGGCCTTTCCAAGCGCTACAGCCCGCCGATGCAGTTGATCGGCAAGTTGCAGCGCGCGGCCGGTGGCTGGCAGGCGGACTGGGTGTTCGTCGACAACGGGCGCACCTTGTCCAAGTGGACCACCCGCCATGCCGACGCGCGGCGGGCCATGGCCGGAGGCGCCGATGGCGCGGCCGATGCGCTGTTCAAGCGCTACGCCAAGGCCGGCAGCGGCGGCGCGCCGGGGCGGTACCGCGTGCGCGTGATCGGCGTGCGCAGCGCGGACGACTACCTGCGGCTGATCGGTTACCTGGACGGGGTGTCGATCGTCAAGCGGATCCAGCCGGTGCTCGCGGAGCCGGACGTCCTGGAACTTGAGCTCGAGCTATCGACCGGGATGCCGAACTTCGCGCGGGTCGTGGAGCGCGCGGGCGTGCTCTCGCGGGTCGGCGGCGAAGACGCCGGCGATGCACCGCAGGGCACCGCCACCTTCCGGCTGGGCGGCTGAAATGACGCGCCAGCGCGACCTGGCCACCATCGCGCTGTTCTACAAGCGCCTGCAGTGGGCGGCCGTCGGCCTGTTCGCGCTGTGGGTGGTATACCTGCTGTCGCCGATCCTCAGTCCGTTCGTGCTGGCGGCGCTGCTGGGCTGGCTGGGCGACCCGATGGTGGATCGGCTGGAGGCGCGCGGCATGCGGCGCAACAACGCCGTGATCCTGGTGTTCGCGGTGGCGAGCCTGGTGGTCCTGCTGGCGCTGCTGCTGCTGGTGCCGCTTCTGGAACAGCAGCTCGTGACCCTGGTGACCTCGCTGCCGGGCTACCGCGACTGGTTCGTCGGTACCGCCTTGCCGTGGCTGGAGGACACCACCGGCATGCAGATCCTGTCGTGGCTGGATCCGGCGCGGCTTTTCGAGCTGATCCAGGAGCACTGGCAAGCCGCCGGCGGGATCGCGGCCACCGTGCTCAGCTACCTGTCGCGGTCCGGCTTCGTGTTGCTGGCGATGCTCGCCAACATCGTGCTGGTGCCCGTGCTGAGCTTCTTCTTCCTGCGCGACTGGGACCTGCTGGTGTCGCGGGTCGGCGCGCTGGTGCCGCGCGACCGCTACGAGACCGTGCACCGGCTGGCGGTGGAATCCGACGCGGTGCTCGGCGGCTTCCTGCGCGGCCAGCTGCTGGTGATGCTGATCCTTGGCGTGCTGTATGCCCTGGGCTTGTGGGTGGTCGGACTCAACCTCGGCATCCTGATCGGGGTGATCGGGGGCTTGCTCACCTTCGTGCCCTACCTCGGGCCGGCGGCGATCGTGGTGCTGGGCGGACTGGCGGCGCTGGTCCAGTTCGGCGACTGGCAGCACCTCGCCGGCGTCGCGGTGGTGTTCGCGGTCGGCCAGGTCATCGAAAGCTACTGGCTGACGCCGAAGCTGGTGGGAGACCGCATCGGCCTGCACCCGATGGCGGTGATCTTCGCGGTGATGGCGGGCGGCACCCTGTTCGGCTTCCTCGGCATGCTGCTGGCGTTGCCGGTGGCCGCGGTGGTGAACGTGCTGCTGCGGTACGCGCAGGATCGCTATCGCGAGAGCCGGCTGTACGTGGGCGAGGCGCCGCCGCCGCAGATCATCGTGGCAACCGCGCCGCACCCACATCATGAAAGCGGGCACGATGGCGCGCACGGCGGCTGAGATGGAAGCGGGCAGTCGCATCGTCCCGCAATTGCCGCTGGCCCTTGCGTCGCCGCCGGACCAGCGGCTGCGGTCCTACCTGCAGGCACCGGCGGGGCTGCTCGAGCAGCTGCGCACCTTGGCCGAAGGCGTGTCCGATCCCCTTTACCTGCATGGCGCGCGCGCGACCGGCAAGACCCACCTGCTGGTCGCGGCGTGCGCGCACGCGGAGCAGGCGGGGCGGCATCCGGCCTACCTGTCGCTGCGGGGACTGTCCGGACGGGTGGCACAGGCGGTCGAGGGCCTCGAGGCCGCCGACCTGCTGGCGCTCGACGACCTCGATGCGGTGGTGGACAACCGCGCCGACGCGCTCGCACTGTTCGAGCTGCACAACCGCATGCGCGATGCCGGCCGCGGCTTGCTGTACGCCGCTTCGGCGCCACCGGATGGCTTGCCGGTGGCGCTGGCGGACCTGCGCTCGCGGCTGGCGCAGTGCATGCGCTGGGCCTTGCCGGTGCTCGACGATGCGGGACGCGCGCAGCTGCTGCGCGCGCGCGCCGCCGCGCGCGGCCTGGACTTCGACGAGGCCGCGCTGGACTGGATGCTGCGCCGTTGCAGTCGCGACCTCGGCAGCCTCACCACCCTGTTCGAGCAGCTGGACCGCGCTTCGCTGGCGGCGCAGCGACGGCTGACCGTGCCCTTCCTGCGTCAGGTGCTGTCCGCGGGCTGACCCAATTCGGCGTCCAGGCCGGCAAGCCGTTCCGGCGTTCCGACGTCGGTCCAGCGACCGCGGTGGTGCTCGCCGGTGATGGCATCCCGGGCCATCCATGCGCGCAGTAGCGGCGCCAGCGGGAACTTCGGCCGGCCGTCGACCGTCTGCGGCCCGCCGATGATCGCCTGCCAGCCCTCGAACAGCGCGGGCCGGTACACGCCGATGCCCGAATAGGTCAGCAGGGGCTGGCCGTCCACGCGCACGCACCCGCCAGCGTCCAGCGCGAAATCGCCGTGGCGGGCGTGCTCCGGACGGTCCACCATCACCAGGTGCGCCAGTCCCTCCGGACGGACCGGCAGGCGGGCGAAGTCGTAATCGGTCCAGACATCGCCGTTGACCAGCAGGAAGGGCGCATCGCCCAGCAGCGGCAAGGCGTTCCACATGCCGCCACCGGTTTCCAGCGGGACCGCGCCCTCGTTCGAATAGGCGATCCGAAGGCCCCAGCGGCTGCCGTCGCCCAGCATCTCGGGGAACTGGTCGGCCAGCCACGAGACGTTGACGACGACCTCGCCGACGCCGCGCGCCGCGAGCTTCTCCAGGTGCCATTCGATCAGGCGCTTGCCGCCCACCTGCAACAACGGCTTGGGCGTGGTGTTTGTCAGCGGGCGCATGCGTTCGCCGAGTCCGGCGGCGAAGATCAGCGCCTTCATGCGGCGGCCAGCGCCGGCTTGACCCGCGCTTCGATGAAGCGCTGCAGCCCCTGGAGTTCGGGATAGCGCGGCAACACGGCGTCGAGGTAGCCGAAGAAGCGCGGCACGTCGGCGAGGTACTTCGGCTTGTGGTCGCGATGGCAGAGCCGCGCGAAGATGCCGATCACCTTGAGGTGGCGCTGCACGCCGATCAGGTCGACGTCGCGGCGCAAGCTGGCCAGCGCCGGAACCGGCAACCCGGCACCTCCGGCGCGCGCGTGGTAAGCCGCCACCCAACCGTCGATGCGGTCCTGCGGCCAGCTCAGGAAGGCGTCCTTGAACAGGCTGAGCACGTCGTAGGCCATCGGGCCAGCCACTGCGTCCTGGAAATCGAGCACCGCCGGGCCGTCGTCCACCGGCATCAGGTTGCGCGGCATGAAGTCGCGGTGCACCAGCACCTGCGGCTGCGCGAGCGCGGCGTCGGTGAGTACGCGATGGCTCGCGTCCAGTGTCTCGAGTTCGCCGCAGGCCAGCGACAGGCCGAGGTGGCGGGTGCAGAACCACTCGTCGAACAACCGCAGCTCGCGCAGCAGCATGTCCTCGTCGTAGCGGGGCAGGTCGGCCGGGGGCGCGATCGCCTGCAGCTTCAGCAGCTGGCCAATGGCGGCATCGAACAGCGCATCGGCATTGCCGGCGTCGATGACCTGCAGGTAGGTCTGCGTCCCCAGGTCCTCCAGCAGCAGGAAGCCGGCCTCGGCGTCGGGGGCCAGCACACGCGGCACGCGCACGCCGCCGGCGTCCAGCACGTCATGCATGCGCAGCCAGGGCCGCACGTCCTCGAGCTCCGGCGGCGAGTCCATCACGATGCGGGTGCCACCCGCCACCGCCACCCGCCAGTAGCTGCGGAAGCCGGCATCCATCGAGGCGCGCTGGGGAAGCGCCCCGGGGTCGCCAAGGATGGCGCGGGTCCAATCGGTGCGCGCCTGCGCGCGCGCGTCGTGCTCGGAGGAGTTCATGGGCAAAGGGTAAACTGCCGGGTCGATTCCAGCGAGGCGGGCATGGCGCCGAATTCGAAGACAATGCTGCAGCCGGTGCTGCTGTCGGGGGGATCAGGGACGCGCCTGTGGCCGCTCTCGCGCGAGGCGCATCCCAAGCAGTTCCTGCCGCTGGGCGGCGAGGAGACCATGTTGCAGGCGACCTGGCGACGGGTGGCGCGCATTTCCGATGCCGCCCCGATCGTGGTCGCGGGCGAGGAGCACCGCTTCCTCGTGGCCGAGCAGCTGCGCCAGATCGGCGCGCCGATGCCGGCGATCGTGCTGGAACCGGTGGGACGCAACACCGCCCCGGCGATCGCGGCGGCGGCGCTGCAGGCGATGGCCGGGGGCGAGGATCCGCTGCTGCTGGTGCTGCCCTCGGACCACGTGGTGCGCGATGCCGCGGCGTTCCGCGACGCGGTGCGCGCGGCGGTGCCGGCGGCGGAAGCGGGCGCGCTGGTGACCTTCGGCATCGTGCCGCACGCGCCTGAAACCGGGTTCGGCTACATCCAGGCCGAACCGGGCGACGGTGTCCGTGCGGTGTCGCGCTTCGTTGAAAAGCCCGATGCCGCGACCGCGCAGGCCTACCTCGACGCCGGCGGCTACTACTGGAACAGCGGGATGTTCCTGCTGCGGGCCTCGCGCTACCTGGAGGAGCTGCAGCGGTTCCGGCCGGCCATCGTCGAAGCGGTGCGCGGCGCATTCGAGGCGGCGGCGCGCGACGGCGACTTCATCCGGCTGCAGGCGCAGGCGTTCGCCGCCGGGCCGTCGGATTCCATCGACTACGCGGTGATGGAGCACACCGACGCGGCGATGGTGCTGCCGGTGGACATCGGCTGGAACGACGTCGGCTCGTGGTCGGCGCTGTGGGAGGTCAGCGAGCAGGACGCCGACGGCAATGCCTGCCAGGGCGACGTGATCGCCATCGACAGCCGCAACAGCTACGCCTTTGCGCGGCGGCTAGTCGCGCTGGTCGGGGTGGACGACCTGGTGGTGGTGGAGACCGACGATGCCGTGCTGGTCGCGCGCAAGGACCGGGTGCAGCAGGTCAAGGACGTGGTGGCGCGCCTGAAGGCGGAACAGCGCAGCCAGGCCGCGCTGCACCGCGAAGTGCAGCGGCCCTGGGGCAGCTACGATTCGGTGGACGTCGGCGACGGTTTCCAGGTCAAGCGGATTAGGGTCAAGCCTGGCGCGCGTCTGTCGCTGCAGGCGCACGCGCGGCGCGCCGAGCACTGGATCGTGGTGCGCGGCACCGCGCGGGTGACGCGTGAAAACGACGTGTTCGAGCTGTTCGCCAACCAGAGTACATACATCCCGATCGGCGCGAAGCACCGCCTCGAGAATCCGGGCGGCGAGATGCTGGAGCTGATCGAGGTGCAGTCGGGCGACTACCTCGGTGAGGACGACATCGTCCGCTACGAGGATCAGTACGGGCGTTCGTAGGCGAGCTCGCCGGACAGGCGTCCCGTAGGGGCGGCTTCAGCCGCGACCTCCAAGCGATCTCGTCGGGGCTGAAGCCCCTCCTGCAAGTCCAGGTCAGCGCCTCACGGCAACAGCGACGCCAGCCAGTCGTCATCGCTGCCCTCGTTCACGTCGGCGAACAGCGGCGTGGAGAAATAGCGCTCGCCGGTGTCCGGCAGCATCGCCAGCAGCACCGAGCCTTCCGGTGCCTCCCGCGCGACCTCCAGCGCGGTTGCCACCGTGGCGCCGGCGGAGATGCCGACGAAGATGCCTTCCTCCGCCGCGAGCCGGCGCGAGGCGGCGATGGCGTCGTCGTCGGTCACCGTCAGCAGCTGGTCGTAGACCTCGCGGTTGAGCACCTCCGGCACGAAGTCCGGAGTCCAGCCCTGGATCTTGTGCGGCTTCCATTCGGCGCCGCCCAGCAGCGAGGCGCCGGCGGGCTCGCTGGCGATGATCTTCGTCTCGGGTCGCGCCACCTTCAGCACTTCGCCCACACCGGTCATGGTGCCGCCGGTGCCCCACCCGGTGACGAAGTAGTCGAGCCGCCTGCCGGCGAAGTCGCGCAGGATTTCCGGCGCCGTGGTCTGCCGGTGGTACGCGGGATTGGCCGGGTTGGCGAACTGGCTGGCCAGGAACCAGCCGTGTTCGTCCGCCAGCTCCTTCGCCCTGCGCACCATGCCGCTGCCGCGCTCGGCGGCGGGGGTGAGCACCACCTTGGCGCCGTACGCGCGCATCAGCTTGCGGCGCTCCACCGAAAACGTCTCGGTCATCGTGGCCACAAACTTGTAGCCGCGCGCCGCGGCCACCATCGCCAGCGCCACGCCGGTATTGCCGGAGGTGGCTTCGACGATGGTGTCGCCGGGCTTGAGCAGGCCGCGGCGCTCGGCATCGAGGACGATGGCCAGCGCCAGGCGGTCCTTGACCGATCCACCGGGATTGAACGCCTCCACCTTGACGTACAGCGAAACGTGCTGCGGCGCGATGCGCTGCAGCTTGACTACCGGGGTGTCGCCGATGGTGTCGAGGATGCTGTCATGCAGGGCCATGTGAACTCCGTTGCGTAGGGCGTCGCGGGTGCGCGCGCGGCTGGCGCAGCTTGCAGCGGCAGTCGTTAAAGCGACGCGACTCCGGCGAAGGAGTCGCGACTTCCGCGGGCACAACGCAAGACGCCCCGCGATGCGGGGCGTCTCTCGGGGCGAACCGGCAGTTCAGCGCTTCTTGCGTACTGCCTCGAACACGAACAGCAGGACGATGGCCGCCAGGATCGCCACGACCCAGGTCAGCACCCGGCCCAGGTCGAGCTGGGTCGACACCCAGCCGCCGATCACGGCGCCGACGATGCCGAGCAGGATCGTCATGATCCACCCCATCGCGTCCGCGCCCGGCTTGACCAGGCGCGCAAGTACGCCAATGACCAGCCCACCGAAGATGTAACCAAGGATTCCCTCGAACATGCTCCCCTCCCGCTGCGTGATGGAAACCCGATCCTAGCAGCAACCGTGGTCGCCGCCGCGACCGCCGCTGTCGGCGGCCACCGCGCTGCCGGTCGTCTCGCCACGCAGGCTGGCGGCGGCATGGTCGACCAGCACGCGCGCCACGCAGGCGGTGACACCCTTGCCCATGGGGATGTGCAGGAACTCGTTGGGGCCGTGTGCATTGGAATGCGGGCCGAGCACGCCGGTGATCATGAACTGCGCGCCCGGGAACTTCTCGCCGAGCATGCCCATGAAGGGAATGGTGCCGCCTTCGCCCATGTACATCGCCGGCTTTCCGAACACCTCCTGGCTGGACGCATCGATCGCCCGCTCCAGCCACGGCGCAAGGCTGGGTGCATTCCAGCCGGTGCTGGCTTTTTCCAGGGTCAGCTGCACCTGCGCGCCGTAGGGCGGGTCCTTGAGCAATGCTTCCTGCAGCAGTTCGCCGCCGCGCTTGCCATCCAGCGTGGGCGGCAGGCGCAGGCTCAGCTTGAGCGCGGTGTACGGACGCAGCACGTTGCCCGCCGACGCCAGCGGCGGGATGCCCTCCGCGCCGGTGACCGACAGTGCCGGCCGCCACGTGCGATTGAGGACCAGTTCGGTGAGGTCCTCGGCCATCGGGACCATGCCGTCGAGGAAGGGGAACTTGTCGTAGACCTCGGACCCCAGTACCTGGGAGACCTTCGCGGCCTGTTCCCGCCGGTCCTGCGGGATATCCACGTGCAGCCCGTCCACCAGCACTCGCCCGGTCGCTTCGTCCTCGATGCGCGACAGCAGTTCGCGGATGATCCGGAAGCTCGACGGCACGATCCCCGACGCGTCCCCGGAATGCACGCCTTCGTGCAACACCTTGACCGTCAGGTTGCCGCCGGCCATGCCGCGCAGCGAGGTAGTGCACCACAGCTGCTCGTAGTTGCCGCAGCCCGAGTCCAGGCAGGCCACCAGCGACGGCTTGCCGATGCGGTCGGCGAGGTGGTCGACATAGGCGGGCAGGTCATAGCTGCCCGATTCCTCGCATGCCTCGATCAGGACCACGCAGCGGGCGTGCGGCGCACCCTGCGCCTGCAGCGCCATGACCGCGGTCAGCGAGCCATAGATCGCGTAGCCGTCGTCGGCGCCACCCCGGCCGTACAGCCGATCCCCTTCCAGCACCGGTTCCCACGGGCCCTTGTCGACGTCCCAGCCGGTCATTTCCGGCTGCTTGTCGAGGTGGCCATAAAGCAGCACGCAATCGTCGTCGCGACCGCCGTTGGCGGCGGGAATGTCGATGAAGATCAGCGGCGTGCGGCCTTCCAGGCGCACCACCTCCAGCTGCATCCCGGGAATGTCCTGGCGGCGCGCCCAGTCCTCCATCAGCGCGACCGCGCGGTCCATGTGGCCGTTGGCGACCCAGTCCGCGTCGAACATCGGCGACTTGTTGGGGATGCGGATGTACTCGACCAGCTGCGGCACGATCTCCGCGTCCCACTTGGCGGCAACGAAGTCCCGGGCCTTGGCCGGGTCGAAGTGGCTGGCGGTCATCGCGGTCGCTCCATCGAATGCGGGTGAAGGGCTTGATTCTAACCCCGGGTCCCGCGGCGGCCGGGCCCGGGGGTAGGGAAAGTCCTACCCGGCGGCGGGCAGTTCGCCGGTGGCGCGGCAGGCGCGCGACCGATGCAATGGATCCAGGGTGATCCGCAACCTGTGCCTACCGGATCGCACGCCGTCGAACCGGCCACATCCCACCAGGAGAATCGCCATGCACACCCTCAAGAACCTGTTCTCGTCATTGGCCCTGTCGCTGCTGCTGGCCGGCAGTGCCCTCGCCGGCGAGACCGTCAACATCAACACCGCCGATGCCGACACCCTCGATCGGGTGCTGGTCAACGTCGGGCCGGCCAAGGCGCAGGCGATCGTCGACCACCGCAAGGCCAACGGCGCGTTCAAGAGCCCCGAACAGCTGGCGATGGTCAAGGGCATTGGCCTGAAGACCGTGGAGAAGAACCGCGACCGCATCGTGGTACGTGCCGCCGCGCGTCCGGCTGCCACCACCGTTGCCACCGCGAAGCCGGTCGCCCGCCGCTGAGTCGCGGCCCTAGAATGTGAAGATGGACGCTTCGCCGCCGCCGTCACCGCGCATCCAGCGTGTCCGCGACCAGTCGCGGATGCCCTGGAAGAACGGCGCCGGCTGGACCTCCGAGATCGCCCGCTGGCCGGCGGGCGAGGCCTGGGACTGGCGGCTCTCCGTGGCGGACATCGACGCCGATGCGCCGTTCTCCGCCTTCCCGGGCGTGGAACGCGCGCTGGTGCTGCTCAGCGGGAACGGCATCCGCCTGCGCTTTGGCGGTGGCCGCAGCCATGAACTGCTGCCGCCGCACGGTTGCCTTCGTTTTGCCGGCGAAGCGGATGTTGCCGGCGAGCTGATCGAGGGGCCGACCCGCGACTTCAACCTGATGTGGCGGCGCGAGGCCTGCGATGCACAGCTGTGGCAACGGCCGCTGGTGGGCACGCTGGCCTTGTTCGTCTACCCGCAGGAAACGTGGGTCGTGCACCTGATCGCCGGGAGCGCCAGCTTCGCCAGCGACGCCGGACTGGGCGCGCTGGGTGCGGGCGACACCGCGATCCTGCCCGGGCAGGCGACGCGCCAGCGCTTCGTGCTCGACGGGCAGGGCAGTGCCCTGCTGATCCGGATCGCCCGGCGTGATGACCGCGACGTGCCCGCAGCTCAGACGGTCGAGCCGCGACCCTGCGAGGCCGTCGGTCAGGCTCCGCAGCAGGGTTGAAGGGCCGCCCGAGACGTTGCCCCTACGTGCTCCAGCCAGCGCCCGCCCGTGCGGGCGGGAGCCGGGGGATGGGGTTCAGTAGCGCAGGTTGACGCTCAGCCAAGCGCTGCGCGGCGCGCCCGGCATGATGTTGGTATTGCTGTGCGCGCTGGTGAAATAGCGTGTATTGCCGAGGTTCTCGATGTTGAGCTGCAACTGGGTCGAGGGATTCAATGTCCAGAAGAGCGCGGCATCGAAGCGCGTGAAGCCCGGCACCGTGACCTGGTTGTCGACGTGGGCGAAGAACGCCCCGCGGTGGATGATGCCCAGTCCCACGCCGAAGGTGCTGTTGAAGTCGTAGCGGTTCCACAGCGATGCCGAATGCCGTGGCAGTTGCGCAAGGTGGTTGCCGGCGAGCGCGCCGCCCGGCTGCGTGGTGGTCACCTCGCCGGTTTGCCACGCATAGCCGCCCATCAGCTGCCAGGCATCGGTGATGCGACCGGCAAGCGACAGTTCCACGCCCTGGGCGCGCTGGCCGTCGACCAGCAGCATGCGCGCGGTGTCGGCCGGGTCGACGATCGCGACGTTGCCGCGGTCCAGCCGGTAGGCGGCGATGCCCGCCTGCAGGTCCGGGCGGATGTCCCACTTGGCCCCGACTTCCCGGCTGCGGAAGGATTCCGGTTCTAGGGCGGCGTTGTCGGCGTTGAGCGAGGCCAGCTGCTCGCCCGCGCGCGGCTGGAAGGCCTCGCTGTAACTGGCGTACAGCGAGAGCGCGGCGACCGGCTTGTAGACCACGCCCGCGCGGGGCGAGAGCATGCCGTCACTGCTGCGGAACGCCTCGTCGGTCCGGTTGTTGCGCAGGTCGGCGCGGAAGCGGTCGTAGCGAACGCCCGCCACCAGCTGCCAGTGATCGCCGAGGTCCAGCTGGTCCTGCAGGTAGAGCGCGGCGACCCGGGCGACGCCGTGGTTGTCGGCATCGGTGGCGCTCTGGCGGAAGTCGGGCACCACGACCGTGGTGGGATCTGCCAGCGGCACCCGGTTCGCTCCGGTTGGGAAATAGCCGCTCATGCGGAAGTTGTCGGTGACCTGGCGTCCGAACTCGGCGCCGGCCAGCAATGTGTGGCGAACCGCGCCCGTCTGCGCCTGCCACACCAGGTCGGTCTGGTTGAACAGGTTCCGGCGGGTGGTTGCGTTGTTGTACGCCGACAGCGTGACCATGCGGGTGGCCGGATCCAGCGCGGACGGGAAGACGTTCTGGTAGAACTTGTCGTAGTCGGCGTAGCGCAGGTGGTTGCGCAGGCGGGCGCCGCCGCTGAACTCGTGGTCCAGCACGGCATCGAAGGCATCCACCGTGGCCTCGACCGGGCTTGCGTCCGGATTGCCGAAGAAGGTCGAGGGGTCGACGTCCACCGGGCGCCCGTCGAGCGAGGGGACCCCGCGGTCGGCGACCCGCTCGTCGTGGAAACGCTCATAGGACAGGTGCACGCGGCTCGCCGCGCCGAGGTCGATGCCGAACGCCGGATTGATGCCATGGCGCTTCAGGCGGAAGCCGTCGCGATGGCCTTCGGAGTCCTCGTGCATGGCATTGAGCCGCAGCCCGCCATTGGCCTGGCCGAATCCGATGCCGTAGTCCACCGTCCCGCGCTTGCGCGCATCGGTGCCGAACTGCAGTGATGCCGCGCGGTGGTCGTGGCCGTCGGCCTGGCGGGTGACGCGGTTGATCACCCCGCCACTGCCACCGCGGCCGAACACCAGCGCGTTCGGGCCTTTCAACGCCTCGGCGCGTTCCAGGTTGTAGACGTCGCGGATGTATTGCACGTCGTCGCGGATGCCATCGACGAAGAAGTCCGCGGTGGAGCTGATCCCGCGCAGGACCGGAGTGTCGCGGTTGCCCTCGCCCTGGGCGGTGCCGATCCCGGGCATGTAGCGGAAGGTGTCGGTCAAGCTGGTCATCGCCTGGTCGGCGATGAGCTTGTCGGTGACCACCACCACTGATTGCGGCACGTCCAGCAGAGCAGTGTCGGTGCGGGTCGCGCTGCGGGTCGTGCGCACGCTGTAGTCGGGCAGGTAGCGCTGGCCGACCACCTGCACCTTGTCGAGGGTGGCGGCGGCGGGTTCGGCGCTGGTGTCGGAGGAAGGAGCGTCGGCCGCCAGCAGCGGGCAGGGGGCGCACAGCGCCAGGGCCAGGCCAAGCGCCAGCGGGGAGCGGGAAAGGTGCACGGAGGTCTCGCGGAGGCATGCAGCGCGACTGCGCTACTTCAGCGGCGATGTTAATGAGAACGATTCGCAGCTGCAACTGATTTGTATTAGCCCGGGTTCAATCCCGGTCGTCGCGCGTCCACACGCCGCCGTCTTCGACCTTGACCGGGAACCTGGCCACCGGTTCGTAGGCCGGGGCGCACAGGGCGCGTCCGTCGCGCACGTCGAACCGCGCGCCATGAAGCACGCATTCCACTTCGCCGCGAGCTGCATCGAACCTGCCCGCGGACAGTTCGAAGTCCTCGTGCGAACACTGGTCCTCGAGCGCATACAGGTCGCCGTCGAGGTTGAACACCGCGATCGGCGTGCCGGTGACCTCGTCGAAGGCGACCTGCATCTCGCCCGGCAGCAGTTCCGCGGTGGTGCACACGAAGGTCCAGGCCGGGGTGTTCACGGGGTTTCCCTCGCCAGCGGTTTTTCCAGCACTTCAAAGCGCAGGTCATCGCGCAGCGGCAGGCCGAAGCGCGCGTCGCCATAGGGGAACGGCTTGTGGATGCCGGTGCGAAGGTAACCGCGGCGTTGGTAGTAGGCGAGCAGTTCGTCGCGCACGTCGATCACGGTCATCCGCATGCGCGTCAAGCCCCACTCCTCGCGGGCGATGCGCTCGCACTCGGCCAGCACCCGCGAGCCGATGCCGCCGCCCTGCAGGGTGGGCGCCACCGAGAACATGCCGAAATATCCGGCGTCGCCCTCGCGCGCGACATGCGCGCATGCCACGAGTTCCGCCGCACCGGCACCGGGACCGCCAGTCGTGTGTTCGGCCAGCAGGATCGTGCTGCCTTCGCGCTGGATGTCGTCGCGCAAGATGTCCGGGTCGATCCGGGCGCCCTCCAGCAGGTCGGCCTCGGTGGTCCAGCCGGCACGGCTGCTCTCGCCGCGGTAGGCGGAGGTGACGAGGGCGACGATGGCGTCGGCGTCATCGAGGCCGGCGACGCGGAATTTCAGGTCGGTCATGCGCTCAGCCGAACATGTAGCGCGCATACGGCCACAGCCGCAGCAGGAGCAGAAGCGCGAGCGCGGGCACCATGACCCACAGCAGGCCGCGCAGCAGGCGGCCGCCGCCGCTTGCGCGCCGACGTTCCTCGTCCGCCTGGCGCAGCAGCGCCAGCACCGCGCGCTGGTCGTCGCGGATCTCGCGCAGCAGTCGGGCGTGCTCGTCCTGGGACATGCGCGCCAGTCTAGCCGAGCAGCCTGCGCACCTTGCGCAGCGCGGCCACGAACGCGTCGACCTCGTCGTGCGTGTTGTAGAACGCCAGCGAGGCGCGGCAGGTGGCGGAGACGCCCAGCCAGTGCAGCAACGGGTGCGCGCAGTGCTGCCCCGAGCGCACGGCCACGCCCTCCAGGTCGAGCAGGGTGGCAAGATCATGGGCGTGGGTGCCCTCCACCACGAAACTGATCACCGCGGCCTTGTCGGGCGCGGTGCCGAGGATGCGCAGGCCGTCGACCTTGCGCAGCTCGTGGGTGGCGTGCGCCAGCAGCGCGCCCTCGCGCTCGGCGATGTGGCGCATGCCGATGCCCGAGAGGTACCCGACCGCCGCGCCGAGGCCGACGAAGCCGGCGATGTTGGGCGTGCCGGCCTCGAACTTGCGCGGCGGATCGGCGAACACCGTGCCGTCCAGCCGCACTTCGCGGATCATCTCGCCGCCGCCAAGGAAGGGCGGCATCTCCTCCAGCAGCTCGCGTCGCGCCCACAGCGCGCCGGTGCCGGTCGGGCCGCACATCTTGTGGCCGGTGACCGCGTAGAAGTCGCAGCCGATGGCGGCGATGTCGACCGCCATGTGCGGCGCCGCCTGCGAGCCATCGATCACCGTCGCGATGCCGCGCTTGCGCGCCTCGCGGCAGATCGCCGCCACCGGGTTGATGGTGCCCAGTACGTTGCTGACGTGGGTGAGCGCGAGCAGCTTCACCTCCGGCGTCATCGCGGCGTGCAGCGCGTCGAGGTCGAGCGAACCGTCCGGCAACAGGTCCGCGACCCTGATGCTGGCGCCGGTGCGCTGCGCCACCAGCTGCCACGGCACGATGTTGGCGTGGTGCTCCATCCGGGTGAGCAGGATCGCATCGCCCGCGCCCAGCCTCGGCAGCGCCCAGCAATAGGCCACCAGGTTGAGCGCGAAGGTGGTGCCGCTGCACAGCACCAGTTGCTCCGGATGCGCGCCCAGGAATCCCGCCAGCGCCTTGCGCGAGCCCTCGTAGGCCTCGGTCGCCTCGCTCCCGAGCGCGTGCACGGCGCGGCTGACGTTGGCGTTGTGCCGGCGATAGAACCCGTCGACCGCCTCGATCACCGTCGCCGGCTTCTGTCCGGTATTGGCCGAATCCAGGTAGACCAGCGGCTTGCCATGCACCGTGCGCTGCAGGATGGGGAAGTCCGCGCGGATGGCGTCCCAGTCGATCGGCACGGCAGCGCTCATGCGCCCAGCCTTGCCAGCGCCGCGTCGACCGCGATATCCGCCAGTGCGCGGGTGGCCGCATCCTCGACGCCGGCCACCACTTCGCGACAGAACGCGGCGGTCAGCAGCTGCCGCGCGGCGGCTTCGTCCAAGCCGCGCGAGCGCAGGTAGAACAGTGCGGCCGCGTCGAGCTGCCCCACGGTGGCGCCGTGGGCGGCCTTGACCTCGTCGGCGTGGATTTCCAGCACCGGCTGGGTGTCGACCTCGGCGTCGCGCGAGAGCAGCAGGTTCTTGTTGGCGAGGGTCGCTTCGGTGCCGTCCGCCCCGCTGCGGATGAGGATGCCGCCGTGGAACACCGCACGCCCGCGCTGACCGGCAAGGCCGCGCCAGGTCAGGTTGCAGGCGGTCTCGCGGGCGATGTGGTCGATCTCGAGCCGGGTGTCGACATGCCGGCGGCCATCGGCAAGCAGTACCCCATCCGCCTGCAGCACCGCGCGCTCGCCTTCCAGCCGCACGCCAAGCTCGTGGCGCGAGAGCGCGGCGCCCAGTTCCAGGTCGATGCGCTGGTACACCGATTCGCGCGCGAGCACCGCTTCCGTGCGGGCGAACAGGCTCGCGCGTGGCGCTTCGGCCTGCAGCCGCACGTGGAGCAACCTGGCGCCGGCGGCGAGGTGCACGTGGCAGATCGCATTGGCCAGGTGCGCGTGATCGCCTGCGCCCATGTGATGCTCGACCACGGTGGCCTCGGCGCCGCGCCGCAGTTCGATCAGGTGGCGCAGGTGCCAGGCCTGGTCGGGACCGGGCGCACCGATGAAGACCAGGTGCAGCGGTGCCGCCAGGCGCGCGTTCTCCGCCAGCCGCAGCACCGCGCCATCGCTGGCGAGCGCGGCATTGAGGCGGGCGAACGGCTGGTCGGCACGGCTGTAGCGGCGGTGCAGGAAGCCGGCGGCGCGCGGGTCTGGATCGGCGAGCGCCGCGGGCAGGGGCTGCAGCGTCACCGTGGCCGGCAGCTCCGAAAGTGCACTCAGCGAGCGGTCCAGGCGTCCGTTGACGAACACCATCCGCGGCGCCGGGATCCCGTCAAGCAGCGCTGGATCGACGTCCGCGGCCTGCGCCCGGACAAAGCTCCGTCGCTCCAGCGCGCGCAGCGGGGTGTACTTCCACGCCTCGCTGCGCGTATGCGGCAGGCCATCGCGCAGGACCGCGTCCAGCATCTCGCGGCGGCTGGCGTCGCCTTCGAAATGCGCCGCCAGCGAATCGAGCAGGGC
>JAEWFT010000044.1 GCA_023388715.1 Pseudomonadota bacterium
CGCCTGTGCGCTCGTGGTCGCGCGCGCGCGCGCCGTGGATGCGGTGGTGCGCGAGGCCTGGCAGCGCTGCATTCCCGCGGGCGAGCCCCTGGCGCTGTTCGCGGTGGGCGGCTACGGGCGCGGCGAACTGTTCCCGCACTCCGACATCGACCTGCTGGTCGTGGCCGCGCCGGAGATGCAGCAGGCCCGGCAACCCGCGCTCGCGCGCTTCCTCGCCCTGCTGTGGGACGCTGGCCTGCAGGCGAGCCAGGCGGTGCGTTCGCTCGGGCAGTGCACCGAGGCGGCGGCCGACCAGACCGTGCTAACCGCGTTGCTGGAGGCGCGGCCGCTGGCCGCAGCGGCTGGCGACCCCGCCGCCTTGCAGGACGCGATCGCGCCGGAACGGGTGTGGCCGGCACGCGACTACTTCGACGCCAAGGTGGCCGAGCAGGTCCAGCGCCACGCGCGCTTTGGCGATACCTCCGACAACCTCGAGCCCAATCTCAAGGATGGCCCGGGCGGCTTGCGCGACCTGCAGCTGCTGGGCTGGCTTGCGCAGCGCAGCTACGGCGTGCGCGCGCTGGATCCCCTGGTCGAACTGGGCCACCTCGGCCGCGACGAGGCCGATGCGCTGGACCGCGAGCGACGCGTGCTGTGCCGGCTGCGCTACGGCCTGCACCTGGTCGCGGGGCGCCGCGAGGAGCGCCTGCGCTTCGACTACCAGAAGCTGCTCGCCGCGCGCATGGGATTCGTCGACGATGCCGGGTCGCTGGCGGTCGAGCAGATGATGCAGGGCTTCTACCGCAGCGCGGGGGTGGTGCACCGGATCAACGAACGCCTGCTGCAGCGTTTCGAGGAGCATTTCGATGGCGCCGCGCCGGCCGAGGCGATCGACGGCCGCTTCGAGCGCCGCCGCGATTACCTGGCCACCCGCGACGCCGGCTGGCTGCAGCGCGACGTCGCGCATGTGTTCGCGCTGTTCGCGGCCTGGGCGGCCGATGCCACCTTGCGCGGGCTGCACTCGCAGACGGCGCGCGAGCTGGCGCAGGGGCTCGCCCACGTGCCCACGTATGCGGCGGCGACGGTGGCGCAGCGCGAGGCGTTCCTGCAGCTGCTGCGCGGCCCGCAGGCGGTGCGCAGCCTCGAGCGGATGGCGCGGCTGGGCGTGCTGGGACGGTGGATCCCCGCGTTCCAGCAGGTCTCCGGCCGCATGCAGTTCGACCTGTTCCACGCCTATACGGTCGACCAGCACACGCTCGCGGTACTGCGCAACCTCGCGCATTTCGCCTCCGGCGAAGCCGACGAGCGCTTCGCGATCGCGCATCGCGTGTGGCCCTCGCTGCGCAAGCCGGAACTGCTGCTGATGGCGGGCCTGTTCCACGACATCGGCAAGGGGCGCGGCGGGGATCATTCGGAACTGGGCGCGGTGGACGCTCGGCGGTTCTGCGAGGCGCATGGGCTTTCCGAGGCCGACACCGCCCTGGTCGAATGGCTGGTGCGCCACCACCTGCTGATGTCGGTGACCGCGCAGAAGCAGGACATCACCGATCCCGGGGTGATCCACCGCTTCGCCGCCCTGGTGGCCGACCGCCAGCGCCTGGACTACCTGTACCTGCTGACGTGCGCCGACATCGCCGGCACCTCTCCCAAGCTGTGGAACAGCTGGAAGGACCGGCTGCTGGCCGACCTGCACACGGCGACCCGGCTGGCGCTGCGCCGCGGGCTGGAGCATCCGGTTGCGGCGGAGGAGCGGATCGCGGAGAACCGCGAGGCCGCGCGCGCGTTGCTGGCCGGCGCCGGCAACGACGATGCCACGATCGCGGCCATGTTCGCGCGCATGCCGCGGGAGAACTTCCTGCGCAGCCGTCCCGACCAGATCGCGTGGCAGGCGCTGGCGCTGCGCGACGCGGGATCCGGCGGGTCGGTGGTGGCGGCGCGCCAGATGGCCGGCCGCGACGGGCTGGAGCTGCTGGTGCACATGCCCGACCAGGACGGCCTGTTCGCCGCCATCGTCATCGCGCTGGACCGGCTGGGCATGGGCGTGCTGCAGGCGCGCGTGCTGGATGCGCCCGGCGGCCACATCCACGACACCTTCCACCTGCTGCCCACCGACCCGCGGCACGCGCCTTTGCCCGAGCAAGTCGAGGCGGCGCTGGCGCGCGCCCTGGGCGGCGAGCTTGCCCGCCTGCAGCCCACCCGGCGTACCCAGCCGCGCCATCTGCGGCACTTCCGGGTGGTCCCGCAACTCGACTTCGACCCGATTGCCGGTGGCACCCGGATCGGGCTGGTGTGCACCGACCGCCCCGGCCTGCTCGCCGACATCGCCAGCGTGCTGCGCTCGCAGCGCCTGCGCGTACACGATGCGCGCATCGCCACCTTCGGCGAGCGCGCCGAAGACCTGTTCCTGGTCAGCGACGAGAACGACCAGCCCCTGGACGAAACCCGCCGCGAGCGCCTGCATGAGGGCCTGCTCGCCGTGCTTGATGGAGACACCCGATGACCCACGCCGATCTTCAGCCCGACGATTGCGCGCGCCTGCGCGCCGCCATCGATGCTGCGTGGGAACGCCGCGCCGCGCTTTCGCCGGGAGAGCTACTGGAGACGGTGAAGCCGGCGGTGGAGCAGGCGATCACCGGGCTGGAGCAGGGCGTGCTGCGGGTCGCCGAGCCGGACGGCAACGGCGGCTGGCAGGTCAACGAATGGCTGAAGAAGGCGGTGCTGCTGTATTTCCGCACCCAGCACATGGCCGTCATCGACGCCGTGCCGGCGCCGTTCTGGGACAAGGTGCCCGCCCGCTTTGCCGGCTTCGATGAAGCCGCGTTCCGCGCACTGGGCGCGCGCGTGGTGCCCGGCGCGGTGGTGCGCGCCGGCAGTCACATCGGCAAGGACGTGGTGCTGATGCCGAGCTTCGTGAACATCGGTGCGTACGTGGGCGAGGGCACCATGGTCGACACCTGGGCCACGGTGGGCAGCTGCGCTCAGGTCGGCGCGCATTGCCACCTGTCCGGCGGTGCCGGGATCGGCGGCGTGCTCGAACCGCTGCAGGCCTCGCCGACCATCATCGAGGACCACTGCTTCATCGGCGCACGCTCGGAGGTGGTGGAAGGCTTCGTGGTCGGCCACCACAGCGTGATCGGCATGGGGGTGTTCCTCGGCCAGAGCACGCGGGTCTACAACCGTGCCACCGGCGAGGTCAGCTACGGCCGGGTGCCGCCGTACAGCGTGGTGGTATCGGGGCAGTTGCCGGCCAGGGACGGTTCCCACTCGCTCTATTGCGCGGTGATCGTCAAGCAGGTGGACGAGAAGACCCGCAGCAAGACCTCGGTCAACGAGCTGCTGCGCGGGCTCGCGGACTGATCCATCCCACGTTGCCGATCGTCGTTCCGGAGTTGCGCTGCATGACCACCCTGTACGGCCTGAAGAACTGCGACACCTGCAAGAAGGCGCAGAACTGGTTGCAGCGCTTCGGCATCGCGCATCGTTTCGTCGACTACCGCGACGAGCGGCAGTCGCCGGAGACGCTGGTTGCATGGAGGTACGCGGCTGGCGGTTGGGATGCATTGATCAACAAGTCATCGACCACCTGGCGCGCGCTGGCCCCGAACCGCAAGTCGCCGGGCAGCGACGCCGAGTGGAAGCTGCTGTTGAAGGAGTATCCGCAACTGGTGCGCCGGCCGGTAGTGGTGCTCGCGGATGGCACCGTCGCACAGGGGTTCAGCGACAACGGCTTCAAGAAGCTGTTCGGAGTGGGCCAGTGAGCGAGGTGTTCGAGCTGGCCTGCGCGTTGATCGCGCGGCCCTCGGTCACGCCCGACGATGCAGGCTGCCAGCAGCTCATCGCGCAGCGCCTGCAGCGCGCCGGTTTCGCGATCGAGCACCTGCGCTTCGGGGAGGTCGACAACCTCTGGGCCACCCATGGCGATGGCGGCCCGGTGCTGGTGCTGCTCGGGCATACCGACGTGGTGCCGGCCGGTCCGCGCGCGGCGTGGAGCAGCGATCCGTTCGCGCCCGAGCTGCGCGATGGCGTGCTCTACGGGCGTGGCGCGGCCGACATGAAGGGTTCGGTGGCCGCCTTCGTGGTGGCGCTCGAGCAGTTCGTCCAGGCGCGTCCGGACCACCGCGGCACGGTGGCGCTGCTGCTCACCTCGGACGAGGAGGGCGATGCCATCGAGGGCGTGCGCAAGGTGGCGGAGGTCTTCCGCCAGCGCGGGCAGGCGATCGACTGGTGCATCACCGGCGAGCCCTCGTCGAAGGCGGTGCTTGGCGACCTGGTCCGGATCGGGCGGCGTGGCTCGCTGTCGGCCACGCTCACGGTGCGCGGCGTGCAGGGCCATGTCGCCTATCCGGAGAAGGCCCGCAACCCGATCCACGAGGCGCTGCCGGCACTGCAGGAACTGGCGGCGCGGCGCTGGGACGATGGCTATGATAGCTTTCCGCCCACATCGCTGCAGATCAGCAACCTGCATTCGGGTACTGGCGCCAACAACGTGATCCCGGGCGAGGCCACGGCGTTATTCAACCTGCGCTACAACCCGCACTGGGATGCGGCGCGGTTGCAGGCCCAATGCGAGGCCATCCTGCACGCGCACGCACTGGACTTCGACGTCGAATGGCATCGCAGCGGCGAGCCGTTCCACACGCCCGAAGGACCGTTGCGGCTGGCTGCGCGCGAGGTGCTGGCGGAGCATGCGGGCGCACCGCCCGAGGAAAGCACCGGCGGCGGTACCTCCGATGCGCGCTTCATCGCGCCGCTGGGCGCGCACTGCATCGAGATCGGCCCGGTGAACGCGAGCATCCACAAGGTCGACGAGCACGTGCGGGTGGCCGACCTCGAGGCATTGCCGGCGCTTTACCTGCGCCTGCTGGAGCGGCTGCTGGGCTGAGCCTCAGCGCGGGGGCAGCGGCAGCCTGCGCAGCGCCTTGATCGACATCAGCGAGAAGCTGGAATGCAGCTCGCGGACGCCGGGCAGGGCCTGCAGGACGTTGCGCGCGAACTGGCCGTAGCTGGCGAGGTCGGTCGCCACGACTTCCAGCAGGAAGTCATACTCGCCGGACACGTTGTGGCAGGCCACCACCTCGGGAATGTCCTGGATCGCGGCCTCGAACGCCCGCGCGATGTCCTGGCCGTGGCTGCCCATCACCACGCTCACGAAGGCGGTGATCCCGTAGCCGAGCCGCGCCGCCGATAGCCGCGCGTGGTAGCCCTCGATATAGCCCGCCTGTTCCAGCCGCTTGACCCGCCGCCAGCACGGTGAGGGCGAGAGCGAGACGCGCGCGGCCAGTTCCGCAACCGTCAGGCGCGCGTCCTGCTGCAGTTCGGCGAGCAGGCGCAGGTCGATGCGGTCCAGCGTGTCATCCACGGTGATAAATGCCTCGAACTGTCAAAAAGTAGGAACAATCTACCCTGAATCCGCGTCTGGGACGGAAACATCGCAAGCCCGTTCCGTGACACGCACCCTACGCTGGCGGGATCAGCACAGGACCAGCGCCATGCCCGGTTTCTCCACCACCGCCATCCACCACGGCTACAGCCCCGAGGATCACCACGGCGCCCTGGTGCCGCCGGTCTACCAGACCTCGACATTCACCTTCTCCTCGGCGGAGCAGGGCGGGCGATGCTTCGCCGGCGAGGCGCCAGGCTACATCTACACCCGCATCGCCAACCCCACCCTGGCCTTGCTGGAGTCGCGGATGGCCGAGCTGGAGGGCGGCGCCGCGGCGATCTCGTTCGGTTCGGGGATGGGCGCGATCACCGCCACGCTGTGGACGCTGCTGCGTCCCGGCGACGAGATCGTGGTGGACAAGACCCTGTACGGCTGCACCTTTGCCTTCCTGCACCATGGCATCGGCCAGTTCGGCGTGCGCGTGACCCATGTCGACATGACCGACCTGGCGCACGTCGATGCCGCGATGGCGCGCAAGCCCAAGGTTGTCTATTTCGAGACACCCGCCAACCCGAACATGCGGCTGGTCGACATCTCCGAGGTCGCCAAGCGTGCGCATGCCGCGGGCGCGCTGGTGGTGGTCGACAACACCTACTGCACGCCTTACCTGCAGCGCCCGCTCGCGCTTGGCGCGGACGTGGTCGTGCATTCGGCGACCAAGTACATCAGCGGCCACGGCGATGTCACCGCCGGCGTCGCGGTGGCGGCCGACGCCGATATCGGGGAGCGCATCCGCATGCAGGGACTGAAGGACATGACCGGCGCGGTGCTGTCCCCGCAGGACGCCGCGCTGCTGCTGCGTGGCTTGAAGACGCTGGCGCTGCGCATGGACCGCCATTGCGCCAATGCGACCGCGGTCGCGCGGCTGATGGAGCAGCATCCGGCGGTCGCGGCCGTGCACTACCCGGGGCTTGCGTCGCATCCGCAGCATGCGCTTGCCCAGCGGCAGATGCGCCAGCCCGGCGGCATGATCGCGCTGGAACTGCATGGCGGCATCGAGGCCGGCAAGCGCTTCATCGACGGCTTGAAGATCGTGGCCTGCGCGGTCAGCCTCGGCGACGCGGAATCGCTGGCGCAGCATCCGGCCAGCATGACCCATTCGACCTACACGCCCGAGGAGCGGGCCGCCGCGGGCATCAGCGATGGGCTGGTGCGGCTATCGGCCGGCCTCGAGGACAGCGGGGACCTGTTGGCCGACGTCGCGCAGTCGCTTGACGCGGTGGCCCGCGAGGCCTGAGCGGCGGGCCGTGCGCTAGGGGCGCAAGTCCAGGCGATAGCGCGCGCGGCCGGGCAGCAGCGGCGAGGGGCGGCCGTGCACCCAGTCGTCGTGGCCCGCGCCCCAGAACGGCGACAGCGGATGGCCGCTCTGCCCGCCGGGCATGTGCAGGATGCCGTCGGCCTCATGGCTTGGCGCCACCACCAGCCGCTGCGAGGCGCCGAAAGACGGGCCCTGCACGCGCGGCACCGTGCTGTCGCCGGGAAGCGGCTGCGCCGGCATGCACAGCAGGCGCTTGCCGACCACCGGCAGCGCGGTCGCCAGCGGGTGGCAGATGGCCGCGGTATTGCGTTCCCCCCAATGCCGTCCCTGCAACGGGCCACGCGCCTTCAGTTCCTCCCGGACTTCGCGCGCGGCATCCTCGAACAAGGCGTCCCACGACGGGTAGCGCCGCGACAGCAGGTGCGGCGGCCGCTGCGTGACGAGCGGCCAGGCGACGCCTTCCAGCTGCGGCAGGTCCGGCATCACGAAGGCCTTGCCAAGGGCGGCCTGCGCAGGCGCGGTGAGGCCATCGAGGATGCGCGCGTGCACCGCAAGGCGCCATGCGCGCACGATGCGGTAGCTCACCGACCCGGTCGTCGCCCGTCCTTCCCACCGCTCCGCGGCGGCGGCGAGCTCGGCCAGCGCGGAGCTTGGATCCATGCGGGCCTGCGCCTGCAGCAAGTCCCACCACGGGCGCAACAGCAGGGCGCGATCGTCGAGCTGGATCGCCAGCAGGTCGCGCTCATCGAAGCGCTGCCGCGCGAAGAGGCGATCGCGGATCTGCCTCGCGCGCGCGCCATGCGCGTAACCGCCGTCGCCAACGTCGCGCAGGTCGTTGCCGTCGACCACGCGTGCGTTGGCGGTCCACAGGCGGTCACGGGACGGTGAGGTGATGGTCGGCGCGCCAGTCGACGCCGCGGGCCACGCAGCGCACTTCGCACCCGTAGCCACCGTGGCGGGAGTGCAGCCGCCATTGCGTTGCGGCACCAGGCCCAGCAGGCGCCAGCCGATCTGGCCTTGGGCATCGGCCAGCATCAGGTTCTGGGTCGGCATGCGGACCTCGTCGGCGATCCGGAGCGCATCGGCGATGTCACGCGCGCGCGCCAGCCGGGTGATCCCGAGGTTGACGCCGCCGCCGTCATGGGCGGTCCAGCGCAGTGCCAGCGCATGGCCACCGGGTTCCCGATGCACGATCGGGCCCCACGTGGTCTGTTCGATGTCCAGCGGAATCGCGGCCCCGCCAGCGACCTCGATCGTCTCGCGATGCCGCGACACCGGCGTGCAGTTGCCGTTGCCCGCGCCGGTGCAGGGCCGCTCGCGCTTCCAGTCGAGGTAATCGCCGTAGCTGTTGGTGAAGCCCCACGCGACGTGCCCGTTGCTGCCGACGATGATCGCCGGCAGGCCGGGCAGGCTCACGCCCTGCACGTCCACCCGACCCCCCGGCGCCTGCGGGTCGTTGTAGCGCAGCCGGGCGCGGAACCACAGGTTGGGGGCGCGCAGGCCCAGGTGCATGTCGTTGGCGAGGATCGCCCGGCCCTCGGTGGTCAGCGGGCCCGCCACCGCGAAGTTGTTGCTGCCCGGCGTGCCGCCGCTCCGGACGGGGGCCGGCCGCGCGCCCGGCGGCGCAGGCAGCGCGCGCAGGTCCACCTGCGTCGCGTCCGGGAGCATGGCATCACCGCGCGGCTTACCCTGCAGCGGGGCATCCCAGCGGGTGCCGTCGCGGGTCAGCAGGGCGAACAGCGGCGCCGGCAGGTGCGGCTGCATGCGCCACAGCGCCAGCTCACGCTTGTTGCCTGCGTCCTGCAGGTCGAAGTACATCGCGATGCCCACCAGCGGCGTGTCCGCCGCAGTCCAGGGCGCGGGGGCCTGGCGCAGCAGCAGGTATGGCCACGGGCGGACCGGCAATGCGGCGATTCCGGCGTTGGCGCCGGCGACATAGGCGACCAGTACCGCGTTCTTGTCGCCGGTGATGCGGGTGAGATCGGCGTCCACCCGCGCGCGCATGCGGTGCAGGCGATGGCGGCGGTCGGCATCCAGCGCGACCGGTCCGAACAGCGCGGACAGCTCGCCCGCGGCGGTACGCCGCAGCAGGTCCATTTCGAAGTAGCGTTCCTGCGCGTGCACAAAGCCCAGCGCACGCATCGCGTCGGCCTCGTTGGCGGCATCGATGGTCACGGTGCCGTTGCCATCGCGCGCCAGCGCCACCGGCGCGGACAAGCCGGGCAACGCGGCGGCGCCCTCCAGCTGCGGCAGGCTGCCACGCAGCAAGACCAACGCCACCAACGCAAGCACGAACGGCAGTGCCAACAGCGCCACCGCCGCGCGCGCAAGCCACTTGCGCACCGGGCGCCGCCGCGGCGTGGTCACCGCCTGCACGGCCAGTGGGGGGTGGCGACGGGCGGCGGTGTCCGTCGCATCAGCGCCGCTGCAGCGCGTAGACCGCCGTGTGCACTTCGCTGGCGCCGGCAATGAAGCCTTCGTGGTCGGGCGGGATCCGGCGGCGCTCCAGGCGTTCCAGCTGCCAGCCCGGCGCGTAGAGCGCCATGACCTCGTCCTCCTCGACCGAGAAGGGCGGCCCCTCGCGATCCGCCTGCGGATACTCGACCGTGACCAGCAGGCCGCGGCAGCCGGAGGGCAACTGCGCGTGCAGGTCCTGCACGTAACGCTGCCGAAGCGTGGGCGGCAGCGCGATCAGCGCGGCGCGGTCGAACACCGCATCGCAACCGGCCAGCAACGCGGCATCCAGCGCGAAAGCATCGCCACGGATCAGCTCGATGCCGGCGGCGCGGTGGTGCAGGCCGTAGCGGCTGGCCTCCACCTCGGGTTCCAAGCCGTGCTCGGCGAAGAACGCGTCCACCGCCAGCTGCGACAGTTCCACGCCCAGCACCCGATAGCCCTGCGCCGCGAACCACGCCATGTCCCGCGACTTGCCTGCCAGCGGCACGAACACCGTGGCGCCGGGCGACACGCCCAGCGTCGGCCAGTGCTTGAGCAACAGCGGCGTCGGCGCGTCCTGGTGGAAGCCGATCTGCCCGGCCTGCCAGCGTTCATGCCAGAAATCGGGATCCATCCAGCGCTCCTTCCGTTCTTACCAACCCGTCATTCGACGGCTAGTCCATCCACCTTCTGCCAGCCACGCGGCAACAGCCCGCCGCGCGAGCCCCGCGCGCCGAGATAGGCCTCCAGCTCCTTGAACGACAGCGTCATCGTGCGCGCGCCCGACCGCACCTGCAGCTTGCCGGTGGGCGGCACCACCGCGATCGCCACCACCTTCTCGGTGCCGCGCTTGGCCTTGGGGATCTCGATGATCTTGTTGCCCTTGCCCTTGTCGAGTTCCGGCAGCTCTGCCAGCGGGAATGCGAGCACGTGGCCGGCGCTGGTCACCGCGACGATGCGGTCGCTTTCGATGCTGCTCACCGGCGCCGGCTGCAGCACCTTGCCGCCTTCGCCCAGCGACAGCAGGGCCTTGCCGGCCTTGTTACGGCCGGTGAGGTTCTCGAAGCGGGTGACGAAGCCGTAGCCCAGCGACGAGGCGATCACCAGCCGCGTGTCGGCATCGCCGGTGGCCATGGACTGGAAGCTGTCGCCGGGCGCCGGGGTGAAGCGGCCGGTCAGCGGCTCGCCATTGCCGCGGGCGCTGGGCAAGGTGTGCACCGCGGTGGAATAGCTGCGCCCTGCCGAATCGAGGAAGGCCACCTGCTGGGTGCTTCGGCTGCGCACCGCGACCAGGAGGCCGTCGCCATCGCGGTAGCCGAGGGTGGCAGCGTCGATCTCGTGGCCCTTGGCCGCGCGCACCCACCCCTTTTCGCTTAGCACCACGGTCATCGGCTCGCTCGGGACCAGGTCGGTGTCGGCCAAGGCCTGCGCGGCGCCTCGCGCCACCAGCGGGCTGCGGCGCGCGTCGCCGAACTTCCTGGCGTCGGCCAGCAGCTCGTCCTTGATCAGCTTCTTCAGCTTGGCCTTGCTGCCAAGGATCGCGATCAGGCGGTCGCGCTCGGCGTCCAGCTCGTCTTGCTCGCCGCGGATCTTCATTTCCTCCAGACGCGCCAGCTGCTTGAGGCGGGTGTCGAGGATGTAGTCGGCCTGCTCCTCGGACAGCGCGAAGCGTGCGATCAGCGCCGCCTTCGGCTCGTCCTCGGTGCGGATGATCCGGATGACCTCGTCGAGGTTGAGGAACGCGACCAGCAGGCCTTCCAGCAGGTGCAGGCGGCGCTCGACCTTGTCCAGGCGATGCTTCAGCCGCCGGGTCACCGTGTCCTGGCGGAAGGTCAGCCACTCCGACAGCAGCAGCTTCAGGTTCTTCACCTGCGGCCGCCCGTCCAGCCCGATCACGTTGAGGTTGACCCGGTAGCTGCGCTCCAGGTCGGTGGTCGCGAACAGGTGGCCCATCAGCTGCTCGGCATCCACCCGGTTGCTGCGCGGCACCAGCACGATCCGGGTCGGGTTGGCGTGGTCGGACTCGTCGCGGATGTCTTCCAGCCACGGCAGCTTCTTCGCCCGCATCTGGGTCGCGATCTGCTCGATGATCTTGCTCGGGCTGACTTGGTAGGGCAGCTCGGTGATCACGATGTTGCCGCCTTCCTTGACGAAGACGCCGCGGGCGCGCACCGAGCCGTGGCCGGTTTCGTACATCGCCTGGAGGTCGGGGGACGCGGTGATGATCTCGGCCGCGGTGGGGTAGTCCGGCCCGCGCACGTGCTCGCACAGGTCACGGACGCTGGCGTCGGGGTCGTCCAGCAGGCGCACGCACGCGCTGACGATCTCGCCGACGTTGTGCGGCGGCACGTCGGTGGCCATGCCCACCGCGATCCCGGTGGTGCCGTTGAGCAGCAGGTGCGGCAATCGCGCCGGCAGCCAGGTCGGCTCCTCGAGGGTGCCGTCGAAGTTGGGGTCCCAGTCGACGGTGCCCTGGCCCAGCTCGCCGAGCAGCACCTCGGCGATCGGGGAGAGCTTGGATTCGGTGTAGCGCATCGCCGCGAACGACTTGGGGTCGTCACTGGAACCGAAGTTGCCCTGGCCTTCGATCAGTGGATAGCGGTACGAGAACGGCTGCGCCATCAGCACCAGCGCCTCATAGCAGGCCGAATCGCCGTGCGGGTGGTACTTGCCGATGACATCGCCCACGGTGCGCGCGGATTTCTTCGGCTTGGCGGTCGCCGCCAGGCCCAGTTCGCTCATCGCGTACACGATCCGGCGCTGCACCGGCTTGAGGCCGTCGCCGATGAAGGGCAGGGCGCGGTCGAGCACCACGTACATCGAGTAGTCGAGGTAGGCGCGCTCGGCGTACTCGCGCAGCGGGATCTGTTCGAAGCCGTGGAAGGCGGGGCGGATGCTGGGGTCGGTCATCCCGCCATTCTAAGTCGGGCGCGGCCCGCGGACGCCGGTACCACGCCGGCTTCACCCGGGCTGGGTCACGGTGGACGCCGATACCCGCCGGAGGCTCCGTATGACCACCCGCCACGTGTACAGCACCCGCGACCTGGCCCACGCGCGCAGCGCCCTCGAGGCCCTGGCGGGCGCGGGCTTCGACAGCGATCACGTCTCGCTGGTGGCGCGCTCCGACATCGAGCTGGAGCACGTGCCGGACACGTTCAAGGAGGCCGATACCGATGCGATTCCCGCCGCCGTGCGCGGCATGGGCTTGGGCGGCGCCACCGGCCTGCTGGCGGGCCTGGCAGCGATGGTCGTCGCCCCGATCGGGATTACGGTGGCCGGCGCGGCCGCGATTGGCGCGATCGGTGCGCTGGTGGGTGGCTGGTCGTCGGCGCTGATGGGATCGGCCCTGCCCGACCCGGTGCGCCAGCAGTTCGAGGACGAGATCGCGGCAGGGCGCCTGCTGGTGCTGGTGGATGCGGAGCCGGAACAGGAAGGCGCGCTCGCGGCGGCCATGGCGCACGTGGGTGCGCTGCGGCTGGAGTACCAGCCGCCGGCTGGGGCGGCGTCGTAACCGCCGATCCCCACTGACGAGGGCCTGCAGCGCGGCCAGCCTGCCACTGGCGCCGACGCGCCGCAAAAAAAATGCCGGCGCAGGGCGCCGGCAAGGGAGAGAACGCGTCGGGTCGGTCAGAACGAGTAGCGCACGCCGAGGTAGGCGCGACGCGGCGCGACCCAGGAGGTCGCCTCGCCGAAGGCATACGTGCCGTTGCCGGCCAGCAGCCCCATCTCCGTGATCGGCGACTGCCGGTCGAGGACGTTGAACACGTCCAGGAAGAACTCCAGCTTGCCGCGCGGCAGCTTCCAGTCGTAGGCAAAGCGCATGTCAAAGGTGTAGTACGAGGGACCGGTGTTGGCAGCTACCATCCCGGGTGCCACCCAGGTGTCCCACATGCCGCCGTTGATGTACCCGGGTGCCAGGATCGGCAGGCCGCCGGGACCCGTCGCGGTGGTATCCGAGTCTTCCATGATCGGCAGCCAGCGTCCGGAGATCAGCTGGGAAGTGGTGTACAGCAGGCCGCTGTTCCAGTTGAAGATGCCCGAAACCTCCAGGCCCCAGTCGAACTCATAGGAACCGAACGCCTTGAACTGGTGCTTGATGTTGCCCGCCTGCGGCCCGAACACGTTCGGCGCGCGCGGGTCCAGCGCCAGCCAGTCACCCTGGAAGTCGGCGTTGGAGTCCGAGTTGGTATTGCCCGAAGCGTCGTTGTAGGTGTAGGACAGCATGCCCTGCCAGCGCTCGGTCTTGAACTTCTGCAGGGTGACCTCGTAACCCATGTAGTTGCGCTTGCCGCCCTTGAGGGTGCCGATCACGTAGTTCGAGTTCGGCTTGCCGTCGTAGCCGAAGTAGGCATACGGCAGGTAGTAGGGCGAGTTCTTGTCCGCATAGCCGTAGTTGGCGGGCGTCCAGCCGATCTGCTGGGTCGGGTTGGTCCTCGAATAGACCGGGTCCAGCTCGAGGCTGTTGAGCGTCGGGTCGGAGTACAGCGTGAGGTCGTAATCCTCGAGGATGTCGCGCGTGCGCCGCTTGGTGGCGGTGAGCGACAGGCTGATGTCCTCGCGGAACGTGGTCGAGAAGCCCAGCAGGAACTCGTCGGTGTACGGCGTCTTGGTCGACGGCGCGAACAGCGCATCCGGCGTCTTCGGGCCGCCGCGGCTGCGGAAGGTGAGCCAACGGTCGCCGAGGTAGATCTGCTCATGCAGCTCCGGGCCGGTGAGGTTGCCGGCGAAATCCGACATGTTGGTGCGGATCGGGTCGTAGTAGCGGCCGTAGAAGCCCCAGACCTTGCTGCGCCCGTCGCCCCGCAGGTCGTAGACAACGCTCATGCGCGGCGCGAATTCCCAGTCGAACTTGGCCGACTGGTCGCCCTTGGAGTCGAAGTGGGTCCACTCCTCGGCGCGCACGCCCGCGTTGACCGTCCACTGGTCCAGCGTCCAGGTGTCCTGCAGGTAGAACGTCTTGCCCTTGCTCTGCACGGTGTACGGCGCCGCGCTGACTTCCACGATCCGGTAGTTGTTGACCTGCCCGGTTGGGTTGCCGGCGGTGCTGTTGAAGCGGTAGGCGTTGATTTCCGCCGCGTCCACCTGCCCGTCGCGGTTGCTGTCCAGCAGCGCGGTGAAGTACGCCTTGTCGGCGGCGCTGGCATTGGCGATGCCGAAGCCGCCGGTGCTGCCGATGATGCGCGCGATGTCCCCGGAGACGACCGAGCGCGTGCCGGCCCAGCCGGAGCCGACGAACTCGGCGAAGCTCACGCCGCGGTTGCCCAGCGCGATCGAGCTGTAGCGCGCGCCGTCGCCGGTGATGCGCGAGTCCTCGAAATACTCGTTCTCGGTGTTGACGAACCCGGCCTTGAAGTTGTGGCTGCCGAACGCGGTGTCCAGCCAGTATTCGAGGCTGATGCCGAACTCGTCGCGGTTGCGCTCGGTGATGAGCGCCGTGCCGCCGCCACCCTGCGCGCGATCCGCAAGCGTGTTGGCGATTCCCTTGAAGGCGACGTTGTTCAGGGAAACGTTGCTGACCGCCGGGAGTTGCGAGACCTCGCCCTCATGGGTGAAGCCGTACATGTTCAGCTGCAGGTTCTCCCAGTCGCGGGTGTACTCCAGCTTGTAGTTGTCGCCGCCCTGCTTCTGCGCGAAGTCGCGGTTGTTGAGCGTGGTGGCACTGCGCGAGCCGCTGATCTCAGTGGGATCGTTGAAGAAGGTCCCGGTGAAGCGGTCGTTGTCGGTCAACTGCCAGGTGGCCTTGAAGAAGGCGTACTCGGCGTCGTTCTCCACCGTGCGCAAGTAGTTGCCGGTCGCGCCGTCAAGGACGTCGTCCTCGCGGAACTTCTTCTGGAACGAACCGAAGAACCACAGGCGGTCGCGCATGATCGGGCCGCCCAGGGTCAGCGCGGTGTCGTAGGTGGAGAAGCCGCCCGAGGTGTTGTGCTTGTCCTTGGCGACCAGGTTGTCGTTCTGCAGGTAGTAGTTGACCGAGCCGTGGAACTCGTTGCCGCCCGACTTGGTGATCACCTTGGAGATGAGGCCCGAGCCGCCCGCGTACTCGGCGGGCACGCCGCCGGTCAGCACCTGCTGCTCCTGGATGATCTCGGAGTTGAAGTTGGCGCCGAAGGTGCCGGTCTGGTGGTCGGTGACGTCGACGCCGTCCAGGTAATAGACGTTGTCGGTGGAGGTGCCGGCGGCGCCGCCGATGTCGGCGTAGTTCACGCCCGACTTGGAGGAAGGGTTGCCGCCCGCGCTGGGCTTCACGCCCGGCACGATCTGCAGGTAGCTCTGGTAGCTGCGTCCCGTGGGCAGCGACTCCACGATGTCCAGGGTCAGGGTGGTGCCGACGGTAGCGGAGGTGGTGTCGACCGCAGCGAGGTTGCTGCCGGTCACGACCACCGCATCCAGGCTGGTCACCCCCAGCGAATAGCCCACGCTGAGGTTCTTGCCGCTGACCACCGCCACGTTGCTGGCGCTGAAGTTGTTGTAGCCGGGGGCGATCACCTCGACCGTGTAGTTGGTCGCCGGATCCAGGCCGACCAGGTTGACGCTGCCGTCGGCGCCGGTGACGCCGGTCTTCGCCACCAGGCTGGAGGGGGAACTCACCTTCACGGTGGCGCCGGCAAGCGGCTGGCCGGAGTTGCCGGTGAGGCTGATGCGCAGGCCACCGGACGAGGACTGCGCGATCGCCGCGCCAACGAAGCACATGCCCAGCGCGAGGGTCAGCGCGCTGCGCTTCAAGCCTTTCATGTATCGGTCTTTGGTCATCCGAGTGCCCCTCCCATACAGGCACGTGTGATTGGAAACGTCGATCCCCCGCCTGTCGTGCGCGACGGCTGGCCGACTATATGCCGTTAATGGAGGCTTAACAATAATGGACTGGAGGAGGACTCACTGAGAATGGATGTGACGCTAAGCGTCGAAAAACAGCGTGGCCTTGCTGCCTATCTACCCGATGAGCGTGGGATTACTGAACGAACGACCGCATGCGTGCAGAGTTCGCGGCGTGAATGCGTAGCGCAATCGGGATTGACACCATCGATGATGACGCGCGGAGCGTCGTAAGAAGCGTCCCGATTCGGGGAAGTGGTGTTGGCCAGCCATCCGAAAGCGGAGCAGGCGCGATGGGCCCAGAAACGGAAAAACCCGCCACCAGGGCGGGTTTAAGCGTCGTGCGTGGGAGCGTGGTTGCGCTCCGGATTGTCCGAACTGGTGCCCAGGAGAGGACTCGAACCTCCACGGTTTTACCCGCTAGTACCTGAAACTAGTGCGTCTACCAATTCCGCCACCTGGGCGTCCGGAGCCGCGCATTCTGGGCATTGGCTGCAGGCTTGTCAACGCCCCGCGCGCACGCAGCATGCACGAGCGAAGCGGCTACCATCGAAAGATGAACAAACCCACCAGCAAGCGCGGCGGTGGCCGCGGCAAGGGCGCCGGCAGCGGCGGTGCAACGACGGGCGGCCGCAAGGGCGCGGGCGGCAAAGGTGCTGCGAAATCAACGGCGCGCAGCGGAAAACCGGCGCGTGGGGGCGCGACGCTGCCTCCATGGATGCCCGAGCCCCACCTGATGCCTGCCGCCGGGAAGGGGACGCGCTCCGCGCCTGGCGTCGCTCCCGGGGTCGACCCCCACGCCCAGCGCGAAGCGCGCCGTTACGAACAACCCATCGCCAGCCGTGAAATGATCCTGGCCGTGCTTGCGGCCAGCGACGGCCCGATGACGGCCGACGCCCTGGCGGACAAGCTGTCGCTTTCCGCGCCGGATCGATTCGATGCGCTGGAGAAGCGTTTGTCAGCCATGTTGCGCGACGGCCAGCTGCTGCAGAACCGCCGCGGCGGGTTCGTGCCCGCGCAGCGCGCCGACCTGGTGCCGGGCACGGTGATCGCCAACGAAAAAGGCTTCGGTTTCCTGCGTCCCGACGCCGGGGCCGGCGACGACCTGTTCCTGCCTCCGTATGAAATGCGCAAGGTGATGCATGGCGACCGGGTGCTCGCCAGCGTCACCGGCATGGACCAGCGCGGGCGCCGCGAGGGGACCATCGTCGAGGTGCTGGAACGTCGCCTGACGCGCCTGATCGGCCGCTATACCGAAGAGGCCGGGATCGGCTACGTGGTGCCCGACGACAAGCGCGTGCAGCGCAACCTGATGATCCCGGCCGATGCCCGCAACGAGGCGCGCAACGGGCAGCTCGTGGTGGCGGAGATCACCAAGCCGGCGGACTCCCATCGCCCGCCGATCGGGAAGATCCTGGCGGTGCTCGGCGACAAGCTGACCGCCTCGCACGCGGTGGAAGCGGCGATCCACGGCCACGACATCCCGCATGTGTTCCCGGAGGAAGTCTTGGCCCAGGCGACCGCGGTGCCGCTGGAGGTGCAGGCCGGCGAGATCCAGGGCCGGTTCGACCTGCGCGCGGTGCCCCTCGTGACGATCGATGGCGAGGACGCCAAGGACTTCGACGACGCCGTCTGGTGCGAAGCCACCCGCGACGGCTTCCGCCTGATCGTGGCGATCGCCGACGTCTCGCATTACGTGCGCCCGGGAACGCCGCTGGACGACGAGGCGCAGAAGCGCGCGACCTCGGTCTACTTCCCCGGCTTCGTGGTACCGATGCTGCCGGAGACCCTGAGCAACGGCATCTGTTCGCTCAAGCCCGAGGTCGACCGCCTGTGCTTCGTCTGCGCGATGGAGATCGGCCGCGACGGCGTGGTGACCCGCGCGAGCTTCCACGAGGCGGTGATGCATTCCCATGCACGCCTCACCTATACCGATGTCTGGAACGTGGTGGGCGACGGGATCCCCGAGGATGACCATGCCGCGGCGCTGGCCAAGGTCGGGCCGCTGCTGCCGCAGATCCGCTCCCTGCACGCGTTGTACAAGGTGCTGGACAAGGCGCGGGCGAAGCGCGGCGCGATCGAGTTCGAGAGCAGCGAAGTGCGTTTCGTGCTGGACGCCAAGGGCGAGGTCACCCAAGCCGGAATGCTGGTCCGCAATGACGCGCACAAGCTGATCGAGGAGTGCATGATCGCGGCCAACGTGCAGGCGGCGCTGTTCCTGCTGGAAGCGGGGGTGCCGGCCCCTTACCGCGACCACGACAAGCCGCCGGAATCCAAATACGCGGACCTCGGGGAGTTCCTCAAGGAATTCCAGCTGCGGCTGCCTCCGTGGCCGAAGGTGCGCCCGAAGGACCTGCGCGCGCTGCTGGAGAAGATCCGCGAGCGCCCCGACGCGACCCTGCTGGAATCGGTGATCCTGCGCAGCCAGTCGCTGGCGGTGTACGCGCCCGAAAACATCGGCCACTTCGGCCTGGCGCTGGAGGCGTACGCCCACTTCACGTCGCCGATCCGTCGCTACCCGGACCTGTTGGTGCACCGTGCGATCAAGCATGCACTGGCCGGTGGCAAGCCCGACACGTACGTCTATTCCCCGCACCAGATGGCCGCGCTTTCCCTGCAGTCCTCCGAGCGCTCGCGGCGCGCCGACGAGGCGCAGCGCGAGGTCGACGAGCGCTATCGCGCGGCTTGGATGGAAGAGCACGTCGGCAAGGAGTTCGACGGCACCATCAGCGGCGTGACCAGCTTCGGGTTGTTCGTCGAGCTCGACGATTCGCTGGTCAATGGGCTGGTCCACGTCACCCAGCTGGCACGGGACTTCTACCACTTTGACGCGGTGCGCAAGACGCTGACCGGTGAGCGCCGCGGGCGCGAGTACCGGTTGGGCGACCGGGTGCGGATCGTGGTGCTGAAGGCCAGCGTGGAGGATCGCAAGATCGATTTCCGCCTGGTCGAGGACGAAGGCGCCGCGTCGGCACCGATGCCGATGCCGGAACGCGGCAAGCCGGCCAAGCGGAAAAAGCAGAAGTACTGATGCTGCAGTGGGAGGCCGGCGGGTGTGTCGCCGGCCTTTCCGCTTACTTTCGCGTGAAGCGGATCCCCTTCACCCGAGTGGCATCCAGGACCATCGCGATGACGCGCCCGGATGCATCGCGTTCGAAACGGGTGCTGCGATAGATGTCCAATCCGAAGAACCCGTCGGGCTTGTCCGATGGGGTCAGCGCGGCCTCGGCAAATCCGCGGCTGGCGACGACCACCCTGCCATCCTGCGTCCGGACGTGCAGGATCGCGTCGACGTCATCGCCGATATATGTACCGGAGTAACCCTGCAACGCGGCGGCGTCGGGCGTCCATTGCGTCCAGCGACGGTAGGTGTTGCCACCCGATTCATTGTTGGTCACGTCCCACGACGACACCGTCATGTCGCCGTCCACCTCCTTGAACTCGATCACGAAGATGTCTTCGTTGAGCGTGGCCTTGAATTGGCCGTTTCCGAGCGGCACGAGAGGCGGCAAAGAGCGTCCGCCCCGCGGGACGATTGCAAGTTTGCCGTCATCGAGGGTTACGTCCAGGAACGCCTGCTGTTTCACGTCGTAGTACTCGCCCGCCAAGCGCTTGAGTTCGGCGGCGGGCACGTCCATGGGTGGGCCAAGTATCCGTTTGGGGGCAGCGGCGGCGTCGGTGGCGGCGGCAGGCGGCGCGGCATACAACCTGGCCACCTCCGCACCGAAGCTCTCCATGCCCGGATACACGTTGCATAGCGTGGCGACTGAAAGCTGCGTGCCCGGGATCTGCACGAGGTAGGGGTAGCCGCTGACACCCCGATACTCCACCAGCGGCAAGTCCCGGTAAGTGCGCGGGTACACCCCGAACGAATACCCCTGGTCGTCATCGCCAGCAGGCGACGCGCCTGCTTCGAGTTGCTTCATCAGTGACGCGATGCCTGATGCGGGGTCACGCAAGGCCCGTTCCCAGCGGATCAGGTCATCCAGGCTGGTGGTGACCGAAATGCCACCTACCGGCGAGGTGCGATAGGGAAAAATCCGCTGGAAGCCGTCCCCGCGGGGGTTGTGGAACAGGGTATGGCCCGGGTGGACGATCGCCTGGTCGGCGCCGATCCGGGTGCTGGCCATCCCCAACGGCGCCAGTAGCTTGCCGTGCAGGTAATCGTGGAGAGAGCCACCGCTGACCCGCGCCACCAGCATTTCCAGCAACGCATAGTCGGTATTGCTGTACATCTTCGCCGTGCCCGGTGCGAACCCGAGCTTGTTCCAGCGCGTCAGCACGCGGAAGAACTCGTCCTCCGACACCCGCGACCACATGGAATCGAAGCCGGGATCGAGCACGCCATAGTCGGCCAATCCGCTGGTGTGGTGGAGCAGTTGGCGCACGGTCACCGCGGAGGCATAGGCGGGGACTTGCGGGATATGCAGGCGGATCGGGTCGTCCAGGGTGAGCTTGCCGTCACGCGCCAGCATCGCTACCGCCAGCGCCACGAACACCCGCGCTTCGGAATACGGGATCCAGTGGCTGGTGGCGCTGGTCCGGGGCACACCCAGCGATGGGTCGGCCATGCCGTAGCTCTTCTTCAGCAGCACCTTGCCATCGTCGATCACCGCCACGCTGCAACCCGGCGTGTCCTTGCGGTCGTAGCGCTTGAACACCGCATCGACGGCGGACTCGGCCGGCGTGGTGCGGGTGATCGAGCTTTCCGCCAAGGCTGGTGAGGCCATCGCGGCCAGCAAGAACAGCGGAGTTGCGAACTTTAAGGACGGTCGAATCATGGATGCCCCGGGAGTCGTGTGCCTTCGGGTACAACGTCGCGCCGCGGATCGTGCGGCCATTCGCGTCGCTCGGGCACAATAGGCGCATGAGCAAGCAAGCCCAATGGATCGTCGGCCTGAACGCGGTGGCTTCCGCGCTGGAGCACGACGCCGAACACGTGCGCGAAGTGCTCCTGGAAGCCGGCGGCAAGAATCCGCGCATCGTCGAGATCGAACAGCAGGCGCGGCGCAAGGACATCGACGTGCGCCGGGTCGCGCAGCAGGCGCTGGATGGCGTGGCCGGCGGCGTGCGTCATCAGGGCGCGGCGGCGCGCTATGCGGCCGCCAGGACCTGGGACGAGCATGAACTGCCGGCGCTGATCGAAGCCGCCGAAGGCAAAGCGCTGGTGCTGGTGCTGGACGGCGTGCAGGATCCGCACAACCTCGGGGCCTGCCTGCGCAGCGCGGCGGCGGCCGGTGCGACCGCGGTGGTGTTTCCGAAGGACAAGGCGGTGCAGGTCAACGCCACCGTGCGCAAGACCTCGGCCGGCGCGGCCGACACGCTGCCGGTGTTCAGCGTCACCAACCTGTCGCGCACGCTGCGCGAGCTGCAGAAACTCGGTGTGTGGATCTACGGGCTCGCCGGTGAAGCCGATGCGTCGCTGTACAAGCTCGACCTCAAGGGCAACGTGGCGCTGGTGATGGGCAGCGAGGGCGAGGGCCTGCGCCGGCTGACCCGCGAGACCTGCGACCAGCTGGCCAAGATCCCGATGCCCGGTGGCTTCGAGAGCCTCAACGTGTCGGTGGCCAGCGGCGTGGCGCTGTTCGAAGCGGTGCGCCAGCGGGCAGCCCGCGCGTGAACCCGCTGCGCGTGCTGCCGGGGGTGCTGGTGGCCGCACTGCTGGTCGCCTCGGCACTGGCGCCCGCGGCCGCTGCGGCGCCGGAGCCCCGCGTCAGGGCGCGCGCGCTGGGCCTTGCGCCCGGCATCTTCGCGCCCGGCGAGCACAACGCGATCACCGACGTCGACGGCGTCCGCGTTGGCCACGCCACCCTGCGCGTGGGCGACCGCGTGCGCACCGGCGTGACCGCGATCATGCCGCATCCTGGCAATGCCTACCTGTCGCGGGTGCCGGCGGCCGTGTCCGTGGGCAACGGCTTCGGCAAGTTCGTTGGCAGTACCCAGGTCACCGAACTGGGCGAACTGGAAACGCCGATCCTGCTCACCTGCACCCTCTGCGTGTGGAAGGCCGCCGATGCGATGACCGACTGGTTGCTGCGGCAGCCGGGTATGCAGGACGTGCGCTCGATCAACCCGGTGGTCGGCGAGACCAACGATGGCGGCCTCAACGACATCCGCAGTCGCCCCGTCACCGCGCAGGCGGTGGAGCAGGCGTTGCAGCAGGCGCGCGGCGGCCCGGTGGCCGAAGGCAGCGTGGGCGCCGGGACCGGCACCGAGGCGTTCGGCTGGAAGGGCGGCATTGGCACGGCGTCGCGCAAGCTGCCGGCGGCACTCGGCGGCTGGACGGTGGGCGTGCTGGTGCAGAGCAATTACGGCGGTGTGCTGCAGATGGGCGGGGCGCCGGTCGGCATCGAGCTGGGGCGCCATGCCTTCCGCGACGTGGTGGCCGGTGATCGTGAACAGGAGCGGGGCGACGGCTCGGTGATCGTGGTGATCGCGACCGACGCGCCCTTGTCGGAGCGCAACCTGCGCCGCGTGGCGTCGCGCGCGATGATGGGGATCGGCCGTACCGGCAGCTCGGCGTCCAACGGCAGCGGCGATTACGCTATCGCGTTTTCGACCGCGGCAGACGTCCGCCGCACGTTTGGCGCGCCGCGCGTGCAGGGCGCGGAGTTGGCCAACGACGGCATGAGCGCGGTCTTCCAGGCCAGCGTGGAAGCCGTGGAGGAGGCTGTCTACAACGCGTTGCTGATGGCGACCACCGAGCGCGCGAACGGGGTGACGGTGGAGGCGATCCCGCTCGAGCGCTTGCGGCCGATCCTGCGCCGGCACGGCATCCAGCCGCCGGACTGATACGGACCGGTCGGACTACCAGCGCTGACCTGGCAAGCGGGGACGACCCCGCCTCTGCATCGCATCCGGGGACGGCCCCACCAACGCGGATGGAGGTGTTGGATGAATTGGGTGATCCTGCTGCTGGCCGGCCTGTTCGAGATCGGCTGGGCGATCGGGCTGAAGTACACCAACGGCTTCACCAGGCTGTGGCCGACCGTGGGCACCGGGCTCTCGATGGCAGTGAGCATGGGCCTGCTCGGCATCGCCATGAAGGGGCTGCCGGTGGGGACCGCCTACGCGATCTGGGTGGGCGTGGGCGCGGTGGGCACCGCGATCCTCGGCATCGTGCTGCTGGGTGAGCCGGCCAACGCCGGGCGGATGGCCAGTCTGGGGCTGATCGTCGTCGGCATCATCGGCCTGAAGCTCACGACTCCGTAGCAGCCGCCGGCCAGGTGTTGGCGATCGCGCAGAACAGCCGCGCGGTCTGCTCGGTGTCATAGATCGCCGAATGCGCCTCACGCGGGTCCCACTCGAACCCGGCCGCCACCATCGCCCGCGCCAGCACGGTCTGGCCGTAGGCCATGCCCGCCATCGTCACCGTGTCGAACACGCTGAAGGGGTGGAACGGGTTGCGCTTGTGCTGCACGCGCGCGACCGCCGCATTGAGGAAGTTGAGGTCGAAGTGCGCGTTGTGGCCGACCAGGATCGCGCGTTGGCAGCCGTGCTTCTTCACCGCTGCACGCACCGGCGCGAATACCTTGTCCAGGCCCTCGCGCTCGGGCAGGGCGCCGCGCAGCGGATGGTCGAGGCGGATGCCGGTGACCTCGAGCGACTTCGGGTCGATG